>JAYTIE010000170.1:0-10009 GCA_043732015.1 Elusimicrobiota bacterium | reverse complement strand
GAAAACTTTTGCCGGCGGCGGCGCCGCCTGGCCGCCGCGATGAACGGACGCGAGGCGGTTGGAAAGAATTCGCGAAAGGTGCAGCGAGAGCGCGGGGTTCTTCGCGAGGAGCGCGTCGAAATCGCTCTTCTGGAGGACCACGACGTCCGCCGTTGAATCAACGACGGCGGTGTGTCCGCGGGCTTCTCCGGCCAGCACCGACATCTCCCCCAGGATGTCGCCGCGGTTCAGGAAGGTAAGAGGCTCTCCGTCCTCCTTGAGAACCTTCACGGTCCCCGAGAGTACGAGTAGGAGGGACGTGCCGGGGTCTCCGGCCTTGAACAGCACGGCGCCCTTCGGGTAGGAGACGAGGGCCATGCGTTTGGCAACAAGCGCCAGCTGTGGAGTTGTGAAACTCGAGAAAAGAAATACGCGGCGGAGAAGTGGGAGCCAATCTGCTTGTGGTGCCATGACGTTTCGAAGCTTAACCCCCGTACCGGTTATTGTCAATTTGGCGTGTCGTTTTTACTTTTTCCATTGTCGCCGGGCGTATTACACCGTAGATTGTTATGAGCCGATGATGAACACGACGCCCCTGTCACGGGGTCAAAAGAACTGAATATGCCCACACCGAAGCAGCCCAAGGCCGCGAAGGCCGTCGATATCCACCAGCTCGCCAGCTTTCTGAGGGGCGTTGAACTCCTGAATGGCCTTTCCGCCGAGGATCTCCTGCGCGTGGCCCAGATGTGCCAGCTGTCCCGTTTCCGCCGCGCCGAGCGCATCTTCACCGAATCCCAGCCCGGCGCCTGTCTGTACGTGGTGATGGAAGGGCGTGTGAAGATTTTCGGCTCCTCAACGCAGGGCCGCTCCAAGACCTTCGCCTATCTCGAACCCGGCGACTTTTTTGGTGAAATGTCGCTGATCGACGAAGAAGTCCGTTCCGCCTCGGCCTCGGCGCTCGAGGATTCCGTTTTGATCATGTTGAAGTCGGATGACTTCCGGAAGCTGTCGCTTTCGCGTCCGGCCATCGCGCTTACGATGCTGAAGACCCTCTCCGGCCGCCTCCGTCGCGCCAACAAGGAAATCGAAGCCCTGTCGTTCAACAACGTTCTGGGGCGCATCGCCCAGATCCTGCTGGATCTGGCGGAGCGCTATGGCAAAGCCACTCCCGAAGGTCTCGTCATCGACATGGAGCTGTCCCACAAGGAACTGGCCGAGATGGCCGGAACCGCCCGGGAAGTCATCAGCCGCGTCATTTCCCGATTCCGCCGCATCGGATGCGTGTCGTTCGCCGACAACAAGATCATCATCACGGACCGCGATAAGCTGAAAAGCTGGATTTTCTAACCCGCCCCCGCCGTTCCTTTTTGATTCAATAGCCCTCCCATGAGCGATACGTCCCATGTCTGATATCCACGTCCCCAAAGGCACGCGTGATCTGAGCGGCGCCGAAGTGGCTGCTTTCGTCGAGCTCGAGAACACGGCCCGCCGCGTGTACGATCAGTTCTCCTTCTCGGAACTGCGCACGCCCATTTTCGAACACGCCGAACTGTTCTCCCGTGCCATGGGTGACACGAGCGATGTGGTGGAGAAAGAAATGTTCGCGTTCACCGACCGTGGCGAGCGCAACTTCGCGCTCCGTCCCGAAGGCACCGCCGGCGTGGTTCGCCATTTCGTCGAGAACAGCCTCTGGGTTCAGTCGGGGCTTCAGCGTCTTTTCTACGTGGGTCCCATGTTCCGGGCGGAACGTCCGCAGGCGGGACGCTACCGCCAGTTCTGGCAGATTGGCAGCGAATACTTTGGTTCGGCCGAGGCGTCGGCTGACGCGGATACCGTTCTGATCGGCTGGCGCATCCTGTCGGAGTTCGGCATTCGCGGAATCAGCGTCAATGTGAATTCCCTCGGATGCGGCGAGTGCCGGCCGAAACACCGCGCGGCCCTGCTGGACTATCTCCGGGCGCGCGCGTCCGAACTCACCGAGGAAAGCCAGCGCCGGATGGAGAAGAATCCGCTCCGCGTGCTGGATTCAAAAGTGGACGGCCCGAAGCTCACCGGCGCGCCTGCGATGCGCGATTACCTCTGCGAGGCCTGCCGTGCGCATCACGCCACTTTCCTTAGACTCATTTCTGACGCGGGCGTCGTTTTCCAGGAAAACGACCGGCTCGTGCGGGGCCTCGACTATTACTCCCGCACGGTCTTTGAATTCGTGTCCCCGGATCTCGGCGCGCAGAGCGCGGTCGCGGCCGGCGGGCGCTACGACGATCTGGTGAAATTGCTCGGCGGTCCGCCCACACCGGCAGTCGGCTTCGCGCTCGGCATGGACCGGGTGGTTTCGATTCGCCTGAAGAACGCGGACGCCGCCGAGAAGGGCGGCGCGCGGCGCGCTCATGTCGTGGCCATGGACCAGGGCGCGTCGGCACTGGCCTTCTCCATCGCGAACCAGCTTCGCGCCAACGGATTTTCCGTTCCGCCCATCACGCCCGGCCGGAAGCTCAAGAACCAGATGAGCGGCGCCGTTGACGACGGCGCGAAGTGGGCCATCCTGATCGGCGAGGACGAAGTGAAGGACAACCAGGCCACCGTGAAAAACCTCGAAACGCGCGAGCAAAAACAGGTTCCCGCGTCCGACGTTATCCGGCACCTGGTTTAAACGGGGTTAGACGTGCTCGGAACCTACCACACGACGGCGCTTTTTGAAGCCCTGGCCGAACTTCACGCCATTCACACCGAGGAGAAACTCTATGCGTTCGTTCTGAACCGCGCGAGCGACGTCCTGAAAGCCCAGGGCGGAACCTATTTCACGATTGACGAGGCCAAAGCGGAGCTTCACCCGCAGGCCGCGAAAGGCGTTTCCCTGAGCCTTCTCCGAGAAGTTCCTTTCAAGATGAAACTCGGTGTTGCGGGCTGGTGCGCGACGAACCGCCAATCCGTCCGCATCGACGGCGTTCAGAACGACGAGCGTTTCAACCGCGCCGTGGATGTCATCACCGGCATTCGAACCCGCTCCATTCTCTGCGTTCCCGTCATGCGGAAAGACAAGGCGTACGGCATCATCGAACTGGTGAACCGCGTCGACGGAATCTTCCATGAGGCCGACCAGGAGTTCCTGCAGTTTCTGGCGCGTCACGTCGCGGTCGCCATCGAGAACTGCCGCACGCACACAGAGCTTGTGAAAGATCTCGGCTACGGCGCCGGACTGATGGCCAGCGCGACCAGCGGCATCATCGCCACCGATCTTCAGGGAAAGGTCTCCATTTGCAACCTCTCGGCCTGCCGCATCCTCGGCGTCAATGCGGAGGAAGTGTTGGGGCGCCCGCTGGGGCAGGCCCTGCCATTGTACCCGGCGCTCGTTTCGGCGCTCGAGTCCACGCAGAAGCGCCAGACGCCGGCCGTGCGCGTTCAGCTTCGTTTTCCGAAACCCAACGGTGAAACCCTTGTCCTCGGCTGTTCGTCTTTCGTCATTCGCGAATCTGACCACCACCTGGGCATCGGCGTCGTTTTCCAGGACATCACCTCTTTCGTGCAACCCGCCTGACCGATGAAGAAACACGCGGCGCTGAAATGCGACTTTCTCGTGATCGGGTCCGGCCTGGCCGGGCTCATGACCGCGCTGAAGCTCGCCTCCTCCGGAGAGGTTTTCCTCGTCACGAAGGGTCAGCTTGAGGACGGCGCCACCGAATACGCGCAGGGTGGCATCGCGGCCGTCACGAACCCGGAAGATTCCTTTGAAAGCCATATCGCCGACACGCTGAAGGCGGGCGGCGGCCTCTGCCGCGAGAAAGCCGTTCGCACCGTGGTGTCGGAAGCGCCGGCCCGCATTCGAGAACTTATTGATCTCGGGGTTCGCTTTTCGCTGCGGGAAAAATCCGGCGACGAGCCGGAAACCTTCGCGCTGGGCCTTGAAGGTGGCCATTCCCACCGGCGAATTCTTCATGTCGCGGACAGGACCGGCCGGGAGATTCACCGCGCGCTCATCGCGCGGGTGAAGGAATCGAAGAACATCCGGGTTCTGGAAGACCATTTTGCCGTCGATCTGCTCTCGAGCCGCCACTACGATCTCGGACAGGCGAATGCCTGCCTCGGCGCCTATGTGTTGAACCGGAAGGCGCGCCGCGTGGACACGATTCTCGCCAAGGCCACCGTGCTGGCCACGGGTGGCGCGGGGAAAACCTATCTCTACACGTCGAATCCGGACGTCGCCACCGGCGATGGCCTCGCGATGGCGTTCCGCGCGGGTGTACCACTGGGGAACATGGAGTTCGTGCAGTTTCATCCGACCTGTCTCTACCACCCGTACGCCAAGTCCTTCCTCATCAGCGAAGCGGTTCGCGGGGAAGGCGGCGTGCTGAAGCTGAAATCCGGCGAGCGCTTCATGCGCCGTTACAGCGCGCAGAAGGACCTTGCCGCGCGCGACATCGTGGCGCGCGCCATCGACCGGGAACTGAAACGGCACGGAGAGAACTGCGTCTATCTCGATATCACGCAACGGAAGCCCGCTTTCATCAAGCGCCGCTTCCCGGTCATTTACCAGAAGTGTCTCGACTTCGGCATCGACATCACCAAACAGCCGATTCCGGTGGTGCCGGCCGCGCACTATTTTTGCGGCGGCGTGGCGGTGGACGAATGGGGAGAGACCGATCTGTCGCGCCTTTTCGCGGTGGGCGAGGTCGCTTATACCGGCCTTCACGGCGCGAACCGTCTCGCGTCCAATTCCCTTCTCGAGTGCGTCGTGTTCGCGGACCGGGCCGCCCGGCGCGCGACCGAAGTGGCGCGGAGCCCCATGGCGCCCGTGAAAATTCCCTCGTGGAATCCCGGATCCGCGCGCGATCCGGATGAGCAGGTCGTCATCGCGCAGAACTGGGACGAGATCCGCCGCATCATGTGGAATTACGTCGGCATCGAGCGGACGGACAAGCGTCTCGCCCGGGCTCTCCGCCGCATGGAGCTGTTGAAGGGCGAAATCCAGGAATACTACTGGGACTTCAAGGTCACAGCCGAGCTGCTCGAGCTTCGCAACGTCGCCCTGGTGGGTGAACTGGTCATCCGCTCCGCCCTGGCCCGCCAGGAAAGCCGCGGCCTTCATTACAACCGGGATCATCCCAAGCGCAACGACCGCCACTGGGCCCGTTCTTCCTGCATCTCGACCGGTTCCCTGCCCGGTTCCCCGCCCGTCATCAGTTTCGAACCCGTCTGACGAGCCCACCGCGCCCTTTCCGGCGAGCCGCCCCGAAAAGGTATTATTCCTCCAGCCCAACTTTCCCGTCTCTCCAACCGTAAGAACAAGACATGGATGAAATCATTGTCCGCGGCGCGCGGACCCACAATTTAAAGAACATCACGCTTCGCATCCCGAGAAACAAGCTCGTCGTCTTCACGGGCCTCTCCGGATCCGGGAAGTCCTCGCTCGCGTTCGACACGCTCTACGCAGAAGGGCAGCGCCGTTACGTTGAGTCGCTTTCGGCCTACGCCCGCCAGTTCCTCGAGATGATGGACAAGCCCGACGTGGACACCATCGAGGGCCTGTCTCCCGCGATCGCCATCGAACAGCGCTCTCCCAGCCACAATCCACGCTCCACCGTTGGAACCACGACCGAGATCTACGACTATCTCCGCCTTCTGTATGCCCGCGTCGGCACGCCGCACTGCCCGAACTGCGGGAAAGTGATCCGCCCGCAGTCGGCCCAGCAGATCATCTCCGAAATTTCTGCGCTGCCCGAGGGAACCCAGGTCACCATCATGGCGCCGCTCGTTCAGGGCCGGAAGGGCACGTACGAGGAACTCTTTACGCGCTACGCGGGGAAGGGTTACGTGCGCGCCCGCGTGAACGGGAAAATTTACCGGCTCGATGAGAAGATCACGCTCGACCGCTACAAGAAACACGACATTGAACTCGTCGTCGACCGCATCGAGGTCAATGCCGCCAACCGCGAACGCCTCGGCGATTCCGTCGAAACGTCCCTGAAGGAAGGCCGCGGCCTCGTGATGATCGACGTCCCGAAGGACGGCGTGCGGCTGTTTAGCGAACATCACGCTTGCCCCGACTGCGGCGTCTCCCTGCCAGAGATCGAGCCGCGCCTATTTTCCTTCAACAGCCCCTATGGCGCGTGTCCCGACTGTGACGGCCTGGGCAACCAGGTGAAGGTGACGGAGAACCTCGTGGTGCCGGATCCCTCCAAGTCCATTGATGACGGCGCCATCCAGGCGTGGTCGGACCCGGTCACGACGCGCACCAACCGCTGGAAGCAGTCGTGGGCGTCCTATTACGACGACATCATCGCCGACGCCTGCAAGCGCAACCGCGTTCCGACGGACGTGCCGTGGAAGGACCTGACGAAGCAGGCGAAGAAGGCGCTTCTGACCGGCGATGGCGAATTCGAAGGCGTGTTGAACAACCTTGATCGCCGCTACCGGGAGACCGAATCAGAATTCGTGAAAGAAGAGATCCAGAATCGCTTCATGTCGAAGCGGGAATGCCCGACCTGTCACGGCGCGCGCCTGAAAAAGGAAGCGCTGTCGGTGAAGGTGGGGGGGCTCTCGATTTCCGAGCTCTGCGCGATGGACGTTCAGTCCGCCGAGAATTTTGTGAAGGAACTCAAGCTGAACGACCGCGACAAGGCGATCGCGAAGCAGATTTTCCAGGAGATCACCTCGCGCCTCGGCTTCCTCGTGCGCGTGGGCCTCGACTACATGACGCTGAGCCGTGAATCCGGAACGCTGGCCGGCGGGGAAGCGCAGCGCATCTATCTCGCCACGCAGATCGGCGCGGGCCTCGTCGGCGTTCTCTATGTGCTGGACGAGCCCACCATCGGCCTTCATCCGCGGGACAACACGCGGCTTCTGGCCACGCTGACCCGTCTCCGCGACGCGGGCAACACACTGGTCGTCGTGGAACACGATGAGGAAACCATCCGCATGGCGGACTGGCTGGTGGACATCGGTCCGGGCGCCGGCGTGCATGGCGGAAACATTGTCGCCGAAGGACCGCCCTCCGAAGTTCTGAAGAACCCGGCTTCGATCACCGCCCAGTACCTGAACGGATCCAAAGGCATCGCCGTGCCCGAGAAGCGTCGCAAGCCCGGCGACGCGTGGGTGGAGATCAAGGGCGCCGCCCAGTTCAACCTGAAGAACATCGATGTCAGCATTCCTCTGGGGCTCTTCGTCGCGATCACCGGCGTGTCGGGGTCCGGCAAGTCCACCCTCGTGCATGAAATCCTTTATAAGGGAATCGCCAAGAAACTGAACAACGCGAAGGACGAACCGGGCACGCACAAATCCATCAAGGGCCTCGAGCATCTCGACAAGGTCATCGTCATTGATCAGGACCCGATCGGCCGCACGCCGCGTTCGAACCCGGCGACGTACACGGGCGCGTACGGGCCCATTCGCGAGATTTTCTCCCAGCTTCCGGAATCGAAACGGCGGGCCTTCCTTCCCGGCCGCTTCTCTTTCAACGTGAAAGGCGGCCGGTGCGAGAACTGCGAAGGCGATGGCACGCTGAAGATTTCCATGCAGTTCCTGCCGGACGTTTACGTCACCTGCGACGTCTGCAAGGGCGCGCGGTTCAACGAGGATACCCTTGGGGTACGCTTCAAGGGGAAGAACATCGCGCAGGTCCTCGACATGACCGTCGAGGAAGGAACGGAGTTTTTCTCGGCGCACGTCTTTGTCGCGAGAATCCTGAAGACGCTGACCGACGTAGGGCTTGGCTACATGCGATTGGGTCAGGCGGCGACGACGCTCTCGGGCGGAGAAGCCCAGCGCGTGAAACTCGCCACCGAGCTGGCGCGTCGTGCCACGGGCCGCACGCTCTATATTCTGGATGAGCCGACCACAGGGCTGCATTTCGCCGACGTCGACAAGCTCCTGCAGGTTCTTCACAGGCTCGTTGATACGGGGAACTCCGTCGTCGTGATCGAACACAATCTGGAAGTCATCAAGACCGCCGATTGGCTGGTGGACCTGGGTCCTGAAGGTGGAGGGCGCGGCGGCGAGCTGATTGTGGCGGGGACGCCGGAGAAGGTCGCGGCCACAAAGTCGTCCTATACGGGCCGATACCTTGTTCCACTTCTCAAATCAGAGCGGAATTTGACTATACTTGCCTGACCAAAGAGCCCACCTCGCGGAGCGGTTTTTTCGGATAAAGAACTTAGGAGGCAAACTTTGAATTTCAAGCGTACTGCCGTTTACTCTGTTGCACTCATTTCCATGATGTCCCTGATGGGCTGCCCTCCGAAGAAAAAGCTGCCGATCGACGAGAAGCCAAAAGTCGAAGCTCCTACGGACGAGAACGCCGATGCGAACGCGAAAGACACCGACGCGAATGCCGGTGACATCCGCATTCTTCAGGACTGGACCGAAATCCCGGCCCTCCAGCTCGTTCACTTCAACTACGACGGCGCGAATATCGAAGACGCCGCCCGCGCCGCGCTGAAGACCAACGTCGCGATCCTGAAAAAACTTCCGGCCTCCGTTAAAGTCCGCGTGGAAGGCCACTGCGACGAACGGGGAACCACCGAGTACAACATCGCTCTGGGCCAGAAACGCGCCAACGCGGTTCGTTCCTATTACATCACCGCCGGCATTCCGAAAGCCCGGCTCGAGACGATCTCGTTCGGTGAAGAGCGCCCGATGTGCACCACCGCCACCGACGAATGCTTTGCCATGAATCGCCGTGGCGTCACGAAGGTCCGCAACGCCGAGGCGATCTCGGTGAAGTCTTCCGAACTGCAATGATTCGCCGCGCCGCCCTTCCTCTTGCCGCGGGCTTCCTGCTCGCCGGCTGTGTGACGCGACAGGACATTCGCGGCATCCAGAGCGATCTCTATAACATCCAGCAGGGTGTTGAGACCCGGTTGGGTGGCGTGAAAGATCAAACCGACAGCGTGCAGACCGCGCAGGCGGACCTGGGTCAGCAGATCCAGACGCTGAGCCAGCAGATCACAGCGCTTCAGGCCGAACTGAACGACTATCAGCAGCGCATGGGCACGATGTCGTCGCATCTGGACGACGTGGAAGCCTCGCTCTCGGCCCGCATGGACACGCAGATCGAACTGCTCTCCGGCTCCAAGTTCGTCGAGAAGCCGCTTCCGAGTACGTCCTTCAACCTCGCCAACACGGACTTCGCGCGGGGAAAGTATCAGGAAGCCATCAAGGGCTTTCAGGCCTATGTGAAGCAGTTCCCGAAAAGCGAGCGCGTGGCGGAAGCCAGGCTCAAGATCGGAGACGCGAATGCGAAGCTGAGCCAGACCGACGATGCGGTGGAAGCGTACGCCGGCGTTGTGAAGGATTTTCCTAAAGACAAGCTCGCTCCGGTGGCCTTGTTCCGGAAAGCGTCCCTGCTCGAAGCGGCGGGGAAGAAATCCCAGGCCAAGGAAACCTACACCGAATTGATCAAGGGCTTCCCGTACGCGGAAGAAGCGAAGACGGCCCAGGACCGGGTCCGCGCCCTGAGCAACTGATGCGCGCGCGGTTCCTCGTTCCGGTGCTGGCGGCGATCCTCGCGGCCGCGGCCGCCTTCGCCGATCCCGTCGACATCAAGCTCGACCGCTCCCGCGACAAGTTCAATCTCGGCATCGCGGACTTCTACGCGGCCGATAAGAGCGTCGCTACCGCCGTTCCGCAGAATGCGACGGCCGTTGTGGCCGGCGACATGAAGTTCTCCACCCTGTTCAACCTCGTCGAACACGGCCCCAATGTGCAGAGCCGCAACGACGCCCTGCAGTGGAAACCGCTCGGTTCCGACGTCGTCGTGTCCGCCGCCGTCAAGGCCCGCGGAGGCGACCAGATCGAGATCCAGGCACGCCTGTTCGACACCGCGTCCGGCAAGGAACTCCTGAGCGTTTCCAAGAGTGGCAGCACCGGCGGCCTACGCGATCTCGCGCACGAGGTCTCGAACGACATCGTGAAGTATTTCACGGGACAGGCTGGAATCTTCACCTCCAAGATCGTCTTCACCAACAACGCGACCGGCCGCAAGGAACTCTACGTGGCCGATTACGACGGGCGCAATGCGAAGCGCCTCACCAACGAC
>JAYTIE010000169.1:0-10020 GCA_043732015.1 Elusimicrobiota bacterium | reverse complement strand
GCCTCCATCTTTCCGTAAAGGTGGAGGCGCACGCCCGGGATTTTCAGGACGTCGGCCCACCGGGGCTCGCCGTTCTCCCAGACGTCGCCCAGAAGATTGACCATCGCGGCCGGGCGGGTCTGCGTCGTGGCGCCGAGCGGAAGACCGCAGGCGGCGCGCAGTTGCTGCTCGAACTGGCTCGTATCGCAGGCGTCGATCGTGAAATGCCCGGAGTTGTGCGGCCTGGGCGCCAGTTCGTTCACGAGCAGCTTGCCATCCTTGCCAACGAACATCTCGACGCACATGACGCCCACCACATCGAGCGCTTCCATGATCGACTTCGCCATGTTGATCGCTTCACGGCGGAGCGCGTCGGGAAGATCCGCCGGGGACACGGTCACATCGAGGATGTGATTCCTGTGGAGGTTCTCGATCGCGCCGTAATGCGCGAATTCGCCGGAGAGCGACCTCGCCGCGACGACGGAAATTTCCTTCTCGAAATCCACGAAGGCCTCTATGACGCTCTCCGTTCCGCCGACCGCGTTGAACGCGGCCTCGGCTTCCGAGAGCTGACGAATGGTCTTCTGTCCCTTGCCGTCATAACCGAAACCGGCGGACTTCAGGACGCACGGGCATCCGATCGCCTCCGCCGCCGTGCGCGCTTCCACGGCGCTCTTCACGTGACGGAACGCAGGTATCGGAAATCCCTTCGACGAGAGGAACGTCTTCTCGCGAAGGCGGTGCTGGGTGATGTGCAGGACTTCGGGCCGCGGACGCACAGGCACGATGCCCGCGACCGCTTCGGCGGTTTCAAAAGGAATGTTCTCGAACTCGAACGTGACCGCCTGAACGCCTCTGGCGAATTTTCTCACCGCTTCAAGATCGGTGTAAGGCGCCTGCCACTCGAAATCGGAAACCTGGCCGGTGGGCGTGTCGCTGTCGGGAGAGAAGGTGTGGACGCGATATCCGAGGCGGCGCGCCGCGATGGCAAACATGCGACCGAGCTGGCCGCTGCCGAGCACGCCAACGGTTGCGCCGGGCAACACCGGCGCGCTCATGGAAGCTTCGAGTCGCGAACCTTGCGGGTCTGCTCTTCGCGGAACTGACGAAGCTTACGTCGAAGGTCGGCGCGTTTCCCCGCCAGTATGGCCACGGCGAGATACGCCGCATTGCCGGCGCCGGCAGGGCCGATCGCCAGCGTTCCAACCGGAATTCCGGCCGGCATCTGCACGATGGAAAGAAGGGAATCGAGGCCTTTCAGGGCCCGGGTTTCTACGGGTACGCCGAGAACGGGGAGAAGCGTCTGGGACGCGGTCATGCCCGGAAGATGGGCGGCACCGCCCGCGCCGGCAATAATTACCTCGAGACCCCGGCGCTCGGCCGAGGCGCCGTACTGGGCCAGCCATTTCGGCGTCCTGTGAGCGGACACCACTTCCCGCTCGTACGGAACACCGAAACTTTCAAGAACCGCGCAGGCATGCTGCATCGTTTCCCAGTCCGAGGTGCTTCCCATGATGACGCCAACCAGAGGTTTTTTCACAGGGAGCTTTTTAGCATTTTGAATTCAGCTTGAACCGGGACACGGGTTCATAATAGAAGGTAGCTATGAAGAAAAAGTCCTCCGTCTCGGCGAGCGTCGCCGCGGACAGTCGCAGGCTTCTCCGCTTCCTGGCGAAGAACCGGAGCCGTCTGTCCCCTCTGCTCGTGCTCACACATGATTTTCCGGATCCCGATTCCATTGCCAGCGCGTTCGCGTTGAAGGTCCTGGCCGAAGCCGAAGGCATCTCGTGTCGCATCGCCTACGGCGGCGTCATCGGCCGCACGGAGAACCAGTCCATGGTGTCGCTCCTTCGCGTGCCGATCCGCCGGCTCCGCCCCGGTGAGCTGGCCCGCCACGAGAACGTGGCGCTGGTTGACACGCAACCTTCGTTCCGCAACAATCGTTTCCCCCCCAACCGGCGCGCGGCCATCGTGATCGACCAGCACCGCTCAACCGTGACGCCCGACGCGGATCTCTCCATCGTGAACACCCACTGCGGTGCCACCAGCGTGATTCTTGCCAATGCCCTGCTCTCCGTTCACCGCAGGCCGCCAACGCCGGTCGCCACCGCGCTGGCCTACGGCATCCTGACGGACACGATGCACTTCTTCCGTTCGGGAGAGCGAATCGTCACCGAATCCTATCTGGATCTTCTCCCCCATTGTGACCTGACGCTCCTGGCCAAAATCCAGAACCCGAAGCGCTCGCGCCGCTTCTTCGCCACGCTGGCACGCGGAATCCGACGCGCCGTTGTCTGCGGCCCCGTTCTGGTCTCGCACCTTGGGAATGTGGAAACGCCGGACCTCGTGTCTCAAACGGCGGATTTCTTTCTTTCGTACGAGCGCGTTCGCTGGGCCTTCAGCACCGGTCGGTACCGCGGACGGCTTTGCCTCTCTCTGAGAACTTCCAAGGTGGGCGCCGAAGCGGGCGAGATTCTGCGCGACGTCTGCGGAGACCGCGCCAGCGCGGGCGGTCACGGCAGCATCGCCGGCGGCAGCATGGACGTGGGGCGGGAAATTCCCGAAGCCGGGTGGCGGAATCAGGAAAACGCGCTTCTCGTGCGTCTTCTGGAGCGGCTCGAGGTTTCCCGGCGAAACGCGATCGCCTTCCCGTTCCAGGACGGTGACTGATGGACTTCACCCGAACGCTCCTCATGACCGCCAAGGAGGTCGGCTTGTCCGGCCTCCTCGACATCGCGCTGATGTCGACGCTGATTTACATGCTGATTATCTGGTTCAAGCAATCCAAGGCGTTCTTCGTTCTCATCGGCATCTTCATCGTCGGCGTCGTGTACCTGGCCGCCCGCGAACTGAATCTTCAGCTGACCGCCGCGGTCTTCCAGGGCTTCTTCGCCGTCATCCTGATCGCGGTCATCGTCATCTTTCAGGAAGAAATAAAACGTCTTTTTGAACGACTTGCCGTCTGGAGCCTGAACCCGCGCGTTTCCCGACGAACCATCCGGCCTTACCGGGAAGAAATCGAGATTCTGGTTCGTGCCCTGACGGATCTTGCCGCTCACCGGGTGGGCGCATTGATCGTCATTCGTGGCCGGGACGCCATTGTCCGCCACGTGAATGGCGGGGTGGAGCTGAATGGCCTGCTCAGCGAACAGCTCATCAAGAGCCTCTTTAATCCGAAATCGGTCACGCATGACGGCGCTGTGATCCTGGATGGAAACCACGTTCAGATGTTCGGATGCCATCTCCCTCTCTCGAAGGACCTGAAGAAGATCCAGAACGGCGGCGGTACCCGCCACGCCGCCGGGCTGGGCCTCAGCGAATTGGCCGATGCCCTCTGCCTTGTGGTATCCGAAGAACGCGGCACCATCTCCGTGGCGCGGAATGGAGAGATCGAAACGTTGACAGACGCAGGCACGCTGGAGCGCCTTCTGGAAAGCTTCTTCCGCGAAACCTCGCCGGAGAGCCCGGCCCGTGTGCAGAGCTGGATTCGGTCCAACGTACGGGAGAAGATGATCGCTTTCGGAGCGACCGTGGTTCTCTGGTTCTTCTTCGTTCATGAAGGCCGGGTGACGTTCAAGACTTTCGACGTACCGGTCCAGAACGCGAATCTGCCGGCGGGCCTCGATCTCCAGGAAATCCGCCCGTCCACGGTGGAAGTCACCCTGTCCGGGCCCCGACGCTACTTCTATTTCATCCGACCCTCCCGGGTCCGAATCGTCGTGAACCTCACCGAAATGACCGAGGGCTATCAGTCGAAAGTCATCCAGCGGTCCAACGTGTCATTCCCCGAGAAGTTGAACCTGGAAAGCCTTTCCCCGAACCGGATCCGCGTGGTCCTGAAGGCCCAGACTGATACCAAACGCTGACGCGGGAAATTTTCCTGAGCCGTCCGATGGCGTTGACCGCATGCTATAAATAGACCACTATCACCCTCGAGTTGCGCTCTCAAATGACGCTTTTTGGAGCGCAGAGGCAGTCGCGGTCAGGGAGGAGTTACCATGGGCAAGAAACTCTACGTCGGAAATCTCCCGTACGATGTTCCTGAAGAAGAACTACGGACTCTCTTCTCCTCTGCAGGCCAGGTTGAAAGCACGCGGCTTATCACCGACCGTGAAACGGGCCGCCCAAAAGGTTTTGGGTTCGTTGAAATGTCGACGGACGCCGAAGCCCAGGAAGCAGTTTTGAAACTCAACGGTTCGCAGGTTGGAACCCGGAAAATTGTAGTCAGTGAGGCGAGGCCCATGGAAAAACGCGGAGACGGCGGAACTCGGTGAAACGAAACCTCAACAGAACGGCCCTTCCCTTACTTCTCGTCCCCTTTCTTCTCATCGCCGGTGGATGCCGCCGCAATCTGGCCATTCAGGCAGGCTCGGAAGTAAAACTCAACTACACGCTGAAAGTGGAAGGCAAGACCATTGACGCGTCTCAGACAGGACAACCGCTGACCTTTGTCATCGGTTCACGCCAGCTGATTCCGGGGCTCGAAGAACAGCTCATGGGCCTGCACAAGGGCGACAAGCGCTCTCTCGTCATCCCTCCGGAAAAAGCTTACGGCGCTGTCCGGGCCGACGCGATCCAGAAGATACCGAAGAAGAATTTTGGAGCGATCAAGGATTTGAAACCCGGGATGACGGTTACGGCCCGGGGCAATGGAAGCGTTATTCAGGCGAAGGTCATCGAGATCACAAAAGACACGGTGAGCCTGGATCTCAATCACCCGCTGGCGGGTAAGACGCTGAACTTTGATGTGGAAGTCGTTTCGGTGGAAGTCCCGAAAAAATCCACCTAGAAGCCGTCAGCGGTTTGAGCCACCGCCGAAGTCCATTTTCACGTTTTCAAGCTCCTCGGTCAGTTCGAGAACATGATGAGACAAGACAGCGTTCTTATTCTCAAGCGCGGCAATGACGCTCAACAGGAAATTGGCATCGTCCGGTCCAAGACCAACGGGCCCTCTCTCGAGCGCGCCTCTGATTTTTCCCAACCTTACCTGATCAAACATGGATGTCCTCCGTCGAAAACTGAGCCATCAGCCTACCAATTTGAAACTTTTCCCCGAACCGAGGAGCTCTACTCATGACAAAAGTTAATCACAAGCGAACCAAGACGCGGAGCGCCGAGAAGAAGTCGACGGCGTCAACGATCACGGCGAAACAGGCTACGCGCGCCAAGCGGCCCTTGGCGTCCAAGAAGCCCACCGCTGCCGCGCCCAAATCCTCGGAATCAGTACTGGACGTCGTCATCGATTATCCTCAGGAAGGCGAGCTTGTCGTTCCGGGGCACTACGCCATTCGTATCTCGGCCAAGCCCGAATTCGATATCGAAATTTCCACGGATGGGAAAGTCTGGTTCGCGACGCGTCCTTCGGTGGGATTTCACTGGTTTGACTGGACACCCGAGAAACCGGGGCGCGTGGTTCTCTCTCTGCGCGCCAAATCCGGCAAGGGTCGCTGGAAAGACGTGACCGAGCGGGAGTGCATTATCCTCGACAACCCCGGTTATTGAGCCGAAGTCATCAACTCGATGTCGGGATGGTTTTCCTTGAAATACCGCAGCGCCCAATCCGCATCAAAAAGAATCACCGGCCGTTCCTGAGAATCCTCCGCCAGCTGCGCGCCCGGCGGCAGACGCATATCCGCCAGTTTGGCAGCGCTGATGGAAGGATCGATCCAGCGTAAAAACTGCCAGGGCGTTGGCTCGAGCCGCGCATCCGCCCCGTATTCGCTCTGAAGCCGCCACTGAACCACTTCGAACTGCAATGGTCCCACCGCCGCCAGCAGGGGCGCCGCATTTCCATTCTTGACCTGGAAAGACTGCACAAGCCCTTCGCCCAGCAACTGATCGAGGCCTTTGCGGAAGGGTTTGTATTTGGACGGCGTCGGGTTGTGAATGAAGGAAAAACATTCCGGCGGGAAGCGCGGAATTTCGGAGAACGAAATTCCGGGATCTTCGCTCAACGTGTCACCCATATGCAGGTCGTTGTACCCCACCAGTCCGACGATGTCTCCGGCGTAGGCCGTTTCGATGATCTCGCGTTCCTGCCCGAAAAGGCGATGGGAATTGGAAAGCCTGAATTTCTTTCCCGTGCGCGTCTGGATCACCGGCATGTCGCGCGTAAATTTTCCGGAGCAAACGCGAATGAAAGCGACATTGTCGCGGTGACGTGGATCCATGTTCCCCTGAATCTTGAAGACGAAGGCGGAGAATGGGCCGGTCACCGGAATCTCTACTCCGTTTGATCGGCGGGACGCCGGATCCGGAGAGGTTTCGAGAAAACCATCCAGCATCAGCTGAACGCCGAAGTTGTTCGCGGCGCTGCCGAAGAAAACCGGCGTTACCTCACCGGCGCGAATGCGCGCCGGATTGAAATCGGCCCCCGCGCCGGCAAGCATGTCCAGCTCCTCGGCCACCCGGGCGTAGGTGTCGGGATCCATCGCCTCCGCCACCGCGGGATCTTCAAATCCTCGCACTTCGACCGGCGCTCGGAACATGCCGCCGATGGTTTTTTCAAAGAGGTGGACCTGATTCGCGCGGCGGTCGAAGACACCTTTGAAGGTCGGCCCGTCGCCAAGCGGCCAGTTGACCGCATAAGCTTCTATGCCGAGCACACGTTCAAGTTCGTCCATCAGCTCCAGGGGATTTTTCGTCGGCCGGTCGCACTTGTTCATGAACGTAAAAATCGGAACGCCGCGCTTCCGGCATACTTCAAAGAGCTTTCGCGTCTGCGTCTCAATGCCCTTGGCGGCGTCGATGACCATGACCGCGGAATCCACCGCCGTGAGAACGCGGTAGGTGTCTTCGGAAAAATCCTTGTGGCCGGGCGTGTCCAGCAGGTTGATCAGCTTTGTGCCGTATTCGAACTGCAGAACCGTGGAGCTGACCGAGATACCGCGCTTGCGTTCGAGTTCCATCCAGTCGGAGGTCGTTTCCCGCTGGTTCTTGCGCGCTTTCACAGCACCCGCGAGCTGGACGGCGCCGCCATAGAGAAGGAATTTCTCCGTCAGCGTCGTCTTACCGGCGTCGGGGTGTGAAATTATGGCGAAGGTTCTTCGTTTTTGAATTTCTTGTTCGATCATGGCCGAGGGAAAATGACAGGTCGGATTAGAACACATTCCTTGTCGCGCAATCCTGTGAATCGTTTATCATCGACGCGATGGTAAACGATCCCGAGAGGGAAACGCTTCTTAGAGTATCGAAAACATAAACCCGGCGCAGGCGCGTCGGGTTTTTTCGTTCAAGGAGGCAGTCGAATGTTGAAGGGAGAACAGAAGACCGACTACATCTTCTTTACCTGCGGTGGGTGCAACGAGATGCCGAAACTTGAATACGGTGGTACCGCCGGATGCATCCCTACTCTGATCGCGACCTGCGGCTGTGGGACAAAAGCGATCAAGATATTCAATCGCTGCGACCGATTTCCGGTCAACCCTCGCCGCTAATTCCTTCTAGCGGCCATCAAGCTGGCGTAGAGTTCGATCAACGTATCGAGCTTTTCGATCCGGCGCACGAATCCATCGAAGGCATCGGGATCGGCCAGGCGATCCGGATCGGTTTCTTCAATGGAAAGAATCCGGACCATATCGTCCCGGTACCCCTCGTATATTTCTCTCATCTGTCTGTTCATTGGATTTTCCGTCAGAAGAGTTAACAGGAGGGCGCTTCCAAAGTTCCGGCGAGCGGGGGCAGCTCAGGTCTTGGAGAAGTATCCCTGACCAACAATCGTGGCGCTGGAGCAATCAAGGCCGGTGAACGAGAAGGCCATATCCGAACCATCGTTGTTGCCACCGATGTTGAGTTCGGCGTGGCAGCCGGACGTGGCCGGCGTGAGAGACATCAGAAAAGAGTTGCCAGTCGTTACACCCGTCACGGTTCCGGACGCGCCGAAAACGGTTACCTGGTCAGCCACGAACTTCCCGTCGACATTGACCGTGTCCTGCGTCATGGTCATCGTGATCGTGGTTGTGCTGCTGGCCGTGTTCAAACTGCCGATCCAGGTCCCGGCCATGGATGGTTCCGGCGGACGTCCCGCGAGCCCGGTGCGCGCGGAGTCCTTTTTGCAGGAAATGGCCGCAAACGAGACCAGAAGCACCGAGATCCAAATCCAGCGATGGGATGCTGTCTTTTTCACGATCCTTCAGTGTGCCGGGGTTGATCCAGGATCACAAGCCCATAACCCAAAGACAAAAAACGTCCATCGAAAGCGAAGCGATTAATGACCTTTTTGTCCGACGCGATGAATGTGATATATCGTGACCGTCGATGAACCGCCTCAAACGCTCTTTGATCGTCATTGCCTCGGCCGGAATGCTGACATCCTGCGTGGTGCGGCCAGCCTACCGGCCACTGCCGCCGGAGCCTGGAGTTCAACCGGCATCAAGATTCACGTCACCCCTGAAATCGTTTACAGTTCTTTCCCCTTTCGGGACACGGGGAGGAAAATTTCACACCGGAATCGACATTCGCGGGAAACGTGAGGGTGGCGATCCGGTGCTGGCCTCACGCGACGGCACCGTGGTTCGGAGCGAAACCAGGAACGGATACGGTAGACTCATCGAGATTCAGCACACCGACGGGTATTCAACTCGCTATGCGCATCTCAGGCGAATAGAGGTCCGGAACGGAGATAAGGTAAAACAAGGAGAGGAAATCGGAACCGTTGGATCGAGCGGAAGAGCCACAGGGCCCCATCTTCACTTCGAAATCCTGACACCAGCCTACCGATTCGTTGACCCGGCTCCATATCTGGCCGGAACGAAAGAATGAACATGAATACGCTGACAGCAAAATATCTCAGAACCTGCGTGATGAAAGTTGTCGAGGAACACCCGAAAGCAGTTCTGGCGGGACTGGCAATTTACATCATAAGCCCAATAGACCTTCTTCCTGAAGCATTTCTAGGTCCACTGGGCACATTCGACGACATCCTGGCCGTGATCGCCGGCGTGGCCATCATCAAATATCTTGGAAAGAAGAGGGCAAGCCTGGCCCCGAAGGCTGCGTCGGTGGCTGTTGTGGCACCGCGATCACCGGTCCAACAATCCCCCAGGCCTGACGGCCCGCGCAGGAACGATCGCTTCCGGCGGAACGATCAGCGTCGGCGCCCCGACTCGCGATCTTAAAAACACTCCGGCCAGTTCTCAGAAATTGGCCGCGATGAGATGCGAGCGGCGCCATTCCTGACGCGCCGTCAATGAATACTCGATGACGGCGGGATAGACCCGCGCCACCAGCGTCATTCCGCACTGAACGCAATCATAGATACGCGCGCGGTTGGATGCCTCTCTAGCACACTGCCCCAGACGTCCCGACCACCCGCAGCACCCGCAAACCACGCCCTGCCCTTCCTCCACCTCGGACCAGTCCGCCACCTTCACCGGATTCGCAACTCGGCTTTCAATCAGATTCAGCATGGGAGCCTCCCTTCGTCTGAATTTCGCCCTGCGTCTCGTTCGTCCTGATGTAAGAATGGGCTGGCAATGCTTATTTGTCAAGCTTATATTTGTTATGGTTCACATTAGGATTATTAATCAATGGAAATTCAACAGGTTCGCGCTCTTCACGCGATTTCACGACACGGAAGTTTTGGAAAAGCCGCCAAAGCGATGGCCCGTACTCAGCCCGCCATTACGCTGGCCATCCAGGCGCTGGAGCGGGAATTAGGAACACCCCTGATGGAGCGTGTCGGGCGAGGAAGCCGGCTGACGGCCGCCGGAAAATCACTGGTCGAAGCCACCTCTCAATTTCTCACACATTGGGAGCGCCTGCCCGATTTCCTCCGCCGACTTCCGCAAAGACGCGCCGTTCGCGTGGGCGCCAGCCACACGGCGGCGCATTATCTCCTCCCCACTCCTTGCGCAGCCTTCATCGCGGATAATCCCGATGTGTCGATTGAAATTATCCAACAGCCCGCCGCGGACAGCTGGGACATGCTCCGTCGGGGAGAGATCGACTTTGCCGTTCGCTCTCCCGCCGCCCCGCCGCCGGACCTTATCTTCGTACCGGTCCATAAATTTGAACGCGTGGTCGTTTCCCCGGTGGGGTTCG
>JAYTIE010000168.1:0-10041 GCA_043732015.1 Elusimicrobiota bacterium | reverse complement strand
TCTCCCACCAGAAAAGCGACGGGCGACAACGCGCAGCTTTTGGTCTCCGGCGCTGAGACCGGAGAAGAAACGGCGGGACTGTCTGACCGGACCGGCGAGACGGTTTCCGGTGCAGGCGAAAGTTTTTCTCCACTCTCGGACCGGGAGAGAATGACGGGCGATTTTCCGGCAAGACCCGGAACCGTGAAGGAAAGCATCTTTCCGGCGCCGTCCGTTTTCATGAGTACCGGGGTGTTGTTGTCGAGCGGCGCCGCGCCCGAAGCCGGGTGCGACTGTACCGATTCCTGGAGGGCGAGACTGGCGGCGGAAAGCGGGCCGGACGACGGGAATTGACCGAGCGGGCCTTTGAGATCCACCCGACGGGTGGCGCCGACGCCTTCAATGGATTCGATCCGGATCGCACCGTTGCGCGGAATGCCGAGGACGCCCGCCACGTTCGCCTCCTGCGCGTCACGAACGGTCACGCCGCCAGGGCTGCTGAGCGCGGTCGCGGGCGCGCCGCCCGGAACACTGACGGTCACCCGGTAAACGCGATCGTCCTGGTACTCGATCGTGACCTGGGATTCCGGTTCGGCGCGCGCGCCGGCCAAGCCGGGCGCGCCGCGCAGACTGTCCAGCACCTCTCCCGCCGGACTGTCAGCGGGAACCCTGTCCAGGTGTCCGGAAGCGATCTGCCGGCCATTTTTTCCGTCCACCACGGATATTCCGGCAGCGTTGCCGACGAAGGCGGTGGAGGCGGCCATCACGGGCCAGGCCACGAAGGCGGCGAATGCGAACAGGAGATGGAAGCGTGCGGAGAAAATTTTCATGGAACGGTTTGAAAATCGTTTATCAAATACAGGCGCAGAACGAGATACCACCATATTCGTCATCAGACCTGATATTCTCCAGCCCATGAAGAACAGAGTGATCAGCTTTGCCGCTTTCGCCGCTGTGTTGGCCGCGCTGACGTATGGCGCGTACAAACTGACCGAACGTTTCCTGGCCGACCGCCAGCAGGCCATCGCGCGCGTCAGCCGGTCGGAACGGGTGGAACGGACGGCCACGGCATCGCCGGTTCGCAAGCCGGTCAACGGGACGGTTCCCGCGCCCATCACGGCCCCGGCGGGATCGGCGGCAACCGCCTCAGGCGAAGCGGCGATTCAGCGGCAGTTGAAGACGTTGCAGGAAATCAACCGGCTCAATGAGATGAACCGGCAGTTGATGGACCAGCAGCAGAGGCAGATGAAACAGCGGTAGGAGCGCGGTGCTCGCCGCCGTTCCAGGGTGGCGTGTTTACTTTCACGGCCCGGCCGACCACATCGATCAGAAACCGGAAAATCCCGATCCTTCCTTTCACCAGATCCTCGAACCGCCGCAAAAATACTTCCAGCAGGATATAGGCCGCCGGAACCACGTAAAGCGTGAGCACGCTCGAGAGCGCGATTCCGCTCACGACGGTCGTCGCCAGGGGTGACCACATGTCCGCCGATTCTCCCTTCGCAATCGTCAGGGGAAGCATGGCCGCAATCGTGCTGAGAGAGGTCATGAAGATGGGGCGCGCGCGTTCTTGACCGGCCTTCAGGACGGACCGAAGGAGGCTACGCGACTGCCGGACAATGTTCAGCCGGTCGATCAGGATGACGGCGTTCGAGGTCACGGTTCCGCCGAGCATGAGAAGTCCCATGTACACGCCCATGTTGACGGAAATCTTCAGCGCCATCAGCGTCGGCAGCGATCCCGCGGTGGCCAGCGGCACGGTCAACAGCATCAGCGCGGGCTGGGTGTAGGACTCGAAGAAGCAGGCCAGCACCATGTACACCAGCGTGAACATGACGAGAAACGCGTAGACGAATTCCTTTTCGCTCTTCACGAGCTTCTTGTAGTCGCCGCCGAACTCATAGTGGTATCCGATCGGGACGTTCATGTCCTTCAGCGCCGCTTTCACTTTCTCGACGGCCACCGACAGCGGAAGCTTTTCCCGGTTGCCCGAGACCTGAATCACGCGCTCCTTGTTCCGGTGCCAGACTTCGCTGGGGGTGAAACCGTGCTTCAGATCCAGGATCTGGAGAATGGGAATGATGTGGCGCTTGCCCTCAGGGCCCGCGATGATCGTGAGATTCGTGAGGTTGTCGACGGTGCGGCGGTCTTCTTCCGTCAGGCGGGCGACGGTCTCCACCTGCTCGCTGCCGGCGTTGAAATAGGTGGCGCGCAGGCCGCGCAGCTCCGCGTGAAGCGTGTCCGCGATTTCGCGGACCGACAGCCCGAACATGGCGGCACGCTCGTGATCAATCTCGAGCCGGATTTCGGGCTGACCGGGCTTGTAGCGCAGTTTGACGTCGCGCAGGCCCGGCACCTGCTGCATTCTCTTCGCGACCTCGACGGCCATGTCGCGCAGCTGGAGATAGTCCTTTCCGAAAAGATCGATGGTCAGTTCCTTGGAGCTTGTCGCTTCCGAGAAGTAAACAAACGCCTCGTATTCCTGTCCCAGCGATTTCATCTTGGGACGCAGGGAATCGATGATGTCCTGAGCCGAGCGCGTTCTTTCCGCCGCGCTCGCCAGCGTGACGTAGATCTTTGACGACCAGCCCTCGACGCGGGCCGACACCGTTTTCACAATGTTCTTCACTTCAGGCAGCGAATTGATTTCATTTTCGACGGCGGCCACAACCTTGTCGGACACATCGAGTTTTGAACCCGAGGGAAGTTCGACGAAAATAATGAACTCATCCTTCTGCCCGCCGCCCAGGAATTCCTTCGGCAGCTTGACGTAGCAGAATGCGGAAATGCCCATCGATGCCAGGACGCCCACCATGACCCAGCCGCGGTACCGTACGGCCAGGCCGGTCAACCACCGGTGAATCCCCGACATGCTGTGTCCCTTCACGAAAGCGACGACGGGTGCCAGCGGTTTCGATATGAAGGCCGGCATTTTCACCCTGGTCTTCGAGCCGGAAAAGCGCGCCTTCAGCGCCATGAATTTGATGATCGCCGTTTTTTCCCACTGCCACTGATCTGAACCGTCTTTTTCCGGACCGATCTTGATGCGCGACGACAGCAGGGGAACCAGCGTGATGGCCATCACGAGGGACGCCAGGAGCGACACGATCACCGTGAACGCCACGTCCGCGAACTGCTTACGCACGTCTTCGCTGAAAAAAACGATCGGGACGAAAATCACGATTAATATGAGAGTGGATGAGGCGACCGGGAGCGCGACTTCGTTGGTCGCCTGCAGCGCGACGGCAACCCGGTCGAACCCCTTCCCCCCGGAAAGCTCACTGGCTTCCTCATAGCGGTGGAGGATGTTTTCGAACACCACGATGGAGTCGTCCACCATGCGCCCGATTCCAAGGGCTACGCCCAGGAGAGACATGACGTTGATGGTGAACATGGCGGGATTTCCCTGCTTCTCCATGAAGAGCGCGTGAATGGCCATCACGAAGAATGTGGAGAGCACCGCGACGGGGATGGAAAGGATGATGACGCCAACCTGCTTCGCGCGCTTCAGGAACATCCAGAGAATCAGCGCGGTCAGGATGGCGCCTTCGGTCAGAGCCTCGCGAACGTCCTTGATGGCCGCCTTGATGGCGACGGATTGGTCCGTTGAAACGCCGATGCCCATATCCCTACCGAGGCTGTGCTGATACTTGTTGACTGCGTCGATGACGCCCTGGGCGGCCTTGATTGTGTTCGCGCCGCTTTCCTTCTGGACGTAAATGGAGACCGACGGCTGGTTGTTGATGCGCGCGTAGGACTCCGCCTCGAGGTAGTAGTCCCGCACGGTGGCGATGTCGCCCAGGCGAATCCGTGACCCTTCCCGCGTGATCGCGATGCCGAGCTGCTTCATCTCTTCTAGGCTCTTGAAGTCACTGTCCACATGAACGGACCACGCGGCGCGGCCGACGTCGAATTTTCCGGACGAAACGGCGAGATTGTTGGATCCCAGCTGTTTGATGATGTCGAGAATCGGAAGTTTGTTCGCCTCAAGTTTGGATTTCTCGAATTCGACGAGAATCTTCCGCTGACGGCCGCCGGATATTTCCACGTTTCCGACGCCCGGCACGCGCGACAAAAGCGGTTTCAGGTCACGCTCCACCATCGTTCGCATGAGCTCGGGCGTTTTTGTGGTGGAGGTGGCGCTCAGAATCACGATCGGGTGATCGTTTTCGTTGTAGCGGGCGACGATCGGTTTGTCGATATCCTTGGGCAGCTTTCCCTTGATCTTGGCGATCCGTTCGGAAACGTCCAGCGTCGCGCGCTTCACGTCATTGGCGTTTTCGAACTTGAGCGTGATGGAGGACCGGTCTTTGCGGGAGGTTGAAGAAACCTCCTGGAGGCCGGGCATGGCGGAAACGGCTTCTTCAATGGGCTCGGTGACCAGGTGCTCGATGTCTTCCGAGGGCATGCCGCCGCGAACGCCAACGTAAATGGTTACTTCGGACGACTCGGCGTTCGGCATCATGTCGACGGGAAGAGAGAACAGTCCGATGAGTCCGCCGATGCAGACTCCGAGGAATCCC
Organism: Elusimicrobiota bacterium; assembly: GCA_043732015.1. GTDB lineage: Bacteria > Elusimicrobiota > Elusimicrobia > F11 > F11 > JBBRXR01. Next base: position 5,539 of record JAYTIE010000168.1, on the reverse strand, counting down.
ATCGCCGTCGCGATGGGGCGTTTGACTGCGAACGCGGTGATGATCATTGGAGGAGGCTCGCTATTTGACCGGCGCTTTGAACACCTGTCCCGTGTTCTTCTCGACCACGAGTATCTGGGAGAAATCAAGCTTGTAGCTTTTGAAGAGGTGGCCGGCTTCCGCCGCCACGACGGGCATGAGGCTCTTGACCACGGATCCGGGCAGTTTCGGCGTGGTGGTGGCGACGAGGTCAACAAGAATCTGGAATTCCTTCCCGGCGCCCTCGCGCTGTTCCGGATAGCTCGCGGTCACGTCGCGAAGCGCCACGTCCCCCTTCTCCAGTGTCCGTTCCCGGACGATCCGCCGGGCCTTGTTCTCCGCGACGCGGGCGACGAAATCCTCGAGGGTCAGGTCCTCAACGACAAAGGGAGGCACCGTCTTCTGACCGGCGGCATCGGCGGACATCATAACCAGCCGAACCAGGTCCATTTCGTAGGGATCGTAGGCGACCCGGTGGCCGCCGACCACGAACTCCTGAAGCATCCGGTCCTGGGAATCGGTGTACGAGATCGCTTCCGCCATGGAGCGCCGCAAGTCATCAACCTGGCGCGTGAAGGTGAGGTGGAAGAGCGGGCGTTCCTCGTCGATGATGTCCAGAACGATGAACTGCGGGGAAACGTCCGAAGAAAGAGCGACACGGATCAGAACCGTGAGCAGGGAATTCAGCTTCTTGGTGAGGTCGTCGTTTCCGGAGCTGATTTCTCCAGCGAGATCGGGAACGCGGAAGCGAAGGCCCAAGGTCCGGCCGTTCTCGACGACCTCGACGCTGGTTCCAATTTCCTTCTGCGCCAGCGCGCGGACACTTTCCTTGATCGTGTCCTTTCTGTAGGTCGGCTTACAGGCGGAAGCGCCCGCAAAAAGGGCGAGAACGAGAGTGAGGAAGGCGGCGGCGCGAAAACAGGTTGTATTCATAATTCAAGGATGACACTTTTTCCGCATTACGCCTTCGCGCCCGCTCCTGCCGGCGCTTTGGGGACACGGGCGGCCATGCGCTTCCCGACCTGGTAGTAGAGCGACGGAATGATGAATAGCGTGAGCAGCGTGGAGACGAACAGGCCGCCGAACGTCACGACGGCGAGAGGCTGAGCAAGTTCATCACCCTTTCCGACGCCGAGGGTCAGCGGAAGCACGCCGAGAATCGTCACGAGACAGGTCATCACGATGGGGCGAAGGCGCGTGACGCAACCTTCAATGATCGAATGGCGCAACGTGTGCCCGGCGACAGCAAGCGTATTGATGTGGTCGATCATGACGATACCGTTGTTCACAACGATACCGGCCAGGATGACGACCCCGAGTACGGCGACGGACGAGAGCGGGGTGTTGGAAACGAAAAGCGTTATCACGACACCGATGACCGACAAGGGAACCGTGGCCATGATGATCAGCGGTTGGATCAGGGATTCGAATTGCGCCGCCATGATCATGTAGGTGAGAAGAAGAGCGAGAAGGAAAGTGTATTTGAGGCCCGAGAACGACTCGGACATGCGCTTGCTTTCGCCGCCCAGGTCAATCGAGTAGTCCTTCGATGTCTGGTATTTCTTGAGGATTTTCGCGACTTCCGAAAGCGCCTTGCTGGAACCCACGCCGCTGATTTCGGCCGTCACCGTACAAGCCCGCTGCTGGTCCAGATGGCGGATTTCGCTGGCGCCGACCCCGGGAAGAACTTTGGCGACGTCGCCCAGCGGAACCATGACGCCTTTCATGGGCGAACGAATGGCCAGCTGGCGAATGCTCTCGGCGTCTTCGCGGTCAACCTTGCGCAGGCGAACGCGGATCTTGATGTCGTCCGCGCCTTTCTTGAATTCCGTCGCTTCCATTCCCTTGATGGCGATGAGCGCGGTCTTCGCGATGTCGGCAACCGAAAACTGATAACCGGCCGCGCGGTCCTTGTCCACGACCACTTTCGTTTCCTTGGACGGAAGCGCGAACGTGGTCTGCACGCCGTAAAGGAACGGCTGTTCCGAAAATTCCTTCACGATGGCGTCAGAGAGTGATTTAAGGCGGTCGAGCTCGGGCCCCTTGAGTTCTACTTCAACCGGCGCGCCGCCTGAAAGCGCCGCGCGGAGAGGGCTGTCCTGCAGGAGGTAGGTGACGAGTCCCCCTTCCAGGTTCTCGCGCTTGACCATCGCCTTGAACTTCTCGATCACGTCGAACGTGCTGGTCTTGTTCACGTCAATCTTGACCGCGAGGCGCGCCTGATGCGCCTGCAGCGCTTCAATTTCCTCATCTTCCTGAGCGGAACCGATGTTGACCGATACATCCGCCGACTGGAAGTTCGTGAAAATGGATTCGAGTTTCTTCGCCACGCCGTTGGTGACTTCGAGCCTAGTTCCGATGGGCATGGTGAGTTGGACCATGAACTGGCCCTGGTCCATTTTCGGCATGAAAACCTTGGGTGTCCAGATGAACAGGAACACGCTGATCACCGCCATGCAGATGATTACCTGGATCACGAACCAGGGATGATCGATGACGTAATTGAGAATGGTCCGGTACTTCTGGTTCATCTTCGCCTGCGCGGCGTCAGAGAACATGATCTTTTCCAGCCACTTGGGACGTTCCTTGAAACCGGGGACATCCCATTCGTACGCGGCCATTCTCGGAATGAAGGTGAGTGAGACGAACAGCGCCGCGAGATGCGTAAAGATGGTGACCATGAAGAGACCGTAGAAAAGCTGCTGGGCGATGCCGCTCACGAACAGGAGCGGGATGAACACGACGATGTTCGTGCCGATGGAGCAGATCATCGGAATGGCCATTTCGTCCGTGCCATCGATGGCGGCTTCCTTCAGCGGAACCTTCAACACCCGGTGAAAGCGCGTGATATTTTCCACCATACATATGGCGCAGTCCGACATGGCGCCGACGGCCAGCGCGATGCCGGCCAGGGTGAGCATGTTCACGGTGAAGCCGGTCACGGACATGATGATCAGGGTCATCATGATCGCGATCGGAATGGACAATCCGGCGAAAAGAGCGTCGCGCAGGTCACCGAGGAAGAACAACAGGATGCAGAACGCGAGGATGCCGCCTTCCACGATATTGTCGCGCATGTTGTTCAGCGATTCGACGATGTATTCGGACTCGTCGTAAATGATTTCCATGCCGAATCCCTTGGGAAGCGACACTTTCATGTCTTCCATGGCGGCGCGAACGGCTTTGGCCATCTTGACCGTGTTCGCATCGGATTGTTTCTGGATGGAAATCGAGATGTTTTCCCGGCCGTTGTACCGGGAATAGCTGGTCTTGTCCTGAAGCGATTCGGAAACCTCGGCAATGTCGGAGAGCGGAATGAGACGCTGCTCGCGCGTGTAGCGTTGATTGTCCCGGTCGTCGGTCTTCTTCCATTTGTACGTGGGGTCCATTTCCGGGTTTTCGACCTGAACGATCGTTTTCCGGATGTCGTCCAGGGTCTGGAACCGGCCGTGCGTGCGGACAAGGTATTCCACGACTTTTCCCTGCGTCGTTCCAGCCGGATAGTCGTAATTCGCGTTCTTGATCGCTTCGACGACCATCGGAAGCGACACACGGCTGGCTTCGAGCCGCCCGCGGTCCACGTCGATCAGGACTTCCTTCTTCTGGCCTCCCGAAATCTGGACCGAGGCCACGCCTTCGGTTTTCTCAAGCTTCTTCTTGACGACGTCTTCGCAGAGTTTCGTCATCGTGGCAAGTTCGAGGTTCCCGGTGACGCTGATGATCAGGACCGGCTGCGCGAAGGGATTGACGCGCTTGATGATCGGTTCTTCCGCTTCCTGCGGAATTTTATCCTTCACGCGGTCCAGTTTTTCACGGGTGGCGAGATGGGCGAATCCCATGTCTGTTCCCCACGCGAATTCGAGCTTCACGACCGACATGCCTTCCTTGCAGATGGCGCGCACGCGGCGGAGATTGGGGACGGTGCCGACCGCTTCTTCGATCGGCTTGGTCAAAAGGTTTTCGATTTCTTCCGGGGCCGCGTTGGGATACTTCGTGATGACGACGAGTTGCGGGACGGAGATGTTCGGGAAGAGCTCCTGAGGGAGCATGAACCAGGAAATACCGCCGAAGAGCATCAACCCCAGATACATCATGGAGGTGGTGACGGGACGTTTGACGAAAAATTCGCCGATTTTCATTGTGTAAACGGAACTGGGCGGCGGGGCACGGGCAAGGCGGGCGTTGTCACTATGACTTCACGACTTCAGCGCCGGCGACCCGGTCCATCTCCGCGAGCGCTGTGTTGTAGGCCGACAATGCTTCCTGCTCGGTGATCTGCGCCGAGGCGTAAGCCACTTCCGCGGCCATCGCCTGCGACAGTTCTGCTAATCCGAGCTTAACCTTCTCACGGGTGATTTCCAGATCCTTCTGACGGTACTTCAGGTCTTCACGCACGGCCTCAAGCTGCCGCGCGGCCTTTTCCAGATTGTAATAGGTCTGACGCACCTCGAATTCGGCCTTCCGGCTGGCTTCGACGAGTTCCGCCTTGGAACGTTCGTACTGGAGTTCCGCCTGCCGCGCTCCGGAGAGCGCTGCGAAGCTGTCCATCACTCCGACCTCGACCGATTTTTGCTGCGTCTCGGTCACGAAGCTCTGACCGAGATCCGGCGCGGTCTTTTCCTTGCTGAAATTCCCCTTCACCGAGTTTCCGTAGAAACCGTGAGAGGCTTTCAGTCCGAAATTCCAGGCGGTCTGCATGTGCAGTTCGTCGGATTTGAAGGCCGATCCCGCTCTTCCGTAAAATCCGGACGCGTCGAGTTTGAAATCCTTGTCTGCGTGCGCGGCCTTCATCGCGTATTTCGAAAGTTCCGCGTTCAGCGTCGCGATGCGAACGTCCGGCCGGTGTTCCTGGGCCCATCCGATGATCGACTCCACGTTGAAGCTGAGACGCGCGAAAGAGAGCGCGCCGGGAACCGGATCCGGAACGGGCTCGGACTGGTTCAAAAGGGAGATGACGACAAGTCGCGCCAGCGCGATATCCTGTTCGTCGGACGTCAGCTGATACTGCGCCTGATCGGCCTGCGCGGCGACGTTCAGCACTTCCGACTTCGAGGTGAGGTCGAGCTTGTGCTTCTTCTTTACCATGTCTTTCAGGACTTCGCCCTGCGCCACGAGCTCCCGCCGGATGCGCAGGATGGTCTGGAATTTCAGCAGCGACACGTAAGCCTTTTTCATTTCGTACGTCAGGTCCTGCGCCTGCTTGCGCACGTTCTCGACGGCCATGAGCCGGTTCAGTTTCGCCTGCTTGAAGGCGCCGTACAGTCGGCCCGACTCCCAGATGGGCTGATTCAACTGAAGTCCGTATTCCTTCTTCGTGAAGGCGGTCGCCTCGAAGCCTTCAAAATTCTCGCTCGGGAATGGGTTTACTTCCTTGCCGTTCGTCTGGCTGGCTCGCGCGGTGGCCGACGGATAGAGAGCGCGGTGTGCTTCGAACACGCGGAACTTCGCCAGTTCCGCTTCGTCGCGGGACACGGCGAGAAGCCGGCTGTTGGACTGTGAAACCGTCACAAAATCTTCGTCC
>JAYTIE010000167.1:0-27604 GCA_043732015.1 Elusimicrobiota bacterium | reverse complement strand
CGCCGGACTGAAACAACGCTACGGACGTGGCACCACGCTGGCGCTGGTTGTCGCATCTAACATTCCGGACCTTGATGTCTTCGGCGGTTTCTTTCATCCCGGGCCCAGCTTTCTTTACCGTCGAATGTTCACGCATTCGCTTCTCGCGCTGCCGGTTCTGTCTGCAGGGTGTGCGGCGCTGTACCGGTTCGCCTGCCCGAACCTTAAATTCAGCTCGCTCTGGTTCCTGTGGGCGCTCGGGATCTCGCTCCATGTGGTCTTTGATCTGATCAACTCGTTCGGTGTCGTGCTTCTCTATCCGGTGATCCGGCACCGCTTCGAACTGTCGAGCGTCTTCATCATCGATCTCGCCCTGTGGGGACTGATGCTGTCGCCGCTCCTGATCTGGCGGTGCAATCCGTCGAAGTTCGATCTGAAGCGCCTCTCGCGCATCGCGGCCAACGCCGTCGTCATCTATCTCATCGCCTGCATTGGACTGCGCTGGCGTTCCAATGCGGCGCTGAATCTTTACGAGATCGAGCAAGGCATCAACCCCTCGCTGAGCTATGTGTTCCCGGAACCATTCGGTCCGCAAAGGTTCCGGGGCGTGGTCCGTCAGGACGACATCTACCGCATCTACCGGATCAACTCCCTGACCGGAGTGGTCTCCAAGTTCGATGAACTGAAAACGCAGGACGAACTCCCGGGCGCGAGGACCATCGCCGCCAGCGAAGCGGGGCGAGGGATGCTGTGGTTCGCAAAAGCCCCGGTACTGCGGAAGGTGGGCGAGAGCCCCGGCGGGGCAGAGCGGTGGTTGCTCTACGACCTCCGGTTCGGTTCGACGGTTCTGGCCCGGCGTAAGAATTTTTTCCGGTACGGATTCGAGGTGGAAGGGGATGCGGTTCGCTCACTCGGCCGCGTGTCCGGGGACGGCGACGAATGACCCTCCCCCTGATCCGGCCGTTCGAGCGGAAAGACGAGCCGGCGCTCCGCCAGATCTGTAGCCAGAATGGGCGCCTGCCTGAAATGAAACGGCCCGCGGACTGGCTTTTCCAGGAGTACTGGACCCGTTACTACACGCGCATGGAACCACAGCACACATGGGTCGCCGAACAGGATGGGAGGGTGAGCGGCTATCTGACCGCGGCGTTCGACACGGAGAAATTCCGGCACGCGATGAAGCGGCGGGTTCTCCCGCTCCTTCTTTTGAAGTCCGCCTTCACCGGCGAACTGGGCGAATCCAGGTCCCGGGAATTTCTGCTGAAGCGCATCGCCATGTGGGCGCATCTCGCGCCCGATCCGAAGGGGCTTTTGCGGGACTATCCGGCGCACCTGCACGTGAACCTGAATGTCCAGGCAAGGCGGATGGGAACGGGGGCTCGCCTCATGGAGGCCTGCCTGGATCAGGCGCGCCGGGAAGGAATTCCGGGCATTCATCTTGAAACGATGCCGGACAACGAGGGCGCCTGCCGCTTCTTCACCCGGATGGGATTTTCGGAAGCGGGCCGCCGCACTCCGTTCGAGTTCATCGATCCGGCCATGAAGGACGTCGCCGTGATCGTGTTCGGAAAAACGCTCTAGACGGGATTCCCCTTCTTGTTCCGGAGTTCTTCGACCAGAATCACGGCGTCGGCGACTTCCACCACCGGCATGTTCTGATCGGCCGCTATGTTCTCCAGCAGCTCGGCGGCGGCCTCCTCCTCCAGCCCGTCTCGACGGAGAAGAATCGCCTTCGCGCTGTCGATGATGCTCTTCTGGTTCAGCGCCTGCTTCGCGGCGATGTTCTCTTCGCGAAGCTTCGTGTTCTCAATGGCCACAGCGGCCTGATTCGCCACGGACTGGACCATCTTGATTTCATCGTCGGTGAAATCGTGCTCGCGGTTCAGGTACGTGTTGATCACACCGACCGCATGGTCTCCAATGAACATGGGAACCGACATCATCGCCACGATTCCTTCCTGACGCGCCACCTCCGGAAAACCGTAGAGAGGATCCTTCGAGACATCGCGGATCGCGATGGGCTTCCCTTCCTTGACGGCCCGGCCCGAGACGCTGGACCCCACCTTCACGTTCGGTTTCTTGAGATACGCGTCGCTCAGGGATTGCGACGCGGCGATGCGAAGCTCGCCCTTCTCCTCGTCCAGCAGCATGATCGAACAGATCTTGGAGCCCATGACGGCGGCGGTCATCGTCACGATCAGCTGAAGGATTTCCTCCAGGTAGCGTGTCGATACCAGGCTCCGGCTGATGTGCCAGAAAAGCTCCAGTTCTTTCTTGTTCGTGTCGCTCAGCGACAGCTCAGTCCCTTCCACGGTCATTGGTCTCTCCCAAAAAAAAACGCCCCATTCGCGAAGGAATGGGACGTCGTCGTCCGGCTTTCTGTCATTGAAAACTTGAGCTCACACTAGGAAACCGCGCCCGGAGGTGTCAAGCGGGAGCGTCTGTCCGTTCCAGGTGCCGCCGTCCGACAATCCATGCGAAACGCGCGCCAAAAAGAAGGATTTGCATCGAGGTATAGACCCAAATGAGAACGACCATGACGGATCCGGCCGCGCCGAAAAAAGACATCACATTGAAGACCCGGAGATAAAGCGACAACAGAAGACGGGCGCCTGAGAACAGGACGGAACCGACCAGCGCACCCGACCAGACCGCGCCCCAGCCCGGATGAGCGTCCGGAAGCCAGCGATAGATCATCGCGAAAAGGAGCGCGAAGAGAACGAGCGACGAACCGAGCGTGACCCACGGGATGATGCGGTACATCCACACCTCCGGCATGAGCCGGCTGAGGAAATGCCCGAACGCTCCTACCGCGACGTCCATCGTGAGGAAAAGAACCGTGGCCATTCCCAGTCCGAATGTCGCCATGAGCGCCCGGAACCGGTTTATGAGAAACCGCGCGAACTTCTCCACACGGGTGAGATCAGCCGCCGGGATGTGCCACACATCGGAGAGCGCGCGCTGAAGCTGCATGAACACGCGGGCCCCCGCCCAGAGAAGGATGACAAGACTCACGATGTTCGTGCCGGGGCCCGTGACCTCGGCGCGGGTCATCACGACCGCGGCGGACTGCGCGGCCTCCGGGCTGAAGATCTCACCCATGGCGGCCAGAACGAGCCCCATCGCGGAGGTTCCGGCGAAAAGCCTGCTCAGCACGGTGAGCGTAATGATGGCCAGCGGAACGAGTGAAAACAACGCGAAGAAGGACAATCCTCCCGCCACGAGCGGAGAATTGTCGCGCTTCCATTCCCAAAAAGCCTCCATGAAAGCGGTAAAAAACCAGCGTATGCGGTCAGTCATTAATGAAATCCGTATTTGAAAAGAAGATCTATCACGTATTTTCCGATGCTGCTCGTCTGGCCGTTCAGACTCCAGCGCGGAGTCAGGATGTATTCCGCGTTCACACGCCGTTCCCCTGCAGCGCCAAGTGTGCTGGCGTAGGAAACATACAGGTCGTCGGTCACGTTCTGGCCAACGGTGACTTCAGCGGCGCCCTGGTCGGTCAGCTTGAACTTCAATTGATCGATCGGAACACGGCTCTGAAGCTTGCTTCGTAATTTTTCCGCCAGAAAATTTGCCGCCATCAGCCGCGCAGCGGCTTCGTTGGAAGCGCCGCCCGTACCCTGCCCGCGGGGAGCGCCTGTGACCAAAACTGACACGATGTCCGTTTCTTCCATCGGCGGTTCCGACGTCAGGCTAAGCTCAGGACGGCTGAGCGGCCCTTTCGCGGCCAGGTGGATCTTCACGTTGTTCTGATCGGTGACGTAGGTCGCCAGCACATCCAATGTCGGATCCGGCGGGGAATTCCCGACGAACGTGAGCTGCCCTTGCTCGAACTTGAAGGCGCGGCCGTAGAATATATATTCGCCGCGAATCGTTTCGATCGTGCCAAAAAGCTGGGCATCTTCGCCGGGCGCCTTGCGGGCGTTCAAATTCCCCCGGAACTCGATCGCGGACTGCCCGTCCTTGTACCACACGTTGTTGTTGAACACAATTCGCACGTCCGCTGCGAGCGGGGACGCGGCATCGCCGTTCGTTTTAACCGGAGCGGGCTCGGGTGCGGCGGCCTCTTTTCCTTTCTTCGGCTTCTTCGCTCTTCCGGGATTGATGTCCGCTTTCAAAACGTCCACCGTGCCGGTGACGCGCGGGCTGTCCCACGGCCCCGACAACGCCAGATCGCCGTCTGTACGGATGAATATTCCCATCGGATGCTTCATTTCGAATCCTCGCGCGCGAAGCGACACAGCCGCGTCATGAGCGGTCACCGTTCCGTCCAGGGCTATGGTTCCCTTGCCTGTGCGCGCCACCGCCTTCACAATCTTCAGATCCTGCCCGTCGGCTGCGAGGCGAATGTCCACGTCGGAAAGGGAAACGCCCACGTCATCAAAAACGGCGCTGCCCGCCACGAACGCAAGACGGCCGTCCGCGGAAAACTCACCATGCGAAGCCTTAACGGTGAGATCGCCATCGATGCGCGCCTTCTCGAAATGGATTCCTTCAGGTAAGGGAATCGCGGCCGGATCCAGCCCTTCCGTTCTGACGCGGATCTGGATCGGCGGCGCGTTCCGACCGGAAAAGGAAATCGGCACCGATCCGGTCGCGTCCAGAATTCCGGCCGGTCCCTCGAGGTGAACGGCATCGAGATAAAGTCGCTGACCGAGAAGCCGGGTCGACACGTTCAAGGCGCCGGCTGATTTTCCGTTCACGGCCAGACTTGCGACAGATCCCGTCATGTTTCCTTCCGGTGCCGACGTGGTTCCCATGATGGCCGCGGTCATGGTCAGCTGGCCGGAAACATCCATCGGCACTTTCAGCGCTTTCACCAGCGGCGCGATGGCGACGGATTCGGAATGAATCCGCAGATCCTGAAAACGGCCTTTCAGAACGCCGCCGTCCACATCGAGGCGGGAGTCTCCCGACGCGAGCCGCAGCCCCCGAACGGTTCCGCCCGCCGGGCCGGCCGTCAGATCGAACGGCTGGCGCACCGTCCATTTGTCACCCAGCGTCAGGACAAACTCTCTCCAGGTGGATCGCCACTCCGATCCCGACAGCGAGCCGGTCGCGGTGCCGTCAACGATGCGGCCTTCCGACGCCACGGAAACCTTCACGCTGTGGCGGGCCAGCGATCCCTCTGCGGAAATCTTCGCGACATCAACGCGCTGGGAGCCACGCTTAAGGCCCGACACCTCGAGAACCACGCTTCCTTGAGGCGGCGACAACCGCTCGCCACGTCCGGAGAAAGACATCTTGTCGATGGTCGTTCCCGCCACATCGATCTTCTTCAGATCGGCATCCATTTTCCATACGACGCCGGGCATCCGGCCGGAGAGCGAAGCGCGAACCCTTCCGTCCGCGGCGACGCCCGTCCATGGCTTCAATTCTTTTCCGTCAACCGAAAGATCCGCCGCAGCCTGCCCCTGCTGGCGCCCAAGGTCCCACCGCGCCGTCACTTTCCCTTTGAGTCCGCCGGACGAGACAATCACATCTGCGTTCGCGAGCCCCGACGCGAGAATGACGGACCCGTTCAACGTCGGCCCGACCGTCGATGTGAGATGGAAGGACGATTGCCCCGACAGGGTCGCCGGAGATTTTCCCTGAACCGCGCCCGTCAGGTGGCCGGACAAGTGTCCCATTCCAGGCGGAAGACCCGGGACAACGCCCGCAGGTATGCCCGAGGCTTGGACGTTGAAGACATAGGCCGGGGTTCCCGCGAGATGAACGCCGCCGGAGAAAGTGAGCGCGTGGCCGTCACGGCGGGCTTCGCCGGAAACATTCCAGGCCGCCGCGTCGCCCTTGGCGTCCACCGTAATCACGAAAGGACCGGATGACCCCAGATGAAAATTCCCCGAAAATGGCGCGACATTGAATTTTCCCGCTGCGGTGACGGAACTGCCTTCGACGAACGTGGAAAACCTCTCCAGCGAAATCCTGTTTCCATTGACGGACACGCGCGCCCGGGTGTGAAGGAGGCAATAGCGCTCGAGCACGTCCACGCCGGGATAGCGGAGACAATCCGGGATGGCGAGATCGGCAAATCCGGATTTGGTCACGATATCGTAGCGACCATTTCCGCCAATGTCATTTCCGTAGGCGCGGGCGGACAACCGGGAGACGCTGATTCCTGTGGGGAATATTTCCGATTCCAGCGCGATCCGTCGCACATCGATGGCGCTGGAATCCGACTGCCGCAACGCGAAACGGCCGTCAGTCACGCGAAGATCATGAACCGCCGGCAGGGAGACAGGACGATCCGATTTCCTAGCGTCCGCAACCGGTGCTGCTCCGGCGACAGGATGAACGTCGACAAAGAGGCCGTCAATCCACAAAGCATCGAGCGCCGGGCGTCCACGCCCCAGTTCGGACCAGTCGATGTCGACGAACAGCCGGCGCATTGACACCGAGTATCCGGCCGCTTCGACCGCGGGCCGATCAAAAAGCCAGCCGCCTGCCGGATTGCCGCTCACGTTCGGCAGCGTGACGGTGATTCCCGCGCGCGACGCGAACGATGCGCCCCAGCGGAACACGTTGCCCGGCGCGAGCCAGAGCGCCGCGATGAGCGCGATGAACGCGCCCGCCGCCAGAACGGCGACGATGACAAGGCCGCGCATGAGGAGTCGTGTCAGGTTCAGAAGGATTCTCCAAGACTGAAATGAATGCGCCAGGTTTCCAGATCACCGGGATCCCGGTTCAACTTGTAACCGGCATCGAGCCGGAAAGGGCCCACTGGCGTCACGAAGCGAATGCCGCCACCCGCGCTGTACTTCCAGAGCCGGGGAAACACCTGGGACCATCTGTCTCCCACCTGGCCCCCGTCAACGAACAAAGCGCCGCGAAGCCGCCAGAAAAGCGGAAAGCGCGTCTCGATGGATGATCCCAACTGGCGCCTCCCGCCGAGCGGGGACTGATCCACCGACTTCGGTCCCACGCCGCGCTCATCATATCCACGAACCGAGTTCGCGCCGCCGAAAAAGAAGCGTTCGTAAATCGGCACTTCATTCGAACGCCCGTAGGGCGAAATAACGCCGCCCCGCAAAGCCAGCGCGCCGATGAAAGGCCCTCCGAGCGGATGATAGTGGAATGACTGCACGGAGACACGGTGAAGATCCAGCTGGCCGCCGAGAAAGCTGCCGAATCGCTCAAGAGAAAGTTGAGTCCGGGCGCCACGGGTCGGGAAGAAGAAATCGTTCGCCGTGTCGCGGTTGAACCCGAGGGCGAGCGCGCGCGAATCCGTGAGGGCCGGCGTCGTCGCCGCGATGTTGGGGTCCAGGTCGTAGACGATGTTGCGATCGATACGCGCCGTAATCGACCCCTTGATGCGCGGAGTCAGCTGGCGGCCAAAACCGGTTTCGCCGCGGGTCCGCTCGAAGACGTACCCCTTGCGCGTCTCCTGGCGCCAGAGCGCGCTGTTGCGGAATTCCGTCCGCGTGCTGAAGAAGTAGGGATTCACGAACTCCGCGCTGTACTCACGCCAGATCGCCGACCAGGTTCCCGCGATCTGCCCGTGGTAGGCCCGCCGGAAGAGATTGTCGTGTTCCAGGAGAAGCGTGACCCGCTGGCGCTCTTCCGAGCCCCAGCCCACGCCGCCCTTCAGCCACTTGTAGGGTTTTTCGCGGAACCTCACGTAAACGTCTGCTGTTTTCTGGGTGTTGGTGGACGCCGAGATGCTGACATCCTCGTAGAAACCGGTTCCGTACAGGCCCGTCTGCGTTTCAAATAGTTTAGACCGAACGTACGGATCGCCTTTCTTGTAGCGCTGTTCAAACCGGGGCACGCGCGCGGGCAATTTGTCGAGCCCCTCATAGTGCGTGTCGCCAAAGCGGTACAGCGGGCCTTCCTGGACATCGACGCGCACCGTCCATCCCGTGTCGGTGGACGTGGCCGTGCCCGAGGATTTCGCTTCGAGATAACCGCTTCGTTGATAGTAAGACCGCACGAGTCCCGCGGCGACGATCTCATCGCCCGCCTGAAAGGTGGTGCCTTTCTGGAGACCCGTCGTCTGGAGAAGCTCCGCCGCGGAGAATGCGGTGTTTCCGGCGACGTCGAGGCTGCGGACCGTCGACGTGCTCTCCGGCACGGCCGGCTCGGCGAACGCGCAGGAAAAGGAAAGGGCCGCCAGCATGAAGAGAAGGCCCCTGATTTGATATCTATCGATGACATTGATCATGGAGGAAAAATGGCTCTGTCGTTAAATGAATCCGCTCCCACTTTCAATCTGGATGGGGTCCTTCAGGGCTCCGTCAAAAAATTCCAGCTCTCCGACTTCAAACCCGGCTGGCTCGTTCTTTTCTTCTATCCGGCAGACTTCACCTTTGTCTGCCCGACCGAAATGAAAGGGTTTGAGGCACGGAAGTCAGAGTTTGACAAAGAAGGCGCCCGGATCGCTGCGATTTCCGTCGACGACGTGAATTCTCATGCCGCCTGGATCAAGGAACTGGGCGGGCTCTCATTCCCCCTCCTTTCCGACACCGACCGCTTCGTCACGGCCAGCTACGGTGTCCTGAACGCGGACGACAAGCGCGCCTTTCGGGCCACATTCATCATTTCTCCCGAGGGACGGCTGGCCTACATGACGGTGAGCCCCATGAACGTGGGACGTTCCGTCGAAGAAACGCTCCGGGTATTGTGCGCCCTGAAGAGCGGACGCCTGTGTCCCGCGGACTGGAAACCCGGCCAGTCGAACGGCGAACCGGCGCTGAAATACTGATGGTTCTCGAAAACAAGAAAGCTGAAATCGAAAAGAAAATCCGCCTCCGTGAATTCGTCTTCGGAATTCAGGACGGTCTTCTCAGCACCGTTGGCCTCCTGAGCGGCGTCGCCGCGGCGACCGGAAGCCGCGCGGCCGTGGTGATCACCGGCATCACCGCCGCCATTACGGGCGGCATTTCGATGGCGACAGGCTCCTTTCTCTCATCGAAAACGGAGAAGGACATTTTTGACAAGGAACTTGAGGAACAGAGACAGATAACGGTGCGGGAACCGTATCTGTCCGAGGAAGCCTTGCTGGAAGCGCTGAACGCCGAGGGTTTGGAGCGCGCCTCCGCCTACCGCGTGGTTCAGCTCCTGGGACGGCGGCCGGACCTCCTTCTTCAGACGGTTCAGGAAAAGGTTCTTGGACTCGGAACTGCGGACATCTCACAGCCCTTCAAGGCGGCGTCGGTCATGTTCGCTTCATTCCTTCTGGGCGCGTCGATTCCCATCGTCCCATTCCTTCTTCCCTGCGGAAATCTGGCGATGCCGGCCTCATGGGTTCTTTCCGTTGGAGCCCTGCTCCTGGTCGGGATGGCGAAGGGCGCCATTACGAAAAAGCCGGTGATGATTTCAGGACTGGAGTTCGCCGGCGTGGCGCTCGTCGCCTCCGCTGCCGGCTGGTTCATTGGACACGGGCTTCAGGCGGGTGCAAAATATTTCGGGCTGGACATCACAATCTGAAGCGTCGCGCGGCGGTCAGCTCCGCGGATAGATGGCGCTCACAAAGCTGACAATGCCCCCCATGGGATCCGGCGCCTGCCCATAGCTCAACATCTTCCCTACGGCTGACGGCGCCATTTCGTTCATCAGGCGCAGCGCGCTGTAAATGGCGGACAACCCACAGACTTTCCGCCAATTTTCGTCCTGAACCACGGAGAGGTAAAACCCGTCCGCGTTTCCTTTCAGGGCCAGATCAATGGATGCCCGGTCCTCGGTCTGTATTTTCTTCTCGAGCTCGGGCGTCAGTTCGATCTGATCTCCAAAGCGGGGCCCGACATGAGCCAGATCCACACCCGCCAGGATCAGGATCTTCTCGCCCCTGTCCTGCCGCGCCTTCAGGATCTTCCCGAATTTCGTCAGCGCCTCGTCGACGGTGGACACCGATGACGGCGGACGGTCATCCGCCCAGATCTCGAACGAGGAGCAAAGAATGGGAAGCCACTTCGGAGTCTTTTCGCGCCAGAGGTATTTCAGCCAGAGCGCCTGGAATCCCAGCGAATGTTCCGTGCGATGGACTTCTTCCTCCGAGACCGGGTCGTACCAGAGCGTCTTCCTGAAATCCTCGTAGAGACCCGCGTCCACACCCATGGCCCCGTAAGGGGTTTCGTAGCTCTTCATGGTCGCTGTCCACGGCGCTGGCGGCGACGCGTGCGCCACGCCGAGCGCGACAATGAGATCCGGCGGACGGGATTCGGAAAGCGCCTCATAGGCCCACGCGTAAGCCGGACCGCCGCGGTGGAAATCGATGTGCGGCGCGAACAGCGCCTGGGGCGGCGCGCCGGTGGGATCCGACGGAAACTGTTTTCCAGGTCCGTTCTTGTGCCCGAAAAACCCGCCAAGAAACGCGGCCAGCTCGAGCGGCTCGGCGGGATAGCCGCCGCCCACATGCACGGCGGGGCGGACAGAACTCGCCAGGAATTCATCATGGATCTGCCCGCGGCGCCTGGTGACCGCCTCCGTTTCGAGGAGCTCGGCCTTGTCCAGCGCGGCCACAAGACCGGTGATCTCCTCGACCTTCAGCAGCGCGCCGGTTGATTTCGCAAACGCACCCTGGATCTCCGACACGGTCGTTTTTCCGTTCAACATGGAAGCGAGCACGAAGCCGGGCAGCGTCACCGCGAGGGATTCGCTCGAGAGGCCTTCCTGGTCCCGCAGGAGGACCATGGCCTGGCCCTCATGTTCAAACTGGACGGCCTCGATCCCTGCGCGAAGCGCGGGAAGCGGCTTTTCGGGCTCCTGTCCTACTTCTGTCATCGGGTCCCCTTCAGCGCAGCGGCCGGCAAACAGGACCGCAGCCTTTTTAAATTGTCCAGATCCGCCTGAGGAGCCGGATCCTTCGGCGTCTCTAAAATCAGGGCGCAGCCGGAAAATTCCGGGCGCCGGAAAAGAGCTCGGAAACCCGCGAGGCCAATGTGTCCTTCTCCCAGGTTCTGGTGAAGATCACGATGGCACTCAAGCGCACCCGAAGAATCGTTCACGTGGAATACCTTGAGGCGGGGAAGGCCGATCTCCCGGTCAAACTCCAGCAGTGTTTTGTCCACCGCCGCTTCGTTCCGAAGATCGTATCCGGCGGCGTAGGCGTGGCAGGTGTCGAAACAGACGCCCATCCGGTTCTCGAAACCCGTTCGCCGAAGCATCTCCCCGACTTCACGGAAGTGTCCGCCAAGGCGGCGGCCGCCCCCCGCCATGTTCTCGATCAGGATCATCGCCCGGCCGGGGACTTCGGCCAGCGCTTCGCGGAAGGCGGCGGTCACGCGTTGAAGCCCCGTCTCCACGGTCGCGTCGGGAGAGTACGCGCCGGGATGAATGACCAGATACTCAGCGCCCAGCTGTTCGGTCCGCCGCAGATCGTCCTTCAGCGCCAGAAGAGAACGCTGATAGAGTTCCTCATTGGACGTGCACAGGTTGGGCATGTAGGGCGTGTGAACGACGACCGGATCGAGATTGAACCGGCGGCGCGCATCATGGAAGGCGGCGAATTCATCGTCCCGGAAAACGCGCGTTTTCCAGTCGCTCGGGCTCTGCGTGAAGATCTGCAGGGTCTCGCACCCCAGCGCGGCCGCTGTTTCCGCGGCCGCGGCGAAACTCCGGCGAACGGAAGTGTGGACTCCCGCCCTCATCGCGCTATTTCTTCTCTTTCAGCTTCTCTTCGATCACGACCTTGATGTCGTCGAAATCCCGGAAGCCCCGGCGCATCCGCCCGTTGATGAAAATGGTCGGCGTTGAAGTGACGCCCACCACCGTGCCTTCCTTCTTGTCCGACGCGATCCGGTCGCGCAGTTTCGGGTCGTCCATGCAGGTCTTGATGTCGGCGGGTTTGAGGCCCAGGGCTTTCGCTTGGGCAAGGCCCTTTTCCGACACGTTCTCTTCGGTCAACTTCTCCTGATTCGCGAAGAAGAAGTCCGACAGCTTCCAGAAGGCCTCGGAATTCTGACGGCTCGCGCATTCGGTCATCAGGGCGGCCTGCATGGCCCACGGATGCATGTTCAGCGGGAAGTGCTTGTACACCCAGCGAACCTGGTTCGGCTGATAGGCCTTGTAAAGTTCGGTGGTGAGAATGTCATGCGCCTTCTTGCAGAAGGAACACTGGAGGTCCGAATACTCGACGAGCGTTACCGGCGCGCTGGATGAACCGACGGCGTGAACGTTGTCGAGCGAAATGGCTTTCTGCCGGACCGCGTCCGGGCTGAGCGACATGTCGGCGACAAGGCCCCAGACGTAACGCCGGCCATCCGTCGTCAGGAGAACATCGTAGGGCGCGCCGCCGACGGTCACGACGACCTTCAGCAGATTTCCGATTCCCGCCGGCTTCGGCTCGCCCTGAACCACGATTTCGGAGCGGGTATCAAGGCTCAGATTCTCGCGAAGGTGTTGCGCCAGTTTTTCCTTGTCGAAGGCGTGGGCGGGGACGGCGGTCAGCAGCAGAAGCAGAGCGAATTTCTTCATGAATAGGACTCCTTGGTGATTACGACGGCTTCAGCAACGGAAGCCAGTACGTCGCGAGACTGAGCAGAATAAAAAATCCGAGCATGTCCGTGATCGTGGTCAGCACGGGACCGGAACCCGACGCCGGGTCGAACTTCCACCATTTCAGCAGAAGAGGCAGCGTCCCGCCAACAATCGCCGAGACAATCGTGTTGATCCAGAGGGCCAGCGCCACAACGATGCCCAGCATCGGAATCCCTTTCAGGAGAAAAGCCACCAGTCCGATGATGACGCCGAGCGCCAGTCCATTCAGAACCCCGACGATCGCTTCATAGCGCAGCACCTTGAAGTAATCGCGCGGAAGAATCCGCTGCAGCGCCAGGTCGCGAATGCTCACCGCGACCGCCTGCATTCCCGCGTTTCCGCTCATGTCCGAAATGATTGGCAGGAAAAACGCGAGCGCGATGACCTGCGAGATGGTCGATTCATAGAAGGCGATAACGCCGGCGGAAATAAGATTCAGGAAAATGTTCAGGCTGAGCCAGGAGAACCGGCGCTTCAGGGTGAGAACGACGGACACGTCGCGGGACTCTTCGCGCGAGACACCGGAGAGTTTCAGAAGCTCTTCATCGGCGATTTCGCGGATGACGTCCAGCACGTCGTCGGCGGTGATGATGCCCGCCAGCGTCCCCTCCGGTGTCACGACGGGAAGCGCCAGCAGGTTGCGCTCGCGGAAGAGCTCGGCGACTTCGCGCTTTGTCGCCGTGACCGGCATGGTTGTCACGTTCGTCACGGCGAACGACGCGACGGGCGTCGAACCCGGTTTGAGAGCGAGGTCGCGCATGGGAAGAACGCCCTTCAGAACATTGTGCTCGTCGACGGCGTAAACATAGGTGACTTTGATTTTCTCGAAGGAGGGCGCCAGCGTCTGAAGACGGCGAACCACTTCGGCGGCGGTCAGCGTGATCGGGACCGAAAGATATTCCTTCGCCATGAGTCCGCCGGCGGTATCGGCCGGATAGGCCAGAAGACTCTGCGCCTCGCTTTTCTCTTCCGACGGGAGCGTGGCCAGCCAGCGGTCCTTCTCGATCGGATCCAGGGATCCCAGAACGTCGGCGGCCTTGTCGGATTCGAGACGCTGAACGATCGCGATGAGCGCGGGATGGCGACCGACGCGAAGCGTTTCGGTCTGCAGCGGCAGCGCGAGCTCCTGGAAAATTTCGGCGCCCTTTTCCGGTGTGATTCGTGAAAGCATCTCGATTCTTTCGTCCACGGGAAATCGGCCGATAACCCAGGCAGCATCATACGGCTGAACATTTTCGAGCAGGTCTTTGACCTTGTCGAAATCGCTCTTGAGTACGATGGCGCGCAGGCGCTGGAGAAGTCCAAGTGGTGGTTTGCTCATGGCGGTATAGAGAAACGATTGTAACTTTTACCGGGCGGAGCCGCGGAAATGCGCGCCGCTGAGACGATGACTTTGGACACACCCGTTAAAATCGGGATTGAAATCATGAATGTCCCCGCACATCTTTACCCCGTGACGCTCCAAGCCAAACTCCTCATTCTGGTTGTCTGCCACGTGCTGTACTTCCTACTGGCCGCCCCCGCCGGCGCTCACTAAGACGTCCTCGCCCGCCTGACCCAGAACCCAGACCAGTTCCACTAAGCATTAATTACCAGCCATTTCCATGTGTCCGCCCGTTGAGCCCCCCTTCAATGGCCGTCGGCGGACAGCGAGAACCGTGGAAATGCGCGCCTGACATTGCACCGATTGTTCCTCGCTTCGCCCGCACGGAACATTTAGCGAGGGGCACGACGCCCGGCCTTACTTTCGGTGCGCCGTGGTATGATAGCGCCTGCTTGGCCGTTGGTGGTCCTTTCGCCATGGCTCCAGGAGATGCTTCATGGCGAATCGCATGCCTCGCCACCTTCCCCACGACTACCAGGGTGATCATCACTACGCGACGCTCTTCCACGACCCCCGGAGCAACCGCCTCAGCGCGGGACGGATCGTGAACTTCTCGCGCCATGCGGCCGCCAGCTTCGACATCAACGACGGAAAAGTCCGCGGCACCATCCTTCACACCGGCGACAGTCATTCCCTTCATCTCTCGGCGGACCGCAGCGGCCGCTTCCGCGGAACGTTCGTCGACATGCGCCGCGGCAAGGTGGAAATCACATTCCAGCGGGGTGGCGCGCAGCTCGTGAAAGGCAACATCCCTCAGCGCGGACTTCGCGTCACCGGCGATCACCACCGCGTCGTGCTCGCCATCGACGGAAAGGGACAGCTCACCGGCGTCATCGAATCACGGCGGGTGAAGAACGGCGCGTTTCATTTCAAGTTTGAAGCGGGACGGGTGAACGGGTCGTTCGTGCATGCGGGAGACAAGCATGAAACCGAACTCTGGGTGACGCCGGTCGGCTGGACCGCGTCGGTTCAGTTCGGCGCGGGAAGTTCGAAGTTCACGATGAAGGTGGAAGGCGGGCGCAGCGAAGCGAAAGGCTACGTTGGCGGAATGCCGAAGGTCTAGACGACTTCGATGGATCGCGCCAGCTCACGGCAGCGAACCGCTTTCTCGGACTGATTTGAAGCGCGAAACAATCGCCGGATGCCGTTGCGGACGTTCTTCGCGCGCGCGGCATGAACTTCCTGACCGTCCTTGCCGCGAAGAACATACCGTCCAGGCCCCTCGGGCAATTCCTCGATGTCACGAATCGTTACGCCCGCGGGAAGTCTCAAGGGTCCCGACGCGAGACAGGCAGCCAGATCCTCCCAGGTTTCCACCCCGAGATTGCTCTTGAAGAGTTTAAGGCAGTGCTTCAGGACATACACCGTGGCTTCCGCGTCCCCGTCGGCGCGGTGGCGGCCAAAAATCTCGATCATCAGATGATCGCAGAGATTCCCCAGGCTTCGGGATGGCAACTCGGGAAACAAATGACGCGCCATTTTCACCGTGCAGAGGCGAGACGCTTCCCACGTTTCTCCGAGCCGCGCGAACTCCGCCTGAATAAACGAATAGTCGAACGCCGCATTGTGAGCCACGAAAACGCCGCGGGACAGGAACTCCTTCAGCTTCGGCGCGATCTCGTGAAAACGCGGCGCGTCCGCAACCATGCGGTCGTCGATGCCGGTGAGCGCCGTGATCCAGAACGGAATCCGCTCGCCGGGATGCAGCAGCGTGTGGAATTTATCGAGGATGATGCCGTCCCGGTAGTGGAACGCCGCCACTTCGATGACGCGGCTGTTCTCGGCTTTTCCGCCCGTCGTTTCCGTATCGAGAACACAGAAATCCAGTTCTGACAAGGCGCGGTTCGAGAGATCGGCGCTCACTTCTTCGCTCCGTAGATCAGCCGGATGCGGCGGCCCAGATCGGCGGCGGCCACCTGGCCAGGCGCCGCGGACCGACCCAAATGGCCGTAGGTCAGAATGGAACCAAACGTGAATCCGGTTTGACGGGTCATCGCGGCCTCTGGTCCCATCCCGATCAGAACCCGGGGGCCGTCCAGAGAAAGTCCCCACCCAAGAAACGCGTCCAGCTCACGGTCCGTCTTCGGCGACAGCGCGACCTTGAAAACGTCCGCGCCCTTCTTCGCGGCGCGCGCGGCCCAGAGACGCGGCCCCGCGAGGCGCGCGCCCTTGAAATCGTGATAGGAGTGAATGACGCCGACACCCAGGCGGCGGGCCACGGCGCCAACGCGGGCGGCATAAGAAACACGCCGCGCCTCGACGTCCACGAGCGCGGCCAGCGGAAGCAGCGGAGCCACAACGGACTCGCGAAGCGAATCCCCCGCGCGGAACTCGGCGCGGACGGCCGTTCCACTCTCTGTGTGGGATCGGAAGGTCAGGAGAACCGGCTTTCGCGTCACCTTGCGCACGCGGTGCATGAGCGCGAGAGCGAACGCCTTCGCGCCTTCCTTGTGAACCGCGGTGAACGTGTCGAGGCGAAGTTCCACCACGTCGATGTACGGAGAACGCGCGCGTGTCAGCTGAGCGTTGAGGGAGGCCTGACCGGTCAGCGTACCGACGACGAGCGGACGCCGGCGAAGGACTTTAGAGCGGGATTGAAGGAAAGATGTCGGCACGGACGAAGTCTACCATAGACCGTCCTTACGCCTGGGTCATGACCAGGGCGCTGTATTCGAGGCCTTTCTGAAGGTCACCCAGTGTCGCGGTCACCGCGAAAGCGCTGGAGGACAGGGTCGCCACGAGAACGAAGGCGACTAGGTCCTGATCGTTCTGGCTCAACTTGGCCAGATTGTTGATGATGAATTCGGGGATACCGCCATCCTGCTGGAGAATCATCTTCAGCTTTCCGCCCTGCGCGCGGACCGGATTCAGGAGGTTCTTGAGAACCGACGCGGGATCCTGGAGTTCGCTTTCCAGAACGAACCGGACGCTCTCGCCGAACTGGGCGCGAAGCTCCGCGGCGAGTGACTCCTGCTCCTTCGTGAGGATGACAATCATCGCGAGGTCGGTCGCGACCGCGCTCGCCTCGCGGACCTGACCGGCAATCTCATCCACGGCGGTGCCTCTCGCGAGAATGGCGACGCTGTCCTTTCGGCGGACGTCGGATGACGCGGCCACACCGGTCGAAGCCGTCAGGGCCGCCGACAGCGTTTGAGCGGATGCGCTGTTCTGACGGCGCGCCGCCGAACGCGCCGCGAATCGAATCGCCAGCCACGGTCCGATGTCCTGGCCCGCCTTCGGATCCTGCCCAAATTGATCCAGGCCGATGTTCTCCAGGGAAACCAGCGACGCCAGCGCGGCGGCTTCTGCGGCGGCATCGTGTCCCGCCCGCGCCGCGTTCAACGCCGCCAAGATCTTCGCGGTCCGGGCGGCGTCGGCGCGGTCTTCGTCGGTCAGAAGCGACTTTTCAATGTGCCCGTTCACCACCGCGTGCGGGACGATCGCCAGGACAACGCCCACCGCGAAGGCCGCCGCGGCGGCGAAGCCGGGTAGGACGAACGCCGCGGCGAGAACCGGGATTCCCAGCAGGCTGAGATAAGACGTTCGGACGGCGCGCGAGATGGTTTCCGCGTCGCGCACCGGTTCTCCACCGGGGGTCAGCGTAACGCCGGACCACCGGTGAATCGCGTTCAGGAAGAGCGCCGACACGGCGAGGCCGGCAGCCGTCAGCGCGGCCCACATCGCCCCCGACGGGAGGTGCGCGCCGCCGAACAGCGCGGGCAGGATGAAGAGACCTCCGGAAAGAATCACGACAAACAGTCCTTCCAGCGCGCCCGCGGTGCGAAGCGACACGTTGGTTTTCGCCCAGAAGCCGGCGGCGCCCGGTGTTCCACCGGGTTTGTTCCGGTTCCTCGCTTCCACACCACCCCACGACCGAACGAGAAGTCCGGCGATGATCAGGCCCGTGATGTTGAGGAAAAGTGGAATCTGGACAAATCCCAGAATCGGTACGAGCGCGATAGCGAGGCCGATGGTTACCGGCAAAACATTCTGAAGAGTGGAAACCAAACTCCGGCGCGCGCCCGGCTTCATTGAATCGGTGAGAGGTACGCCGTGCGGGCTGAAGACAATCCCGTTGATGGCGGCGATCATGACCCCGCCCAACACGACCACGCCGAACATCGGAATGGCCTCGAACATCACCTTGAAAATGTTGACCGTGGGGGCGTAGGCCAGCGTGGCGAACAGGCCCACGATGGCCACGACGGTGAACAGTAACGTCGTATAGCTTCGCAGCGGGCTGCGGAGCTTCGGGGGCGCGTGATCGTGACCGGCGGCAAAGTTAAGTTGATTGGCTTTGATCAGATATTCGGTTAGTTCGGCTTCCGCCGCCGCGACTTCAGCGGGAATCCGTACGGGAATAGTGAATTTTTTATCTGGCGCGGCGTACTCGGTCAGGCGCCGAACTTGAAGCGCGGCTTCGTCCGCGAGCTCGACCAGTTCGGCGTCTCTCAACATTTTCAGGTCTCCCGGAACGGCCGGAATGCTGTACACAACGTCCATGGGAAGGCCGTACTGCTGAAGCCACGTGGCCACGGCGCGACGCTGAAACACGGACGCCGTGATGATCATGATTCTCTTCGGCGCAAGTCCGTACTTCACGAACTCAGCCTCGACGTTTTTCACGTTCGCGCCCGTGTTCTTCGAATCGCTGTCCATCAGGATCCTTTTTGGAAATATGTTTCGGTACGCGAACATGGCCTCGTCGATGACGAGCATGAGCTCGACGAACAGTGAAGAAAAACGTCCGTATTTCCGGGCGGCGGGCGTAAGTGATCTCTCCAGCATCGCGCGGCGGAGGACCTTCACCGAGGAAAGGAAAATGTCGCGGAAGAGCGCCGCTTCGCTGGACCAGAACGGGAAGTTCTCCAGGGTGCGCGGACCCATTCCTCCGGCGAAAACGACCATCACATCCGGGTTGTTACGCCGGACCGCCGTGTAGACTTCGGCGGCCTGAGACGGAACCGTGAGATAGTGCGAGCCCAGAACGACAATGGCGTCGACCTTCACGGGAGCGTTTGGCTGGGCCATCGGCGTGAGCGTGGTCCTGGAAGCCGGTAGAAAATCGATGCTGCGATTACGCAGATCGATGAGGCTTCGATCCGTCACCGTCGCGCTGTTTTCCCCGAGGTACGGAATAACGGTTGCGAGATGCTTCAGGAGCAACTCACGGTTGCGCGGCAAAAGCGTGACAGGCTTGTCCTTGATGCGTTCGGTCTTTTCAATCCAGTCCAGCATCTGCTTGTTCACTCGGCGGTGAGCCATTCCGCCCAGGGCTACGCCGAGGATGATCAGCGGAAGGTAGCCGATGACGGCAATTGGAAACTCGGTGGCCAGTGCGACGATGCCGAAGACAAGGTGAGGAAGACCGACCAGGGTCGCCGCGGCCACGGACGCGGCCTTGACGGCGAGCGTGCCGCTGAACACGGCGCGACGCTCAGAGGGTTCGAAAACGCCGAAGATCAGGTGGCCCAGGAAGAGGAACGGGAACGCCGCGAACGCGAGGCCCAGTGAAATCCGCGCCGAGGCGACAATGAGCCCCATGAAGTCGGTCGGCAGGCCGCCGAGAGACTGGCCGTACAGGAGGAGGTGGCCGAGGACGAGAATCAGGATTGTTGAGATGATGAAGGACTCGTTCACGCTGGTGCGTCCCACCGACATGGGCGGCAGACCCGCCCAGAAACCCATGAGCCCGAGCGGCGCCACCGTCGTCCTGTAACCCGAACCATCGCTCTCGCGATCGAATTCCGCGTTCCCGTTGAAGGGGGCGGCCCAGATACGCAGATGAGGATTGGACACGTTCTTCGGCGTCACGAAGGCGGTCACGCCGAACTTGCCGGCATTTCCCGGCGCGAAACGCACACGAACAGTGGCGATGTTGCCGTTGAATTCGATGTCCGACGGACCCGCCCGCACGGGGGTCCAGTTGGGCTGATCTCTCAGTCCGTAGTAGAAAAAGATGTCGGCGTCGGCCAGCGCCTCGGGCGTCGCCTCAATTTCGATCGACGCTTCCACCAGGTTTTCCGCGTCGAGCGACGTAACGGTGGGGACGTGCGTCCTGAACGAAACGCCGGCCACGAGACGTCCAAAGCGCTTTTCCTCGGCAATGCGGGGAGCGCTGTCTTCCATCTTCTCGATACGGCGATCGTAAAGTTCGAAATTTCCAATCTCGCGGCCGGCCGCGCTGACTCTTGGGTCGCTCGTCGGTATATAGCGACCGACAAACTCGGAACGCCCGGAATAAATCGTCACCTTGGCGAAGAGAGACCGGCGTAGCAGGTTCCACCACTGGCCCGGATTCGTGTAGAAGTCCCGGGACGCGCGCGCCATACCGGCGTTGAGAGAAGCCGCCTCTTCCAGGAGATACTGCTTCATCCGGGCCGGGTCATTCTTGAGTTCCGCTGGCCATTCTTCCGGGTGATCGAGGTTGAGCGTCTCATCTTCGGGCTGGATGGCCACAATGTTCACACCGGGCAATCCACCATCGGCGGCCCATCCGTCGCGAACCGTGAGATTGACGGAGTCGCCCTTCATTCCGCTCGTGCCTGACGCTTCGAGCGGACGTTTCGGGGTGTTGAGCCAGACGTCGGCGCCCTTCACGAGATAGCGAGACAGCTCGTCGTTGTATCCCTCGACATAAATGGCGCGGTTCGTCACGTTCGGATGCGTTCGTCCAAGGCGTTCAAGCACCCGGTCCAGAATCGCAACCATCACGCGGCCCTTGTAGTCAAACGTCGGTCCGGCGAACAAAAATTGAACTTTGTCTTTCTCGATGTGATCGAGGAACGGCTGAACCAGCTCCTCCAGCGACCCCTTCCCGCTCTCTTTCATGACCGCGTCGAGAAGCGCGTCGATTCCCTCTGAGTCTGCCGGCATGGCGTCTACGCGCTCTTCAATAAACGGAAGATTTTCCCCGAACACGGTAAACAGCATGCGCTTGTATTCGACGATGCGCCGTGACCAGACCGCCGTCATCGCGTTCGGGTCCATCAGGTTCACAAGCTCCTGCTTGTGCATGTCTTCGATATTCGCCGGGAACGGCTGCCCGGTCCACGATACCCACCGGTCCTTCAACACCTCGAGACGCGCCGACGCCCGGGCCCGCTCATTCGGGGAAAGGCCCTCGTCTTTCAATCTCTTCACCTGCTTGGTTACGTTGTCGATGTACTGAGCCTGCACTCCCCAGCGGACACGTTGAATCATGATCCGGCGATTGTCGTCCTTGATGGCTTTCAGTTCCGCATCGGTGATGGCCGCTTCGCGGTAATCGGCGGGCAGATCCTGGCCTCCGGTCACCCAGCGATGAATCTCGTGGGCCTGAGGATCCGACGGATTCAGGATGCGTTCCGGATGGCGCTTCGACGGCTCCGCTTCCTTGAGGCCCATCAAGTCGATCTGGCGTTGATCGACGAAGAAAAGTTCGTCAGCGGAATTCGTCACGGGTGTCACCGGCCGGGCCGCGACCTGCTCCGGCGTCAGGACTTTCGCCTCGACGAAGAACTCGCCAGCTTTCTTGGCGTTCAGGCGGCTGACCGCGACGATGTCGCCGCCAAATTTTTGCGCCAGACCGACGACGAATTGCAAAGGAGAATTGTGCGCTTCCCCTTTCTTCTCGAACCAGAATCCCGGGAGCGTTGAGCCATGGACGGTCGATCTCTTGCCGTGGATCAGCCATTTGGTTACCTCCCAGGCCTGCTCTTTCTTGAGCAGCGGCGATTCGATGAACAACTCGCGGATGTAGTCTCCAACGGGAATGTTGGAGAAGAACCGGTCAACGCCCGCTTCCACGAGCGTATGCGTGAAAAAGATCACTTCCTGCCCGACCTCTTCCATCGCGATCTCGTAGGCAATGTCGAACCGGACGCCTTCTTTGATGCTGCGCTCCATGCGCTCGCGAATCCGTGCCAGAAGCGTCACGACGGTGGCAGTCTCGTTGATGTGAAGCGGTCCGTCCGGCAGGGAAAAGCTTTCCTTGAATTTCTGGACTGCGACGCCGTAAACCCATTGCTGCCGGAACCGCTCTTCGGATGAGAGGCTTCCCTGGTACATGCGGTTGAAGATGTTGGCGCCCTCGCCTTCGTTCCCGTCGGTCTCGATCATGATGACCTTGAGCCCGGCTTTTTCGACCGCGCGGAAATTAACCTTCACGTCGCCAATGCCGTGAACGGGTACCGTCACCGTCAGCGGTTGATCGGGATGCTTCGGGTCCGTGATCAGCGGGATCCCGATGGCCTTGTCCTGAGGCCGGGACGCGGCCCACGCTTCGTTCATCGAGTCGGAAATTGGCCAACCCCACTCGTCAATCCTCGAGAGCCGGACGCCCTGACGGTAGTTCGGCAGAAACACGTAGGCCTCGGGCGCCTCGGAATTGGGGTTCAGCGTGGTAACCATGCCCATATCAGCCAGCGCGCTGATGAACGTGCCCATCAGGTCGCCCAGGCCGCCCTGGTTGGTGCTCAGGCGATCGAAAAGGTTCTTCCGGAATTCTTCGTATTCCTCGCGCGTGCGCGCAGTCTGGGTCGCGCTGATACGGCCTTCCATCGACAGCACGAACGTGGGATGGCCTATGAAGCGCGGATAGTGTTTGGACTGGGCGACCCAGCCCTTGGCCCAGTCGAATGAATCTTTCGCGGCGGCGAGCATTCGCATCGCCGCTTCGCGCTCGTCCGCGGTCCATGCTCCCCGGTCCGGGGCCGTCAGGCGTTCGACGAGAGAGCGCGCGATCTGGCGAAAATCCCCGCTGTAGTTGAGCGCGAGCTTTTTCAGCCGCGAGACGACTTCCTCCGCGGTCGGAACCGCATTCTCTGCCGGACGGATGATCCAGACATTCGGTCCTTCGAAAGCGATGCGGGGAATACGGATTCGGTAAGCACCGGACGTATCGGAGGGATCCGACGAATCCTTGCGGTGCATGTCGTCAAACCAGAGCGTGAGCGGGAACGCCTCTCCCGTGGCCGAATTCACAAGCCGGAATTTGCTCTCGGCCTCCCGAATGGCCTTTTCATCTTTCTTCCTCGGAAGGCCGGCTTCAGTCGTGAAACCATTCGGAGCTGAAACGACCACGGGCTGTTTGCCCGGGACACCGAAATCATTGACCGAAACGGCCCATTCCCCCTCGGCTGTCCTGAAACTGGCCGCGATGTAGCGGCTGTCGTTCTCGGTCCGCAGCCATTCCATCGGCGCCGTCGAATCCACCCGCGGCATCTTCTCGAGCGCTTTCACGTTCGGGCCCTGTTCCACCAGTTCACGATTCGACATTTGCTGGCGGGCGTCCCATTCGTTCGGGGTCAGCGCAGGATGGTTCGCGCCGGGTATCGTGGAAATCTGGCCTTCGTGGAACATGAGCTCGCGCGCATCAAACATGACGCGCATGCCGAACTGCCCCATCAGGAGAAGCACCGACATGAAAGCGTATCGGCCGCTCTTCTGGAACCAGGCCATGGAGTGCTCGTCGAAATTGGCGGGGAACGCCACCATGCGATCCGGTTCCATCATCATGTAGTTCAGCGCGCTGCGGAGCCGCTTGACGTCCACGGGAGCGGTGCGCTTTGCCTCATCGTTGTCGCTGCCTTCAAACGCCTTGTAGGGATCGGCGTAGTAGAGTTCGTCCACCACCTGATTCCAGGCCGGGTCGTAGACAAAGAGGTCCCGGTCCGGCTGATAGGTTTCACCGATGACCGTGAACTTTACTCCCTTGGACACGGCGTATTTTTTCGCTTCCGACAGGATGTAACGCATCGGCTCGTCCGGTCCGCCCAACGGAAAGGAGACTTCTGTGCCCCTCGTGTAGCCGATCAGGTTGCGGCGAAGCGTGTTCGCAATCAGGTCCACCCGGACGCCGGCCTCGCCGCGGTCGATGCGCGCTTTCAGGCCGTCAATCAGGTGCTTCTGAACGTCCGGATTGAAAAAGTTGGGAATGATCTGATCGACGTTCTTCCCCCACGGCGTGAAATGCCGCATGAGCACCAATTTCAGCTCGCCGTCTTCAAAGACTTTTCTGACGGACCAGTCGCCGACTTCCGACAGAATTTTCCCGATCACTTTCAGCTCGGCGTTCTTGTCGCCACGCGCGGCGACCCATTCTCCCGTGTAGGCGTCGGGCAGCGGTTTCCAGAAGGACCACTGATAAGGAATGGTGGCGGGGTCAAACCACGGGACGAAATCGGTGATGACATCCATGCCGTACTGTTCGCGCGCTTCCGTCAGGAGCGAACGGTAGTCCGCTTCGAGGGCGGCGGGCGTCTGGGTGCCGGCGTCGCCACCAAGACGCGGATCGATCCCCGTCAGATTCTTCGGAGAGAAATTGTTTCCGGTATCGTCATCGATGCTCCGCAATACATGACCATCCGCCGCCCAATGCAAAACGTGCTTCGTGTCGTATCCGGCCACGCTGACGAACGTGTTTCCGTCATCGGAAGCCAGAATATGGAAACCGTTGGTTTTGACCTGGTGCAGCTGAACCGAAATTTCACCCACCGGCATGATCGAATTGTAGAGATAGACCCGCTTGAACCCGAGCTGGCGGGACCAGACCGGGAGCAGCGCGCGAACTTCAGCCAGCGCGTTGCCCCGCGTGAAAGTGCTCTCCCCCGTGGGACGGGCCGCGAGATCCAGAAGATTGTGCGCCACAATGCCGCCCGGCATCGTTCCGCTGCGGTCGAGAATTTCGGTGCCGGACGCCGGCGCGCTGGCCGACATCGTCGCGACAGGAAGTCCCGGAATCGCGCGCGCCAGCCCATTGCTCCAGCCGAAGTGAAGAAGCGTCGCCACCCCGAGCGCGACCAATCCGTCCGCGCCCGGGAACAGGAAAAGAGAACGGAACAGGATCGCCTGCACGAAATAAGTCGACGCCGACGCCCGTTCCACCGGGACGACCCGGCCGTCTCCGGACCACGCCCAGCTTTGACGATGGGTTCGAACCGACAACGCCGCGGAGGCGAGAACAAGAACAGGCCGAAGGATGTCGAGGGCCGACGGAGAGAGGCCACCCAACGACACAAGCGCCCACGGAAGGCCGACAAGCAGGACGCCGGAGAGGAACAGATCCTCGAAGAACGAGAGTTTGACCGCCGTTCCCCGGGTCATGACGCCGCGCTCAATCAACCGGTCCCAGAAAGAGGTCAGTGCGCGTACCGGCCAGCCGGCCAGTCGGGCGATCCGCGACGGAAGAGCGCTGAGAGTCGCTTGCCAGCGCGACGGCGCAACCAACAAATCATGATCGCGCCCGACCGCAACTTCTCCGACGGATTGGTATCCGAAAGGAACCGTCTTCGAGCCGGTTGCGCTGAACCGCTGCCCTTCAACGGTCGTGGAAACGACGCCCGTCGTTCCGTTCCGTATCCGGGCAGCCAGGATTCTGATCGCTTCGAACGCGCGGTTGGGGCCCGCGGTATAGCGGCCGATCGCACCGATGTTGGTCTTCGCGGGATAGAGAAACAGGCGTTCGCCTTCGAAGAGGCGATCGAGCGGGGTTTTTTCACGACTGAAAATGGAGAGATAGGCGCTTCCGCCGGCGAGATCCACTTTGGTCAGACGCGGCGACACCAGCGCATAGCTGGCGCCCAACGCCTTCAGCCGCTCCGCCATCTCCGGCGCATGAAATCCACCGATGACCAGGACGGAGACCTTCGACGAATCGGTTCCTTTGACCGCCGCCTGGAAGTTGGTCACCATCTTTTCACTGCGGACATGCGCTTCCCGGTAGAACGTTTCGAACGGCGTCAGGGTCGCGTCGAATCCACCCGCCGCGTATTCGGACCACTCACGGGGCGTGAGCGAGAATTCGATGAGCTTTCGCTTCAGTTCATGACGGCGGGATTCCGCGACGGTTTCGCGAAGTTCCGGAGTCGTGGCCAGACGGGCCATCGCCAGGACGGTGGCGCGGCGGGCGGCTTCAAGAAGTTTGTCGCTGTTGATGCCGTCCGAGAGCGAGATGTAGGAGAGGTAACTCCGGAAGGACGGGAAGCGCTCGAGAGAGATGTCGTGGCGGGTAAAAAGCGAAGAAAGCTGCCGGTAATAATCGGCGTAGGATACGCTGCCCTTTTTATACGCGAGGCTCAGCGCGACAATGTTCTCGAGCTCCCCGGTGTTCATCTTCTCGACCAGCTTCTCCAGCGCCGCGCGGCGTTCAGCATCGGCGCGGTCAAAATCCATGTTCTTCTCTAGGCGCCAGGCGCTCAGGAAGCGCTGGACCGTTTCCAGCGGGGCGCCGGAAAGAAGACTCAACGCGCCGGCGCCGCTCAGCAGCTGAAGGTGTTCGCCCAGCCCGCGTTCGCCCCGGTCGTAGGCGACGGCGGAAGCGTCCAGCGAGGCCAGCGCAACCGGGTACTTCTTCTTTTTCTCCCGGATCGAGCGCGCTTCTGTTTCAAGCGCCACCAGAACAACGGGCTTCGATGCCGCGCCCTGACGGTACGCCGCCACATTCGCGTCGTAATGCGCGGCGTCATCAATTCCGATGAACGGCGGCGGTGTGGTCTGGGAGGTGATGCCAGCGAAGGAAGGGCCGCCCATGCGGTTCGAATCGAAGAAAGTCTGGGCGACGTCGCGGGTCATGCGCGCGTCCGGAAAACGGCGGAAGCGATTCAGGTCAAAAGCGCCTTCCGCGCCTTCCATGGCGACGAGACCGGCGCGGCGGGCGTCCATCATCGAGAAAAGGAGTTTGGCGACGTTGACCTGGGATTCGCGGTTCATGTGAACGTCCTGAACGATCACGATCCGGCGGCCCGCGAGCGGACCGGAGGCGGAAGACAACGAAACGTCGCGAACGGTCACCGCATCGAGCGGAAGTCCTGTCAGGAAGTCAGAAGAGCTTGCGCTGGGGCGGACGGCCGACAGCTTGTCGGACAAGACGGCGGCAAGGGCGGCGGGTTTTTCGGACAGCGTGGCGACTTTCTGGCGGGCGTCCCAAAGGGACTGTTCGGGAAGGTGTGCGAAAGCCACCTGGGTAAAGAAAAAAGTCGCGGCCAATACCGCGGCTATCAATCTCTCACATCGACGTTGATGGGGGAGGGCCATGGGGAAAGGGTAGGCTGTCCCCTCTTAAGTGCGCCTTAACTACCTGTAACTCACCTGTAAACCGACTCTTATCACTTTATATTGATTATCAATTATTTTAGAGTCTAAAAGACGAGATTAGGCCTGCGTGGCCACCAGACGACGGAAACTCATCAATCCTTCCAGGTCGTTAACGCCCGCCCGGATGGCCAGGGCGCCCAGATCGAGGGCCGCGAGGATGAGAATGTCCACCGCAACCGGCGATTCCGCGCGCTGCCCCAGCGCGATGAGCGCGGACAAAATGTTGTCCGGAAGAACCACGTTTCGGTGAACGAGAACGCGAAGATGCTTCAGGGACGCGCCTGATTTTTCGAGCCATTTCGAAAGCACCGCGGGATCGGTGACCTCGGATGCACGCAACACGTTGCCGCGCACAGCGCCGGCGAACGCCTCGTTCGCGCCAACAAGCAGGATGGACGCGTTTTCGTTTCCGGTGAGCTGGCGATATTTGTTGATGTCGGCGAGAAGTGCGGTGGCATCGGCGGCCGGCTCCGGCACAAACAGATCCAGCGCCGCGCCCTCGGCCTGCGAACCACGCGTGGCCTCGAGCGCTTCTCTTACCGTCTGGACAGCCGCCGGGCGCTCCGCGGTGACGCTGTTCATCCAGTAGAAGCGGTCACGGCGAGACTCAACGTCCAGGCCCAGCGACGATTCAAATCCGAAGGCTTCGGCCAGCTGCGCGGAACGTTCACGCCCCGCGGCGCGGCCGAA
>JAYTIE010000166.1:0-10230 GCA_043732015.1 Elusimicrobiota bacterium | reverse complement strand
AGCATTTCCTGACGAGGCGTTGTCCCAGCACCGCGCTGACGGACGCTGCCACGAGATAGGGCTCGATGCCAATGTCGATGAGGCGCGCCACGGCGGCGACGGCGTCGTTCGTATGCAGTGTGCTGAACACGAGGTGTCCCGTGAGGGCCGAGCGGATCGCGATCTCGGCGGTATCGACATCGCGGATTTCGCCGACCATGAGCACATCCGGGTCCTGGCGGAGAACGGCGCGGAGTCCCGCGGAAAAGGTCAGGCCGATTTTCGGATGAACCTGCATCTGACTGATTCCGCGGAGCCGGTATTCAACGGGGTCTTCGATCGTAATGATCTTCCGGGTCGGATGGTTG
Organism: Elusimicrobiota bacterium; assembly: GCA_043732015.1. GTDB lineage: Bacteria > Elusimicrobiota > Elusimicrobia > F11 > F11 > JBBRXR01. The sequence goes on along the minus strand of JAYTIE010000166.1, from coordinate 9,883 downwards.
ATGTCGCGGAGGCAGGCGTAGAGCGTGGTGGTTTTTCCATGGCCGGTGGGCCCGGTGACGAGAAAGATTCCGTTGGGACGCGTGATGATATCCGCGATGTGGTTTCTGATGTCTTCACTCATCCCGAGATCGGGAAGTCCCAGCGCCTGGAGATTTCGCGGAAGGAGCCGGAGATCGACGGTTTCACCGTGAATGGTCGGAATGATCGAGACGCGCACGTCGATTTCGTCGCTTCCGGTTCGCGCGCGGATGTGGCCATCCTGAGGCAAACGTTTTTCCGCGATGTTCATCCCGCCCATGACCTTGATCCGGGATACAAGGGTTCCTGTCTGGTCGCGCAGAACATCGGGAACCGGGGTAAACCGCAGCAGTCCATCGACGCGAAGGCGGATCTGGGGACCGTTCTCTTCGGGTTCGATGTGAATGTCGGTCGCGCGTTCCGCGTGGGCATGTTCGAGAAGGTTAGCGACGAATCGCGCCATCGCGGAATCATTTGTGTCCATTCCTTCCGATGCGTCCAGCGGATTGGCAGGTGTTTCGTCCAGGGATCCCGCGCCAAGACCATAGGTGGCGCGGAGCGCTTCCTGAACCTGATCGGCCGGCATGGGAATCAGCGTCACCGATTCGCCGACCAGGACGGAAAGATTGATTCTTAAGTCTTCACTCGGTGCCGCCGCGCCGTAACGGAGTTTCTCTCCCTCAGACGAAAGCGGAACGACGTTCCAGGCTGTGGCCGTTCTTGCCGGCAGAATCTTGTTGATCGTCGATGGGCTTGTTGGGGTCATGGCGGACCCAAAGGTAAGAAACCTGGTTCGCGGGGACGGTTAGCGAATTGTCAGTGGAAGGTAAGAAGGGGCGGTCAGCGATTGGGCAGGACGTAAATCTTGTCGTTGAATGGGACTTTCTTGCCGCCCTGGGATTGCGCCCAGGCTTTGAGCCAGGCGGTGGGGGTGATGACGATGCGGGTGTAACGGGGTCCCGTCGGGACGGGAACGGAGAAATCCGGCTTCTGCTCGATCACGATCGTTTCCGGTTTCACCAGCATTGCGAGCGCAATGAACCAGAGCTGGTCGGAGTCTCCAATCAGCACGGGCGCCTCTGAATTATTGATCCGAGCCAGGAAAGGGGCTGAGGAAGCAATACCGCCTTTGGTCCACCACGAGTTCGACCGCTCGTAGGTCAGGATGCTTCCCGCGCCCAGCAGGGCCACCAGCGCCAGGAGCGCCGGCCGCAGCCATCGTCCCCGTGTCGCGATGAACGCTGCCAGTGAAAGTTGAAGCGCGATAAACAAAGGAAACTCGTAGCGTGGAAGAATCGCGCGTTGTCCGCCCATGGCGGCATCGGCAATTAAAAAGGGAACGCAAACCGACAGGAGGACGGTGAGAATCATCACACGTGTCGGCACCGCCATTTTCCTGATCGAATACACGCTGACGGAGATCATCAGCAGCGCCAGTGCCACGGAGTCGATGCCCGCCGAGGGACCGCCGGAGAGAAGATACGACGGAAGGGTGATGAAGCGGCGCGCGTAGTCCACCGGGCTGCCGGTGTAGTGGGCCAGCCATGCGGTGGTGGTCTGAATTTGAGCATGCCCTTTTGCAATGACCAGAAGCCACGGAGCGAAGAGGAGAACCGGGACCGTGAACGCGACGAGGGATCGCCGGTTCAGTCTGTCTAGCCACGCGGCCCCGACAAACTGGGCCGCCAACACGCCGCAGGAGAGCGCGCTGATATACAGAGAGACGACGGCGGCCGCGAGATACGCCGTCCAGTCGGAATTCCGATCCGATCTGATCGCGCGGACATAGAAGCCGGCCAGTGCGCAAAGCGACAGGGACCAGAGGGAAAATTCGCGCGCCTCCTGTGCGTAGGCGAAATGAATCGGGGAAAGCGCCGCAATGATAAAGGAGACAAGGCCAACCGCAGGCCCCCCGATCTCCGAACCCAACCAGAAGAACAGGAACATCACACCGATGCCGATGAGCGCGGAGAACAGGCGCGCTTTGGCGGGCGAGAACCCGACGATCCGGCTCCAGGTCTGAAGAGCGATGTAGTACAGAGGCGCGTGTTGCGGGTCGTACTTTGCGGCGAACCGGATGAGATCGACAGGTCCCCGCGCCGGCGTCTGATTGAGCGAGTTCCTTATCTCTCCCGCCGTTGAGACGCCGTTGGGCAGAAGGAAACGGTGATATTGCTCGGCGGGAAAGCCGTTGACGACCATGGCGGTGAAAATCTCATCATGCCAGAAAGGCTTTCGTTCGAGGCCGTTCAGCCGCACCCACGCCCCGAGCAGTCCAGCGATGACAGCCGCGATGAGCAGCCAGCGAGGAGCCGCTAACCCGGAACCCGCGTCAGAGGTCACCGAGAATTCGCTTCCGCTGTTCGCGGTACTCGTCATCAGTGATGAGCGATTTCTTCTTCAATTCTTCGAGGAACTTCAAGCGGGATTCAATTGAATTTTCGGCGCCCGGCATTTCCGGCAGCGGTGTCGCGGCGGTTATGGGCGACGGCGCCGGAACGGCGGCGGCTGGAACGGACTCCGTGGACGCAAGTCGGGTGGAGAGAATTCTTTTGGCGTCGTCGGAGCCATCGGTGCCGACCTCGAGAGCTTCGATTTCCGTAAGCGTCTGGTCGAACCGCGTGGCGTGGCCGAGAACCCGTCCGTAGACCGCGACCTTGTCGCCCGCGGCCATGCGCTGTTTCACGCTCGCCGCGTTCAGGAGAAGCTTGCCGGTATCGTCGGCAAAAATGAAGTAGTCGAAATTAATGGCGCGTTCGATGTGGCCCTGAACCACGATCTTCGCGCGCTTGCGCGCCTGGTGAATGACTTCGTCCGACGTCCACGCGCGGTCGGCGGCAGCGAGAGGAGCGGTCATCATGAGCGCTGAAAGCAGAAAGAGGGCGGTCCGGTTTTTCATCGTGTCTCCATGTTAGTTCTTCTCGTCGTAATGGTTGCGTTTCGAAAACGCGCGGTCGGTGCGGGCGGGGAGGCCGGGCAGGTCTTCACTGCTGCCCATCAGCGGCCGGATGCCGACGACGCTGAAGAACAACTGTGAGCTGGTCACGGGGCGGGCGCCTTCCCGCACTTCGTGAAACCGGGGCCCCAGAAGCGCCACAGCCACGAGACGAACGGCCATCGACACGACAAAGATCCAGAGAAGCGGATATCCCATCAGCGGCGGAACGCGGGCGCCGAGCCAACCGCCCAGTGACGCCCCGCCGAAGAACGCCACGCCATTGATGAAATTGAAATAGGCGAGGCACCGCATGCGTTTGGCCGGCGTCACCGCGTCGAAGATGAAATTTGTCGCGGAAAGATTAAACCCGGCCCAGACGAACCCGGAAAACATTTCCGCGATGATGAGCGGCCCCGGCGTGCGTGGCAGCAGCCAGAGCAGGGGGATGAGCCATATGAAGGCGCTCGTGATTTTCAGAATGCGCGCGTTGCCCACGGAATCCGCGTGACGTCCCCACATCGGGAAAGAGACGAGGCCCATCACGACGGCGGCGAGGCTGACGGCCATGTATCCGAGATAACTGAAGTGCAGGTCGCGCAGCATGTGCACGCTGCAATACGGCGACGAGATGTTCGTCGCGAACGTGATGGCGGACACGAACAGGACGTACTTCACGAAATTGCTTTCCTTGAAGCGTCGCAGGAACATCCAGAACGTGAAGTCGGTCTCGTGCGTCGCGGGGTGCGGAACCTCGATCATCCGCGCCATGTAGCCGAACGAAATGAGGCGGGCCAGGCCCGCCACGAGAAAAATAATCAGAAACCCCGACTCCGCGCCGAACCGTGGTTTCCACAAATAAAGGAAGAGGCCCCAGAGAATCATGTTCAGCACGCCCGACAGGCCCACCACGCGGGCGCGGAACCCGAAGTAGTTGCCGCGCCGGTGGGCCGGCAGGTATTCGCTGACCAGGCTTCCCCAGGCCGGGCCGATGACGGCGGTGATCACTTTGTAAATGGTCACGAATGCAGTGAAGATCAGGATGCGGTTGGAGAGCTGGGAATAGGCCAGAAGACCGATGGGGACAAGGAACAAGGATTGCATCAAGAGGCCAGAAAGGATGAGTTTCAAGCGACTTCCCGCCCACTTGGCTGCCTGAACCGCCAGCATCTGAGCGAAGGACGAGAGCAGGTTGGGGACCGCGATGAGCACGCCGATCTCTTGGGTGGTGGCGCCCAGAAGGAGCGCGAACGGGGTGACGAAGTAGTCCATGATGCCGATCATGACCTGGGCGGCGATGCCTTCACGCCAGCAGAAAGCTAGACTTTTCTGCACGCTTTGATCGTGTTCGGTGCCGTGGCGGCGGTCTGACGGTGTCACGGTCCAATTGTAGGAGATCATGCCCGGCTGCGCGAATCCTGAAGACGAGCGCTCTGTTCAATGCGGTGGTCGCTGTCTATAATGCACTCAACCGGAACGCCGGATCTCCCGCCACCGGAAGAAACCCGAAGGGCCCATGATCGATATCGAGTCCCAAATCAAACGCCTCTCACGAGGTGTCACACGCATTGTTTCCGAGGAAGAACTTCGCCAGAAGCTCGCGAAAGGCCGCCCGCTCCGCGTCACGCTCGGCGTCGATCCCACCGCGCCCGACATTCATCTCGGTCACACGGTCGTGCTGACCAAGCTCCGCACGTTCCAGGATCTGGGCCACACGGTCGTTTTCATCATCGGTGACTTCACTGCCAGCATCGGTGACCCGTCGGGCCGCGACACCACGCGCCCTCCGCTGACCGAAGAGCTGATCCAGGCCAACATCACCACCTACACCGAGCAGGTCTTTCACGTGCTGGATCCGGAGAAGACGGAAGTCCGTTACAACGGCGAATGGCTCTATGATCTGTTCGACCGGGCCAACCCCAATTTCATGGCGCGCACCATCCTGCGCCGCCACACCGTGCAGCAGCTCATGGAGCGCGATGACTTCACGCAACGCAAGGCCCAGGGGCAGCCTATCTCCATGCTTGAGCTCATGTACCCGCTTTTTCAGGGCCACGATTCCGTCGCGGTGAACGCCGACGTGGAACTCGGCGGACACGATCAGCTTTTCAATCTGATGATGGGCCGCCAGATGCAGAAGGACGCGGGACAGGAGCCGCAGGTTGTCATGACCCTCCCGCTTCTCGAAGGCCTGGATGGCGTTCGCAAGATGTCGAAATCGTACGCCAATCACATTGGGGTCAAAGATCCGGCGGCCGACATGTTCGGAAAACTGATGTCCATTTCCGACACGTTGATGTGGCGCTATTACGAACTCCTCACCGAAGAGGACGTAGAGTTGGCACGCCAGTCGCATCCGATGGAAGCCAAGAAACGCCTGGCGTCCCTGATCGTTTCCCGTTTTCATGGCGCGGAGGCCGGCCCGCAAGCGCGCGCCGGTTTCGAAGCCGTCTTCTCGAACAAGGAAGAGCCCGAGGATGTCGCCGAATTCCGTCTTGCTGAAGCCACCGACGTCGTGGAGCTCATCGTGAAAGCGGCCCTGGCGCCATCCAAGAGTGAAGCACGCCGGCTCGTCGAGCAGGGCGGCGTTCAGCTCGCCGGCCGTAAAGTGTCTCTCGGAGAAAAAATTTCTGTCGTGGAGCCGACTCTTTTAAAAGTCGGCAAGCGACGTTTCGCCAAGCTTATTCCGTAAGGAGTCCCTATGAACACGTTGCAACAACTCTGGAACCACCGTCAGGCCGTCTGGCTCGACTTCATCAGCCGCGATCTCATGAAAAGCGGGCGGCTCAGAAAGTATCTTGCCGAAGACGGTCTTCGCGGCATGACCTCGAACCCCACGATTTTCGAAAAGGCAATCTCGTCCGGAAATGATTACGACGCGGAGCTGAAGAAGTACGCGCTGAAAGGCCTCGGCACCGAAGCGATTTTCGAATCACTCGCGATCACCGACATCCAGAAGGCCGCCGATACGTTGAAGCCTGTGTTCGTTTCGAGCAAGGGGGAGGACGGATACGTGAGCCTTGAAGTGAGCCCGGACCTCGCTAACGACACCGATGGCACCGCGGCCGCCGCCGCGCGCCTGTTCAAGCGGGTCGGTCGCAAGAACGTGATGATCAAGATCCCCGGCACGCCCGCGGGCCTCCCGGCGATCGAAGAGTCCACCGCCGCCGGTATCAACATCAACATCACTCTTCTGTTCTCCGTCGACAACTACAAGCAGGTTCTTGAGGCCTACATCAAGGGCCTCGAGAAGCGCGCGCGCAAGGGCAAGCCGGTGTCCGGAATTTCCTCGGTCGCCAGCTTCTTCGTCAGCCGCGTCGACAGCATCGTGGACAAACAGCTGGACGCGCTCATCGCGGCCGGCGGCGAGAAAGGCGAGAAGGCCAAGAAGGTTCTTCATAAGACGGCGATCGCCAACGCCAAGCTCGCATACGCCTATTTCCTCGAGGTGACGCAGTCGCCGCGCTGGCAGAAGCTGGCGAAGAAGGGCGCGCGCGTGCAGCGGCTCCTTTGGGCCAGCACCGGAACCAAGGACAAGCGGCTCGCCGACACCATCTACGTCGACGAACTGGTCGGCCCTGACACCGTGAACACGATGCCTCCGGCCACCATGGACGCATTCCGCGATCACGGCAAAGCTGCTGACAAAATCACCCAGGGCGTCGAGCAGGCTGCCGCCGACGTTCGCGCGGTTCGCGATCTCGTCGACCTCGATGCGGATCTCGAGAAGCTTCAGAAAGACGGCGTCCGCTCGTTCAGCGCGTCTTTCGAAACGCTTCTCCGCGTTGTCGGCGCAAAACGCGAACTGCTCACGGGCCGTCTCGCGAAGACCGCGACGTTTGAACTCGGATCCTATAAGAAGGACTGGGAAGCGGCGCTGAAGCGCATGGAATCGGAGAACTGGGTGAAGCGCCTCTGGACGAAGGACACCTCGCTCTGGAAGTCTGACGACGCGCACAAGAAGATCATTCTGAATTCCCTCGGCTGGCTTACCGTTCCGGCGGAAGTGAAGCGGAGCCTGGACCGGATCGAAGCGATTGCCGCTGACGTCCGGAGAGCGAAGTTCACGAACGTTCTGCTGCTGGGCATGGGCGGATCGAGTCTGTGCCCCGAGGTGATCCAGCTGACGTTCGGCCGCAAAGCGGGCTTTCCCGCGTTCGCGATTCTCGACTCTACCGAGCCTGCCTCGGTTCTCGAACGCGCGTCGCGCAGCAAGCCGGAGAAAACGTTCTACATCGTCGCCTCCAAATCCGGATCAACGAGCGAGCCGAACGCGTTCCTCGCGTACTTCTATGACGAAGTGAAGAAGAAGAAAGGCGCGAAGGCCGGCGAGAACTTCATGGCCATCACGGATCCCGGAACCCAGATGGAACAGATCGCGAAGGAAAAGAATTTCCGTCATATCGTTCTGAATCCGCCTGACATCGGCGGCCGGTATTCGGCGCTGTCATTCTTCGGAATGACGCCGGCTGCGGTCATGGGTATCGACGTGCGCGCCCTGTCCGAAACCGCCAACGCGATGGCCGACGCCTGCTTCGACATCGTTCCTGCCGCGAAGAACCCCGGCGCGCAGCTTGGCGCCGCGCTCGGCGCGCTCGCGCTCCGCGGTCGCAACCGCGTGACATTCGAGCTTTCCAAAGACATCGCGTCGTTCTCCACGTGGGCTGAACAGCTCATCGCCGAAAGCACGGGCAAGGAAGGGAAAGGCATCCTTCCCGTCGAGTCCGAACCGGTAGAAGCGCCGTCGTTCTACACCGACAATCGGGTGTTCGTCTACGTCTACACTCGTCCAGAAGCCAAAGTCCTGGCGAAGTTGGCCGCGCTGAAGAAAGCGGGGCACCCGATCATCAAGATTCAGCTCTCGAACAAAGCGCAGATCACCGCGGAGTTTTTCCGTTGGGAGGCCGCGACCGCTTACGCGGGAGCGTTCCTCGGCATCGACTCGTTCGACCAGCCGAACGTGCAGGAATCCAAGGATCTCACGAAGGGTTATCTTGAACGTTTCCGCGCCGAGGGCAACCTGGGCGCCGGGCGCCCGTCGTTCGAAGACGACGGCATCTCCGCCTATGTCTCCGACCGCGGCCTGACCGGCGGCACGCTGGAAGAACTTCTCCGCAGCGTTCTTACGCATGTGCAGCCGGGCGACTATGTGGCCCTGCTCGCTTATCTCACGCGCAACGCGAAGAACGAAGCCGCGCTCGCCGCGCTTCGCGAAGACATCCTTCGCGCCAAGCGCGTCGCGACGACCATCGGTTTCGGTCCGCGTTTCCTGCATTCCACCGGACAGCTCCATAAGGGAGGCGACGACTCCGGCGTGTTCGTTCAGATCACCGCGAACGACCCGAAGGACGTCGCTATTCCGGGTGAGCCGTATTCGTTCAGCGTTCTCAAGGAAGCCCAGGCCCTGGGAGATTTGAGCGCGCTCGTGAACAAGAACCGCCGCGCGGTTCGCATCCATCTCACCAACGTGGACAAGGGGCTGGCCCGGCTTCGTGAGATTGTCCGCAAGGTTGCGTTCAATTGATCCTGGCCATGACCGCCGCAATTATTGTCGCCAAGGAAGAAGCGGTGTTTTTCCGCCGCGCCGCCGAGCTGATCGTGGAATCCGCCAAGGCGAGCATCGCCGCACGAGGACGGTTCACGCTCTCTCTCTGCGGCGGAACGACGCCCGGGAAGCTCTTCGAGCTGCTGGCAAGCGAACCGTTCCGCTCCCGCATCGCGTGGGACAAAACGTTCGTGTTCTTCGGCGACGAACGTTGTGTGCCCGCCGACAGCAGAGACAGCAACTTCAAACTCGCCTACGACGCCATGCTCTCGAAACTGCCCATCCCCGCCGAAAACATCTTCCGGATGGCGGGGGAAAAGGAATCGGCGGCCGAAGCGGCATCCGAGTACGAAGAGACGCTGCACAAGGTTTTTGAAGATCGTCCCTTCCCGCGTTTTGATCTCATGCTTCAGGGCATGGGCGACGACGGCCACACCGCTTCCCTGTTCCCGGGAAGCCCGGGCCTCGGCGAGACGCGCAAATGGGTCGTTTCGAACCGTGTGGACAAATTGAAGGCGCTGCGCCTCACTGTCACCTTCCCGGTTATCAATGCGGCGCGCCGCGTCGTGTTCCTGGTGTCGGGCGTTCCCAAGGCCGAGGTGGTCAACAAGGTTCTGGGTGGCCTCAGCGTGGGCTATCCCGTCGAGCGCGTGAAACCGCATGGAGATCTCATCTGGCTTCTGGATGCGGGCGCGGCTTCCAAGCTGGGCGCAAACGTTCGTCACGGCGCGGTCTATCTCTAATATAGGAGCTCTTATGCTGAAAGAAGGCGACAAAGCCCCCAATTTTTCCCTGAAGAATGATGCCGGTGATGACGTGAAGCTCGTCGACTTCAAAGGCAAGAAAATCGTTCTTTACTTCTACCCGAAGGACGACACGCCGGGTTGCACCACGGAAGCCTGCAGCTTCCGCGACAACGAGAAATCATTCTCCAAGAAGAACGCGGTCATCGTTGGCGTCAGCCCCGATGAAGTGAAGTCCCACGTGAAGTTCAAGGAGAAGTACGGCCTCCCGTTCCAGCTCCTCTCGGATCCCGACAAGAAGATGCTCGAAGCCTACGGCGTCTGGAAGGAGAAGAGCATGTACGGCCGCAAGTACATGGGCATCGAGCGCACGACCTTCATCATCGGTGTCGATGGCAAGATCGAGAAAATTTTCCCGAAGGTCAGCGTGACCGGTCACACCGAAGAAGTCCTGGGCGCGCTCTGAGCAACATGAACTGCGCGTTCTTTCATAGTACGGTCGGAAAGAAGATCATCGTCGCCGTAACGGGCCTCATGATGATCGGGTTCCTTGTGGCGCACCTCGCCGGAAACCTCCAGGTGTTCCAGGGTCCGGAGGCAATCAACGGTTACGCGAAATTCCTTAAGCACGAAGCCGGTCC
>JAYTIE010000165.1:0-10266 GCA_043732015.1 Elusimicrobiota bacterium | reverse complement strand
GTTACATCGTGGCACTCCTCACTTTGTTTGCCGGATCCCGTTTCTGTTACCACGCCGCCGGCATCCGTTTCTACGACGCGTCGCTAAACTTCTTCGTGCAGATCATGGACCCGTTGCTGCTGAAAACGGATCTCCTCAGGACAATCTTATACCTCCACTCGCAACCACCGCTATTTAATCTCGCCATCGGACTGATCCTCAAAGCGTTCCCGGTTAATTTTTCCATCGCGTTCTCTTCCGCGTATCTTGTGATGGGGGCGGTCTTCACCGTTTCGCTCTACCTCCTCATGACGGACATGGGCGTCGACCGCGTGGTCGCCGTCGTCCTCACGGGCATCCACACGGTGTCTCCCACCACCGTCCGTTACGAAAACTGGCTCTTCTATTCCTATCCCATCGCCGTCGCCTATTGCGTATCGGGCTGGGCCCTCGTCCGGTACCTGAAAACCTGGAACCAGAAATTCGGGACTCTGTTCTTCGTCACCTTCGCCTTGATGGTGCTCACCCGGTCGACGTCCACCTACTGGTGGTTCGCGGCCTGGATCGCCGTCGTCGCCAATGCGCAACGCTCCTGGCGGAAGGTCCTGATGGTGGCCGGTATTCCGGCCCTCGTGGTGGCCGCGTTCGTCGTGAAACAGACCGTCGTATTCGGAAGTCCCGACACGGGGAAATTCTTCATGGGCGGAAACATCGCGAACCGGATCGGATGGCGCACCGGCGAGGCTCAGTCCAAAGATCTGATCGCGCGCGGCATCATCTCGCCTGCTTTTTTCCATTACATGTTCGATCCCGTCGCCAAGATCCGGCCCGATCTGCCGCCCATCCCGGTCACAGGGATTCCCGTTCTGGACGATGAAGTGAAAAGCACCGGGCACGTAAATTTCAACAACATCGCGTACAAGATGATGGCCGACATCTATCTCCACGACGCGAAGAAAATGTTGAGGCTCCATCCCGGAAATTACCTCAGCAGCTTTAACGGGATCGCCGCCGCCTATTTCACCCCCGCGGGCGACGAGGGAACCGTGGATGGTTTCAACACGCCGGCGACGCGGCGGCTGTCCGACTTCTTTGACCTGGTTACCTGCGGCCAGATTTCTCCGAAAGGGTTCGGATGGTTTCTGGCGCTGGGGATGCCCGCGCTCCTCCTCTATGGAATCGTGAGACTCGTTGCCGGAAGAAGGGGAAACACCGCCTTCTCGGTCACAATGATCTACATCCTCACGAATATTTTGTTTCTTGGTGGCTCGACAACGCTGATTTCGTGGGGCGACTACAATCGATACCGTTTCGACATTGATGCTTTCTACCTGCTGCTGCTCGGACTTGTCGCGACGGACTGTCTCTCCGGCCTCGACCGGATTCCGTGGAAGGAATTGAACCGCAACTCTCCATTCGTCATCTCAGGACACCACTAAAAATCATGATTACACCCAAACGCGCCCCGGTCATCATCCTGATTCTCTTCGGCCTTCTTCTGCACGCGCTTCCCGGGCTCTGCGCCCCGGAAACGCGCGGATTCGAAGGGGTCGCCTTTGGAACGCGCCGGGCCGACGTCATCGAACAACTCTGCGTGAATCTCAAGATCGACAAGATTCAGGGCTTTTCCGGCATCGAATACCGCGGGCCGAACGGCCTGCGCCTGGTCGAGGAAGAAGAAGACGTCGTTCTGCAGGGTTATCACCTGGACAAGGTCCGGACCGACGCGGTTCTGGTTTTTAACGTGAATCAGAAATTTTTTCGTGTGGAGTACGAAGCGCAGAAACGCCCGTCCGGGTATTTCCAGACCACGATCAAAGACGACGTGGAGAACCTCTCGCGCCATTTCCAGAAGGCCTACGGCGCGCCGACCTTCAAGATGGAACCCCGCCTGTCGGAAATGCGCCCCGGTTCCCGCAACTACTTCTGGCGCTGGACCCGCGGCCGGGACACGGTTTACACGGCCATCGTGGGCTATGAAAATGATTTCGGCGCCGTGGCCGTTCTGAGTGACGACTCGCTGCTCCGGGAAATGCCGGAAGCGCGCCCGGAACCGAGCCTTCCTCCGGCCGTCGTTGAAGAGCCCGCTGAAAAACCCAACGAATCATTCACCACCAATGTGGACACAACCAGCGTCGTCGTGGACACGATCACCGTGACGCAGGCGGTCGTCGAGAGTTCCGCGACGGCGCCCGTTCCTGTTCCGGTCCCCGAACCCGAAACGACGCCAGTCACGCCGCCGCCCAGCCTGGAATTTGTCCCCGCACAGGATGCCGCGACCGTTGTCCAACCCTAGGATCCACGGTCAGCCGCCGTACAAAGTCGCGACGCTTCATGGCGGGCCGGGGGCGCCGCGGGGGCCGTCTCGCTTCTCGCCGCGCACCTCGGGACGGAACGGGGCGTTCTTGAACCGTTCCAAACCGCCGACTCCATCGCCGGACAGGTGGATGAGCTCCGCTCCACGCTGGAAGCACATGCCACCGGGCCCATCACCCTCATCGGATCCTCCTGGGGCGCCTGGCTTGCGCTGTTGACCGCCGCCCGTCATCCGTGTCTCGTTGAACGGCTGATTCTTGTCGGATGCCCACCGTTTCAGGACTGGTTCGGCCGGGACGTGACCGCGACGCGTCTTCGCCGTCTAAACTCACCGGAGCGGGAAGAAGCCGAGGAACTCCTTCGGCGGATGGGAATCCCGGCGGGCGAAGGCAAGGACGCGGCGCTCGCGCGCATCGGCGTTCTCTTCGCGAAGGCCGACTCCGTCGATCCAATGACCCTGGACCTCGGAACCGCCGGCGCAAACTTCCAGGTTCACAGCCAGGTGTGGAAGGAGGCGACCCGGCTCCGGGCGCGGGGGGAACTCGTTGCGATCGCTCGCCACATCCGCTGTCCGGTCATCGCCCTTCACGGCGACCGAGATCCGCATCCCGCGGAAGGCGTCGAAGGCCCGCTTCAGGACACCGTTCCCGACTTCCGTTTCATCCTGATCCATGACTGCGGCCATTTTCCATGGATCGAACGGGGAGCGCGGGAAGAATTTTTCCGGCAGCTCCAGGGCATTCTTGACGAACCCGCCTCCTGACCCCCGCCCTTCTTTCGTCGCACACCGGATTGGTATGCTCTCCGCCATGAAACCCAGGAGCCTCCCGATGATCAGGCGTCTGTTCGTGCTCTCCGCGCCCCTTCTCACGGCCGTGTGCCTTTGCGCCGCCGGACCCGCCGTGACGCCAGAATCGATCGTGAGAAACCTCTCCACAGCGGATAGCGCGCTTTCGTGGGACGGGCTCAAGCTCGGCATGACCTTGAACGATGTCCAGATCTTGGTGGGAACCGCGCTGACCTTGAGCGCCGGCTCAGAAGGCGTGAAAACCATCGATCGCTACGCGACCCCGGTCACGCGACACGGCGTCAAGGCGGATCTCACTTTTGAAAGCGACAGCCCGGAAGCCGCGCTCATTTTCATCCGCGCCGCCTATCCCGCCGGTTCAAAGGCTGACCGGACTTCTCTCGAAAAAATAATGAAAGAACAGGCGCCCGCGCTTGAACCCGTCGACGGTTCGCAAGCGATGATGATGCCGGGCACCGACTTCCAGGCTGAAATAAGACCCGAAGGCCTTCAGCTCGGCGCCAACTGGCTTTTCTAGATGGGCGCCCCGTCCATTGAGCTCATTCCGCTCGACCGGGCGCTGATCGGACTTCTCCTCGACAACGCGGTCTCCGTTTACCCTGGCTGCGCGGTCAGACCCGATGATCGCCCCGTGGTGCGGGACGTCGCCCAGCAGACCAAAGATTTTTACGAGAAGATGCGCATTGATCCCGACTGGGGCGGATTTCTGGTCGCCGACCGGCGCACGCGGCTCGTCATCGGGACATGCGCTTACAAGGGCGCTCCGGAAGTCGATAGCGCGTCCGGCGGATCGCGTGTCGAGATTGCCTACTTCACGTTCCCGTCGCACCAGGGCCAGGGATACGCCACCGCAATGGCGTCGGCGCTGGTGGACCGGGCTGCGTCCTCCCGTCGAGTGGAAACAATCGTCGCGCACACGCTGCCTGAGAAGAACGCCTCCGGCCGGGTGCTCGAGAAAACCGGATTTCAGCGCATCGCCGAAGTAAACGATCCCGAAGACGGGACGATCTGGCGCTGGCAGAAACCGCTTTGATTAAATAATGCAGGAAAGGAAACAAACCTTCATGAACAGATACCGGGCGCTTTCATTTGCCGTTCTGACGTCAATCGCCTTTGCGGGATGCAGGAGTCAGGAACCCGCACCTGAACCGTCGGAACAGCAGCAGGTCAATCCTGAACCGAAACCCGAGGTTCCCCAGCAGACGGAGAAACCTCAGTTCAAGACCATGGAGTTTCACGCGAAAGTCGAAAAGTTCGAGACACAGAAAGACGGGAAGCTGGTCTTCATCAGTTCGGGGGCTCTCACGATGGTCGTGGACGCGCTGGCGAACAAATCCCGTGTGGTGGTGAAGGCAACGAATCCCGCTGACGATGAACTGACGATTTTTGACGGTGTTCGAATGTGGCAGGCCACGCCGGCGGAGAAAGCCATCTACGGATACATGCCGCTCTGGCAGAACTTCGTCGTGTGGAATGAGATTCCGCCGACCCTGACCGAAGCGCCCCACAAGGAATCCCTGCGCGGGAAGGAAATGAGCGTTGCGAAGTACGAGCTGGGCACGTTCTGGTACTACAAGGGCGTGAATGTCCAGTTCGAACGGGTGGGGCCAATCGTCGTCAAAACGACGCTTCAGGACATTCGCGAAGATGTGACCGTCTCCAATAAAGCCTTTGATTTGCCGAGCGGACTGACGAAGGTTCAGTACTGAACCGACGGGGGAATGAGGTTAGGGAAGGACGATCTTTTGGCCGGTTTTCACTCTGGTCGGATCCTCAATCAGATGCGCGTTCGCCTGATAGATGCTGCGCCAGAGACGCGGATCGCCATACTGTTCCTGCGCGATGCTGGCGAGGGAATCGCCATCTTTGATCTCGTAGGTCCGCGGAACCCGGCGAACCACGGTTGAAGGAAGCACCTCCACCGTTTTCCGTGAGTCTGAAAGGGAGTAGACCGCAATGGGCCGGGACGCTGACGCGCTGGCCTGCGCCGGAGGATTCTTTACCGGCGTGACACTGGCGGACCGGGCGTTCGCCGCGGACACCAGCTGTGACTGGATGGACGAAGGCCCGCCAAACCGGAGGCTGTAGCTGATGCGGTGGGACGCGCTCAAGTCTCCCGAGGTCACGCCGAAGGCATAGTCAAACGAGGCACGCCCCGCCATAAAGCCGGTGCCGGCCGTCAGCGCCTTCTGGGAGCCTCCCCGATATCCGACCCGGAGGGCCAGAACGCCAAAGCCCACCTCCAGGCCCGCAGCGGGCTCAAATTCCTTTTCCACCATCCGGTAGGTCCCGTCGAACAAAATCGATGTGCTGAACCCGCCCGGGCGAAACGACAGCGCGCCACCGAGCCGGGCCATTCTGGGCAATTCATCACCATGGTCCGCGTACTTCAGGGCGGTTCCGACATTCTGAAGCGAGGCGCCCAGCCGCAGAACGCTGCTGGCGGCGACACTCAGTCCAAAGTCCGCAGCGAAGGCGGTGGCCCGAGCGGCTTCTGCAATTTCAGATGAAAGGTATTTTCCGCTGACTCCGAGCGACACCGGGCCGAACTGACGGGCGGATGAAAGCGCCAGGGCCAGGTCACGCTGTGCCGTTACGGAGTGGGTCGCGCCGCCCGTATTCGTCATGTCGAAGGTTCCGCCGTTGTAATACCCGACGGAAAGGCCGATACCGCCGTGACGGGAGGGCGCCCCGATCATGAAGTGGCCGTAGCTGTCGTCGACCAGGCCCTTCTGATAAAGGAAGGACGCCTGACCGGTTTTCATGGAAGAAAGAGAGGCGGGGTTGTAACCGAGCGCTGCGATATCATTTGAACCGGCGACAAGGGATTCTCCGAGGGAGAAGGCGCGGGCGCTGGGGGATTCGAGGAGAGTGAGGCCCGCTGTCGTGCCGTTTCCATTGCCAGCCTGAGCTCCCGAGAGGGGAAGCGAGAGAAGAAGGGCGGCAATCGATGATCTGTTTAACCATTTCATCACTCACGATGGTGTCCCCGGAAGCAGGTTTTTTCACCGTGACTTGTGTCATTCCTGTGACACTTTTTCTTCAAAAACGTGACATTCCTCGACGGAAAACAGAAATATGCCGCTAATTGGGGGCGAATATAAAAGTACTTGACGCTCTCACGAAACATATCGTAGATTGGAAAGGTAGCTGATCGATGATGATCCAGCGACTCGCAATGAGGCGTTTCTCCCGTGTTGGGAAGGAAACGCCTTTTTTTTGGCCAGAGAAGGAACAACGGGTGTTCCGCAGCAGCATGTGCGGAATGCCTTTTTTTTGGCCGCGAGACCGCCGGACTGAATCGATCAGGCGTAAAGGAGAGTCCCATGAATCGCCATCATCTGCTTCACGTGTACACCGGTCTGCGAACGGAAATCGATCGTCTTGCATCGATCCGCTCAACCGATGCCGCGGGGGCCTTCACGGATGCGTTCGGACTGAATGTCCGCTCTAAAATCGTCCAGGAGCTGTCTAAACTCCTGTGGGATTCGAACGAGCTGGACGCCCCTCATCCCCGGGACATTCACTAGTCCCGTTTGGCCGGTAGGTCAGGCCTGGGTGGCGATCAGCGCGAGCGCTGAGATCCGGTCCAGCTGCCCGGCAGTGACCTGAACAGATCCCAGAGCCGACAGGATGACGATGACAGCGGCCCTGAGGGGGTCGCTCTTGTCCAGTCCCGCCATATCCAGCGTAACCGAGTCCGACGCCAGGACGCGGGAAATGGAACGCCCGCCCAACCGCTCGTCGCCAGCCAAAGCCGACGCCATCTCGCGCAGAGATACCCGCAACGCCTCGCCGGATTGGTGAAAGAGATCCGGGCGCACCGTAACACTTCCCGCCGCCGTGAGTTTCATCGCTTCAAGAATTCGGTTAATTCGGGCTGCCAGCGCATCGTTGGCGGCGACAAACACGACCCTGCCTCCTTCACCCGACGAGAAGACGCTGTCACGGACGGTCGCCTCAAGGCGCTCTGACATGGAATCGTCGATGAGCGCGACGGTCGCGCCCGCCACCAGGGGCGCCGGAATGGCGGACGAATCGCTCGTCGTAGCGGCGCCCAGCACCCACCGTTCGAAATACAGGCGCGCTTCGTCTTCGTTCAAGGCACGGCCGAACCGGGACTGAACGCTCCGGCCTAACTCCCCGCCACCAAGTTTTGCAACTTCTTCCAGCATCGTCAGGCGGCCGTCGATACTCTCGATCGATCGGGAGAGGGGCGCCTCCCGCAGAAGGCCGGCCACCTTTTTCGTGGTATTGCTCACGGTCCGTTCGCGGCCATGGCTGAGAACGGTGGCGAACACGGCCGCAGCCCGCTGTTCGGTACCCACGCCTCGAAAGAAAGCGTCAAGGCTCAACCCGCTGTGTAGCGTGGAATTGATGGACGCGGCCAGCCAGAACGCCGTCGTTGGGTCTGCGACGATCAAGGGGGTGAGAGCGAAGACCAGTCCGTAGACGAAGCCTTGCGCCAGCAGTCGAGCGCGGTCGGCCATCGTGGGACGTTCTGTCGAAGCACTTCGACCCCTGAATACCCTGGGATGTGCGGCCACGAAGAGAATTGCCGCCAGGACCGGGAACAGGATGGCGAGGGACGGTGCGGCGGCGAACAGACCGCCGAGAACGAGGGTTTCGAGAACGGGCGCCGCCACAAACGCGATAAATCGCCGAGCCGACGGGGAAACTCGCGAATAAATGGGAGCGATGAGAATCGACACGCCAAACGGAGCCTGACGGTTCCGGATCCTGTCGACGGCACGCTCGAAGGCGCGCTGCCAGCTCTCTATCCATCCCGAATCGGCCGAACCGGCAAGATAGTCGGGGGAGATGGCGCCCGACACCCGGACGACCCGGGAAGCGGAAACAAGATCCACAATCTCGTCAAATCGCGCGTCTCGTTGCTCGGTGGTCAGAACGAAGGGCGCATGGTCTTCATCATTACCCAGGCTGAACGCGTCCGCATCGATCGATAGGAAGACATTTTTGCCGGCGATCAGCTCGCGAGCGCGCCCGGGTTCGAGCAGAGTTTTTACGAGTTCATTCGTTTCCTTGTTGAGTGTCCAGGCGAAATAGTCGACTCCATTTTGGGTGTACTCCGCCTGCAGATACCACTTCACCAGACCTTCACGAAGCGCATGCCCGACCCACGTACCCGCCGTAACCGGGGCATTCGGATCATTGGCGTCCGCGAGGTCCTGGTGAGGATCGGCGTTGATCAAGATTAAATTGGAGGGAAGCTGCCCCACCTTGTTCAATTCGCGGAGAACGTGGTAGGAGCCGTCGTGCATCAAATGGACCGTAGAGAATCGGTCCAGTTCCGCGCGGGCCTGAACCGCGTAGGGATGAATGTCCCGCGCCAGGAGGCGATACGCGGCTTCATCCGTCAGAGCCTGTCCCATGATTTCATCTGAAACGCCCGCCGCGCGCGCCACCGTTTTCAGGATCGGGAAATCCTCGGGACTGAGGTACCGGGAGGTGGTCAGTTCCGAAAAAATCCGGACCAGGCGACTGAAATCGATATCCGAAATCGGACCGGACAGTGATGGCTTGGCCGCCATGTAGGACGAGAACCACGCGCCAAGTCCACCCAAGTACCGGGCGACCGCAGCGTCGGCAAGAAGCGTGGCGTCGGCGCCGCTTTCCGCGCTGTCGCGCCATATTCTCGCGAGCTCAATCGCCAGATCCCGACGGAAGGCCGAGAGAGCGGCGAGGTCGGCCGACGTGCTTTCGGCCAGAGCTTCCCGGTTGCCGGGAGACGCGAACGAATCGAGGTCGAGCGAGATGATCGCGGCGAGGACCGCCGAGGTCAAACCGACTTCGTCGGTCACGTCAAAAAAGCCGCGCGCCGGTTTTGGGGCTTCCGTCGTGACTGCGAGACCTCCGCTTACCTGCGGGTGTATCGGCGTCGTGATAGTGGGCGCGTCAACGGCCTTCGCCGCCTTGACCGCTTGGGAAACCAATCCGCTGACGATGCGCCGCGCTTCTCCTAAAAGCGCCTCGGCGGAGAGGTTACGCGCCGAGGCCGATCGATGGAGCGACGCCAGCAACCGTGCCGCCTGCAAGCGTTCCGGCGAAACACTCTGAAATATAATTTTGTGGTCCGCTATTTCCGCCGCTCTCGCTTCCGCGGGGAGTACAGCCAGATTCTGACTCACGATCATTGAGATCACCTGATCCATCAGGCCCTGCTCCGAAATGAAATTGTAAAAAACAGCCGTTCTCTCAGCGGCAATGGCGTCCGCGGTTCCAACGACCGCCTCCGCGGCGCCTTTCGTGCCCGTGCCAAGCACACCACCCACGATTTTTCCCAACGGACTCGCTCCTGTCACCTGCATGAATAGCGCTCCCGTCGTCCTCAGGAATACGCGGCGGGATGCGAGTGATTTTTCGTACTCCGCTTTGTTCTTCGCACTGCGGTCGGCGTGCCAGGATTGAAGTGCCTTCCACGAAGGTCCCGAACGGTTCACACCAAAATGGAAAATCGCGATGCCCAGCGTCAGGAGGAAAACCCCGAGAAGAGTTTCAGGACAATAGATGAGCGCCGCCGCGAGACCGAAGACTGAAACCACCGCCGGACCCGCGGCCGCTGCGCGGGTCCCAGGAAGATGCAGAAGAAAAAAGAGGGTTGAGGTCGCCACCTGGCCCAGCGTCCAGGCGAGGTGCCCATCCAGTCCGGCGCTTCCCAGCGCCAGCGCGAGCAACCATCCGCCCAGACCCGGCGCCACCCAGGACTCCGCGATCCAGGCAATAGACCCTCGGTAGATCTCCCGGAGGCGGTCCACCGACGCCGACGACCAGAGCGAAATAATTTTTACGAATGCCCGCTCAAAAAGGGGAATGGACGCGCCCGAGAGGGGCCCTTCCAGCACATCGGGAAGACGGATATTGCGGTAGCTCGTCATCGCACGCACCGGACGGTCCTGGAATTCGTCGGCGTCGCCCACGGCTTCTTTCATGAGAACGGACACGGAAACAAATTTCCCGAATTTGCTTTCAAGACGCGCCGACATTGGTTCGCCGAACTCGACGGACTTTCGTTCGCCCGCCACCGTCATGTTCACCGAGACGCCGGGCGGAATCGTCACTTCGGATCCGATCGGCAGCGCCGCCACCGCGATCTGGTGATTGAGCTCTGCTTCATCAAGCCCGAAATCGCTGAGGAGAACCGG
>JAYTIE010000164.1:0-3992 GCA_043732015.1 Elusimicrobiota bacterium | reverse complement strand
GCGCGACGAGCTCAACGACCGCGGAATGCAGCGAGTCGCTGGAGTACGTCGGCGCGGTGCAGCCTTCAATGTAGTGAACATCCGACCCTTCATCGGTGATGATGAGGGTGCGCTCAAACTGGCCCATGTTCTCGGAGTTGATCCGGAAGTAGGCCTGAAGGGGAATCTCGACGTGCACGCCTTTCGGCACATAGATGAAGCTGCCGCCGGACCAGACCGCGGTGTTGAGCGCCGCGAACTTGTTGTCGTTGGTCGGGATGATGCGGCCGAAATATTTCTTCACGATGTCCGGGTACTGCTTCACCGCGTCGTCCATGCCGAGAAAGATGACGCCCTGCTTGGTCAGGTCTTCACGGATGGAGTGGTAAACCACTTCAGACTCGTACTGAGCGGTCACGCCGGCCAGGAACTTGCGTTCCGCTTCCGGGATGCCGAGGCGTTCGAACGTCTTCTTCACGCCTTCGGGGACTTCGTTCCAGTCCTTCTCGGTGCGGTCGGACGGGCGGACGTAATAATGGATGTTGTTGAAATCGAGTTCCTTCAGGAGTTCAACGTTTCCCCAGGTCGGCATCGGTTTCGATTCGTAGACCTCGAGCGCCTTCAGCCGGATCTGCAGCATCCAGGCGGGCTCATTTTTCATGGAGGACATTGCTTCGATGAGCTTTTTCGTCAGGCCCTTTTCGGACTTGAAAACGCTCTCGATGTCGTCGTGAAAACCGTACTTGTAATCTTCGGTAACGATGTTGGTTTTGGACATATAGATTTTCCTTGTCGGTCGTTCTATCGCGCCGCGGTGGCGCCGGTCTCTTTGAGAACCCAGTCGTAGCCCCGGCTCTCAAGTTCCTTTGCGAGCTGTTTGTCTCCCGATTTGATGATGCGTCCGTCGGCGAACACATGGATGAACCCGGGTTCTACGTAATCGAGGATTCTCTGATAGTGGGTGATGAGCAGGATGCCGTGCTCAGCGGAGCGGAAACGCTCGATGCCGGCCGAGACGACCTTCAGCGCGTCGATGTCGAGGCCGGAGTCGGTCTCGTCCAGGATCGCGAGTGAGGGCTCGAGCAGCGAGAGCTGGAGGATTTCGTGGCGCTTCTTCTCTCCGCCGGAGAAGCCTTCATTGATATAGCGGCCGGAGAAGCTGTCGCCGATGCCGAGCAGTTCCATGTTCTTCTTGAAGTTGTTGCGGAATTCGATGATCGGCACGTCCTTGCCGCGAACCGCCGCGAGGCTCATGCGGAGGAACTTCGATACCGGAACGCCGGGGATCGAGAGCGGGTACTGGAAGCCGAGGAACATTCCCTTGCGGGCGCGCTCATCGACTTTCAGGTCCTGCATCTCTTCACCTTTGAAAAATATTTTTCCCGACGTGACCTGATACTTGGGATGTCCCATCAGGACGTTGGAGAGCGTGGATTTTCCGGAGCCGTTCGGGCCCATGATGGCGTGAACTTCACCCTTGTTGATGGTGAGGTTGACGCCCTTCAGGATGGGCTTGCCTTCCACGGTGGCGTGGAGGTCTTCAATTTTCAGCAGCACACGGTCTTCCATATCTATTGTCACGGCTCCTTTCAGGCTTTCAGTCGGATCGGCGCGAACGCCTCGGAGCGGTCGGCTTCGACAGCCAGTCCCGCGAGCGTTTTGTCCGACAAAATTTTGTTCAGCGCACCATCCAGCTCGTTGCAGATCAGGCGGTTGAAGCAGCCGTCCACTTCGTGGCAGTCGGGCGTGCGGTTCTCCGGCATCGTGCAGAGGACCGGTTCTGCGGGACCGTCGAGGCTGCCCACGACCTGCGCCAGCGTGATGTTCGAGGCTTCCGTCGCGAGGCGATAACCGCCCTGGGGGCCGCGCACGGCTTCAACGACGCCGGACTTCCGAAGCTTCGAAAAAATCTGTTCCAGAAATGGCAGAGGGATCTTCTGGGTCTCAGCGATGCGGGCGAGCGGAACCGTGTGGTCGTTGCCCGAACGGGCAAGATAGACCAGGGCGCGAACTCCGTAGGTAACCCGGCTGGATACTTTCATCATGACGCTTTCAGGGTATGATAGTTGACTGTTCTTGTCAACAATAGGCTCCGTCGACGGGGTTGAACA
Source organism: Elusimicrobiota bacterium (assembly GCA_043732015.1). GTDB lineage: Bacteria > Elusimicrobiota > Elusimicrobia > F11 > F11 > JBBRXR01. The sequence continues at coordinate 1,902 of JAYTIE010000164.1, read as the reverse complement.
AACACCGTAAAATCATATATTTTCAACGGTATCGAAGGCCGGGTCGCGGGCGGCGCGGTGTTTTTGAAAGCGCATCGAGAACCCCGTTCGTTTCGGTCAATTGAGTAAAAGGGATACGATTCCCGGCGCGAAAATCGATTTTTGGGAGAACCCAGGGGCATGTTCAAGAAAATCAGACACATCCATTTCGTGGGGATCGGCGGCAGTGGCATGAGCGGCATCGCCGAAGTTCTTTTGAAGCTCGGATACACGGTGACCGGCAGCGACCTTGCAGTGAACGCCGCTGCCGAGCGCCTTCAGCAAAACGGCGCGCGCGTTTTCCTTGGTCACAAAGCGAAGAACGTCGACGGCGCCGATGTTGTCGTCACCTCCACCGCGATCGCGAAAGCGAACGACGAAGTGAAGGAAGCGCACCGCCTTGGCATCCCCGTTATACCGCGCATCGAGATGCTGGCCGAAATCGCCCGCCTGAAATACACAGTTGCGATCGCCGGAACCCACGGCAAGACCACCACCACGTCTCTCGTCGGACAGATCCTTAAGACCGGCGGCCTTGATCCCACGGTCGTCGTCGGCGGCCGGCTGCGCGCCGTGGGCACGGGCGGCATTTTGGGCACCGGCGATTACCTCGTCGCCGAAGCCGATGAATCGGACGGTTCCTTCCTGAAACTTTCTCCCACCGTCGCGGTCGTCACCAACATTGATGACGATCACCTCGACTACTACGGAACGATGGCCAACCTGGAAAACGCGTTCGTCGATTTCGCCTCGCACATTCCTTTCTACGGCAAAGCCTTCGTGTGCGGGGAAGACGGCGGCGTTCGCCGGATTCTGAAGCGTCTCAACCGCCGCATCGCGACCTATGGATTCTCGAAGGATCACGACATCTGCGCGGCCAACGTTCTGCTCGATGAAACGGGCGCGCTGTTCGACGTGATGGTCGCCGGGAAAACACTCGGCACCATTCGCACGCCGCTGGCCGGCCGTCACAATGTCCTGAATTCGCTCGCCGCCACGGCCGTCGGACTTCATCTCGATGTCCCGTTCGCGCGCATCGCGGAAGCGCTCGAGTCGTTCGCGGGCGTCGGCCGCCGCATTGAACTGAAAGGCGATGCCGACGGTGTGACTGTGGTCGACGACTACGGTCATCACCCGACGGAAATTCGCGCCACGCTGTCCGGCGTTCGCGGCCGGTGGCCGCACCGCCGCCTCGTGGTGCTGTTCCAGCCGCATCGCTACACGCGCACGAAACTCCTCGCACCAAAATTTTCTGCCGCGCTGAAAGCGGGCGACCGCGTCATCTTGATGCCGATCTACGCTGCCGGAGAAAAGCCGATCAAGGGCGTTTCATCGGCGAGCATCGCGAAGGGAATCAACAAGAAGAAGCTCGTGCTCTGGGGATGGGAAGACGGCATCGACAAGCTTCGGGCGGAACTGAAACCCAATGACCTTCTGTTGACGCTCGGCGCGGGAGACGTGGTGAAAGCGGGAGAGCTCCTGGTGAAAGGCGCGAACGCGCTTTCCCGGCGCCTTGAGCGCGACATCCCTTCACTCGCCGGGCGCGTGAAGCCGGAAGAATCGCTGGCGCGGCACTGCACGTGGGCCATCGGCGGACCGGCCGAGGCGTTCGCGGAGCTTCATTCCGTCGACGAGCTCCGCGCGGTTCAGTTCTGGTGCGCCACCAACAAGGTCCCGTTTTTCATTCTGGGATGGGGCTCCAACGTTTTGCTTCCGGACACGGGCCTTCGTGGCGTCGTCGTCCGGCTTCGTGGCGGGTTCGAGAAAATCGAAATCAACGGGCTCCGCGTTCTGGCAGGCGCCGGCGTGCACCTGCCGAAACTGGCGAAAGCGTGCGTCGAGAAAGGTCTCGCGGGCGTGGAATCGCTGGGGGGCGTCCCAGGT
>JAYTIE010000163.1:0-4032 GCA_043732015.1 Elusimicrobiota bacterium | reverse complement strand
TCTACACCTCTTATGTTGCCGGCAACCCGGACCTTTACGTCGTCAACCGTGACGGCACGGGTCGCCATAAGCTCTCGTCCAAGGCCGGCCTCAACGTGTCGCCGTCCTGGGCGCCGAGCAGCGACAAGCTTGCCGTGACGCTTTCGATCGACGGGCCGCCCAGTCTCTACATCGTGGACCTGAACGGCAACGTTCAGCAGCGTCTCACCAACCAGCAGGGCGCGGACACCGCGCCGTCTTTCTCGCCGGACGGCCTGCAGATTGCTTTCACCTCCGACCGCGCGGGCGCGCCGCACATCTACATCATGAACCTGGACGGGACCGGCGCCCGCCGGATCACCACCGCGAGCCATTGTGACTCCGCCGCGTGGTCGCCCGACGGGCAGACGATTCTTTACGTGAAGGGCGGCGGCGGGCGGGACGGCTTCGACATCTACTCCATCGAAGTTCTGAGCGGCATTGAGCGCCGTCTGACCTGGAATGGCGGTGACAGCGAGAACCCGGCCTGGTCTCCCGACGGCCGAAGCATCCTGTTCGTTTCTAATCGCCGCGGGCGCCACGAGCTTTTCATGATGTCGTCGGACGGTTCCGATCAGCGCCCGTTGGCCGTGAACAACGGGGAATGCTTCACGCCCCACTGGTCCCGCTGACGCGAACGAGGCTTCTCATGGCTTCCAAACCCGCCAATCGCAATTTCATTTCGATCACCGACTTTTCGCGCAAGGAACTGGGCGACCTGCTCACCAACGCCATCCGTCTTAAGAAACGCCCGTTCTCGCGCGTCCTTCAGGGGCGGACAGTCGGTCTCATTTTCCAGAAACCATCCACCCGCACGGCCGTGTCGTTCGCCGTGGGCGTCGTTCAGCTGGGCGGTCATCCGCTCATCCTGAACGCCGACGTTCTCCAGATCAAGCGCGGGGAATCGCCCAAAGACACCGGCCGCGTCCTGTCCCGTTACCTGGACGCCATCGTCATCCGTGCGAATCATCAGTCCGATGTTCAGGAAATGGCCGATGTCGCCGATATCCCGGTCATCAATGGTTTGACCGAGCGCGAACACCCTTGCCAGGTGCTGGCCGATTTCATGACCATCATGGAAAAACGCCGCTTCCGCACACCGGCCGGCCTCGCCGGATTCACGCTGGGGTACGTTGGGGACGGAAACAATGTGGCCCATTCCCTGATGCTGGCCGCGGGCGTTTTCGGCATGAACATCCGTGTTGCCTGCCCGGCCGGTTACGAGCCGCGCCCTGAATATGTGCGCATGGCGGCGGATCTGGCCGCTTGCGGAAAGGGGAGCATCGAAATTCTTCGTGATCCCGCCAGGGCCGCTCAGGGCGCCGATGCGATTTACACTGACGTCTGGACCTCGATGGGGCAGGAAGCCGAGGACCAGAAGCGGAAGAATGTTTTTGGTCCCTATCAGCTGAACGCGGCGCTTCTGGCCCGCGCCAAAAAAGGCGCGCTCGTGCTTCATTGCCTTCCCGCTCACCGCGGCGAAGAAATCACCGAGGATGTTCTCGAGGGTCCGAACTCCGTCGTTTTCGATCAGGCCGAGAACCGCCTGCATGTGCAGAAAGCGGTCATGCTGGCGCTTCTCAAGGGCAAGCCGTGATCTTCCCGATTGGCGCCGACGTCCCTCAGATCCATCCCACCGCGTTTGTTCATCCCACTGCCGAGATTTCCGGAAAGGTGAAGATCGGCGCGCGTGCCTCCATCTGGGGCGGGTGTATCCTTCGGGGCGACATCGACTGGATCGAGATTGGAGAAGACTCCAACGTCCAGGACGGATCAGTTTTCCATACGACGGCCGGTGTGCCGGCCCGTCTCGGCAAGGGCGTGACCGTCGGACACCGCGCGGTGATTCACGCGGCCACGGTTCATGACTACTGTCTCATCGGGATGAACGCGGTTCTGCTCGACCGTAGCGTCATCGAGGAGCATTGCCTCGTGGGTGCAGCCTCTCTCGTTAAGGAAGGAGATCTCATTCCGAAAGGCCACCTCGCGCTCGGCGCCCCGGCCCGGGCTTTCCGCCTGCTGAAACCGGAGGAGATTTCGCTCATTCATGCCCGGGCCGATGAATACGTAAAGCACGCCGCGCAGTATCTGGCAGCGCTTCGCGCCGCCCATCTCGCCTGAAAAAGTCACGTCCCCTCATTCTGGCCTCCGGCTCTCCGCGCCGCCGCGCGCTCATGAAAGAACACGGTTACCGTTTTGTCGTTCGCCCGAGCGGCGTCAACGAGCGCGTGCCGCGCGGGACGGCCCCGGCGGCCATGGTGAAACTGCTCGCGAAGCGGAAGGCTTTGTCCGTGGCGAAGTCCCATCCGGAAGACATCGTGATCGGGGCGGACACGACCGTTTTCATCAAGGGCCGCATCATCGGGAAACCGCGCAATGAGAAACACGGGCGCCAGATGCTGCGGACGCTGTCCGGTGCTTGGCAAAAAGTCTATACCGGCGTCGCGGTGGCGTGGGACGGGGGGAAGAATGTCGCTGTGGGCGCCGCTGTCTCGGGCGTCAAGATGCGCCGCCTGTCCGAGGAAGAAATTGCCCGCGCCGCGAAGAAGCACCTCGACAAAGCCGGCGGCTATGCGGTTCAGGAATCGGAAGATGCGTTCGTGGAACGCATCACCGGCGACTACGACAACGTGGTGGGGCTTCCGATGAAGCTGGTTGGTAAGTTACTGCGCCGGCCCGGCGTTGCCCGCCATCCGTCGCTTAAACTGATCTGAGACCATCGTAACTTTCAGCTGGGAATTCAGCCGGTTCAGCCAGTCGGCGAAAACCAGGTTGATCTGTTTTTCCCGGAAATTTTCTTTCAGGTCCGCCGGGGCGGCCGCGAGTTTCTCCCGGGCTTTGGGGTCCTTCTCCGCTGCCAGCAGCGCGTCTTTCTGCAAATCCACTTCCGTATCCGATACCTGGACTCCCGCCGCGATCAGAAGATTCAGTTTGCGGACGATGAGATCCTTCCGGTGGTTTTTCTCGAACTGGTCGAGACCCACGCCGAACATGCGACGCACCACCATCGCGTAGGTCTCCGGATCGAAATGGCCGTCTCTCTGGAACGCCGGAACGGCGGCCAGCTGGAGGCGAAGCTCTTCGTCGGTCACCGTCAGTCCGTAGCGTTCCGCTTCCCTGGAGAGGACTTCCGTCCGGATGATTTCATTCAGCGCCTGGCCCATGAGTTCTTTCTGCTGGGCGGGATTGGCATCCGTCTTCTGCCGCTGCATGGCGTTGTAAACCTGTTCGAACTGGCCGGCGGTGATTTTCTGACCGTTGACTTTCACGATCGTGTCCTGGGGTGAAGCCATGAAGGACGAGCCTCCGACTCCGAAGAGGACGAGCCCGATGACGCAGAACGCGAGAGCAACCATGACGACGGTACGGTGACGGCGAAAGAACTTGAACATGGAGGGAACTCTATAAAAAAACGCGCGCTGCGCCGAGAGTGGCGCCGCGCGCGCGGATGAATTTTCTGGAGAGCCGGCCGCTTAGAGTTTTCCGCCGACCACTTTGAGGTTCGGGCTCTCCACCTTGGCCATGGCTTTGGTCGAGTTCAGCGGTACGACCTGGCCATCGGTGCGGATCATCTGGCAGTTGCCTTCGAAGGTCGCGCCGTCGGAAATAACCAGTTTGTTGCTGCGGATGTCGCCGATGATGTGCCCGCTGGGGAGAAGTTCGAGCTGGGCATTGGCCGTGACGTTTCCTTTGATCTTTCCGGCAACCGTGATGTGGTTGGCGACGATGTCGCCCATCACCACGCCGCTTTCGCCGATCACGATGGTGTCGGCCTGGAGCTCGCCCTTGATCTTGCCGTCGATCCGGATGGATTCGGTGGTTTTGATGTTCCCTTCGATCTCCGTCCCGGGACCAAGAATGGTTTCAATCTTCGGATTCGCGGTTTTCTTGAACATGCTGCCCTCCCCTGAAATTCTTAAGTCAGCTTGATGGGATTCGAGCTGTTTCGCCAGAGGATTCTCTTTAAATCGCTTTCTTGGCTTCTGGGGCGGGTGCCGGCGTGAAGTCCTTGGC
>JAYTIE010000162.1:0-28515 GCA_043732015.1 Elusimicrobiota bacterium | reverse complement strand
CCGCGACAAGTGTGTGAAGGGATCGATGATCCGAAGATTAGCGCTTGGAATGTTGGAAGCGCCGACGAGCTTTCGGTTGGCCAGGCTTCTTACGTTCGACCATACGAGGATCGCGAGTAAGGAAACCCTCCCGGCGGAGCGAGATGCGCAACGTCGGGTCAATTTCAACCATGGCCCGGGCAAGCCCGAGCTGAACGGCGCCAGACTGGCCGGTCACGCCGCCACCAAGGACGGACACGTGAAAGTCGAAACCGTTGGCACCACGAGCAAGCTGCAACGGAGCCGTTGCATGCATCCGGGCACGGTGATGACCACCGAAGTAGTCGTTCACGGATTTATCGTTGATCAGGAGACGACCGGTACCGGGCACGGTCCGAATACGAGCTACGCTTTCTTTACGACGGCCAGTTGACCAGAGCGGAAATTCAACATTCGACATAACTAATTATCCTTGAGTCGCCGGAGCGGCGGCGGGTTTGGCAACGGCGAAATTCGCGCCGTGCGGATGACTGTTTCCCTTGTAAACCTTAAGACGGGCAAGCTGACGCGAGCGGAGCTTGTTCTTTCCAAGCATTCCGGACACCGCCAGGCGAATTGCGCGCTCAGGCTTGGAACGGAGAAACTCATCGTACGGTGTAATCGTCTCGCCACCAGGATAGCCCGAATGACGAAAATCTATTTTCTGGGTCGGCTTGTTGTTACCGGTGATGCGGATGCTCTCAGCATTGATAACGACGACATTGTCGCCACAGTCAATGTGCGGAGCAAAATCCCGCTTACCTTTCCCCATCAGCGTGCGTGCGATATCTGACGCAAAGCGGCCGAGGACCTTGTCCTTGGCATCGATCAGATGCCAACGACGGATGACTTCATGTGTTTTGGGTTGATGCGTTTTCATAGACATAAGGCGGTGTGTATAGCAGTTACCCCCCGTCGACGTCAACGGGGGACGAATGCCAATCATTTCTCCGTTTCGATTTTTTCGAGATCAATAAGAACTTTCACATCCGCCTTCTTCCGAAGATCGGTCACAAAAGCCTCATATCGGTCCCGCATTTTCTTCTGATAAACATAGCCGGCCAGGTCCAACTTTATGTCGTCATAGCGCAGCTTTTTTGCAGCATGCTTCTCTTCTACTTTGATCAGGTGATAGCCGAAGGCGGTTTCAACAGGCTCGGAAACTCCACCGACAGGAAGCGCAAATGCGGCCGCTTCAAATTCAGGCACCATCTGACCTTTCGAAAAATATCCCAGATCCCCACCATTCGGCGCGCTGCTGTCCTCTGAGTTCTTGCGCGCCAGATCGTCAAAGTCGCCGCCCTGGTCGATCTGCTTCTTTATGTCTTTGATCTTGGCCAGCGCAGCTTGCCGTTTCTTCGGATCATCCTTTCGGGACGACCGAATGAGAATGTGACTAGCCTTAACAGTCTCGCCCAAACGAGAACGGAGGACATCCACCATCTGATCAAGCTCGTCCTCCGGATTGGGTTTGAAGGACTTGTCGTTCACTTTTTTCTCAATCTTCTCGAAAAGCTCTTGGGTCGACTTAGCATAGTCAGGAGTCAGCTCTTTTGGCCCGTCCGCCTTTTCATCTTTCACCGGGCTCGGGACTTTTCCCCTTACCTCTTCCTCGGTCAGGCGCATAACTTTCAGCTGATCATTGATTTTCGCCTCAAATTGCTCTTCTGTGAGTTCCTGGCCTTTCAGCTCTTTCTGGAACTCAACCTTTTCGGTATCTGTCAACGGGCGCTCGAAATCTTCCTTTGTGGCCTTTGTCCCGGGCGGAATGTTCTTGAAGCGATTCTTAATTTGGAGAATTCCCTCTTCAAGCTGACGCTTCGGCACTACAACCTTGCGGCGAGATGCTTCCTGAAGAAGAAGCTTCTCCTCAATCATCTGATCCAGAAGCGCCTTTTTGCTGCCTGCCTTCCAGGCAGCCGTCACGGGTGCAGTGCTGAACTTCTGCTGCTGATCAACCAAAGCCTTCCAGTTGTCCTGAAATTCAGAAAGAAAGACCGCTTCTCCATTGATAGTAGCAATGCTCTTGCCAACCACTTCGGCCTGGGCAAGAGATGCTACGGTCAGAAATAGGGCCACGGCAAATAATGTTTTTTTCAAGTTATCCTCCGGTGGATAAGTCTAAAGGGTCTCTCTTGTTCCACGTGGAACTCGCCAGCGGGCAAGAAATCATGTTCCACGTGGAACGCGATTAAACCAAGCCTCGCTTAACGAGCTCCTCAGCGATTTCAACTGCGTTCAAAGCGGCGCCTTTCAGCAAATTATCCGAGACCACCCAAAAGGTGAGTCCCTTCTTGGAGGCAAGATCTTCACGAATCCGGCCTACATAGGTGGTCTGCTGCCCCTCTGCCTGAGCGGGCATCGGATAGAGGCCTTTGGCGGGATCGTCCTGCAAAGTGACCCCAGGAGCGTCCTTCAGGAGGCGTTTCGCATCAGCGACTGAAATGGGTTTTGACGTCTCGATCCAGACGGCTTCAGAGTGAGAACGAAACACGGGGACCCGTACACAAGTCGCAGAGACTCGGACGTCGCTGAGATTCATGATCTTCCGGGTTTCATTGGCCATCTTCATTTCCTCATATGTGTATCCATTTTCAGTGAACACATCGATTTGAGGGATCAGGTTGAAAGCAATCTGATGCTGAATCTTCTTGGCGGGGGGGTACGGCAAACCTGCGGCCCAAGCCTTGGTCTGGTCTTCCAGATCAAGAATTCCCTTACCTCCGGCACCAGAGACAGATTGATAGGTCGCTACGCGGATGCTTTCCAGCCCTGCAAAGTCGTGCAGCGGCTTGAGCACCACCACCATCTGGATTGTTGAGCAATTCGGATTGGCGATGATTTTCTTGTCTTTCTGGAGAGCGTCCGGATTCACTTCGGGCACGACCAAGGGGACCGACGCGTCCATTCGCCAGGCGCTGGAGTTATCGATTACATAGATTCCGCGCTCAGCAAACTGAGGCGCGAACGTCTTGGAGATCGTCGCGCCAGCTGAAAATATAGCAATATCAATGTCTTTGATAGATTCCGGGCGAAGTGCTTCGACGGTGATCGCCTGATTCCTAAATTCTACCGACTTTCCTTCTGAGCGCTCACTCGCAAACAGTCGCAGACTCTTAACCGGGAACTTCCGAAGCTCGAGCATCCGAATCATCTCGATGCCAACGGCTCCGGTGGCGCCAATAACGGCCACGTTGTAGGTCTTTGTGCCTGCTTGCAAAGCGCTGCCCATAAACTCAAGTCGTCCTTTCCCCGTAAACAGCAGAAACCTCGCTTGGCTTCAAGCGATCGGAACTATGCCCGTCAAATGGGGGGAAATAAAAAATGCGAGGTAGGAAAAAATCCTCTCTCGGAGGTCTAAAAGACTACATTATATATGCTGCTCGAGATTCCCAATTCGTCAGTTCTCGGGCCTTAATGTAAAGTTCAGAAATGCGACATCATTACCTACTTTGGGCGTCCGGCGCTGACCAGCCCGGCATCGTATCAGCGGTTACGAAAGCCCTCTTCAATCACGGTATGAACCTTGAAGAATCATCAATGATGCGTCTGGGGTCGGAATTCGGAATTTTCCTGATCTTTACCGCAGCAGCCTCGGTCGCCGTCGAAGCAATAGAACGGGACCTTCTTCCCGTTGGAAGGAAACTGAAGCTCGAGATCGGAATCAAACGAATTTCAAAAAAGCAGGCTGCCGCGCAAAAGCGTGAAGGGAATCCATATCTCGTTTCCGTCCATGGGCCCGACCGGCCTGGGATCGTCTATCGAGTCACTGAGATTCTTGCGAAAAGAAAGTTCAATATCACCGACCTCTCAACTCTCAGGACAACAAGCGGTAAAAAGGCCGGGTACATCCTGTTCATAGAGGGAGAACTTGCCACCGCGAATGCGCTTCGCGCCATTCAGAATGATCTGGCTCGCGCGCAGAAGACACTGCAGACAAAAGTGGGGATCAAAGCGATCTCATCCGCTAACCTGTAACGATGACGGTTCGATCCATCCGGCTCTTCCCGGATTCAGTCCTTTCAACCCCGTGCCATTCCGTCAAAGACTTCGGTCCGTCGCTGGAGTCGCTGATCCACGATCTTCATGAAACGATGCGTGCTTCTCCCGGCGTCGGTTTGGCAGCACCACAAATTGGCGTCGCGCTGCGGGTTTCGGTTATCGATGTTGCTCGGGTCATCAAGAACAAAAAGATAGAAAGCAGCTATTCCGGTCCGATCGCGCTCGTCAATCCCACGCTGGTAAAAGGCCGTGGAACACAGCGTCCGCGTGAAGGGTGCCTCTCAGTCCCTGACTTGCTGGGAAATGTTGAGCGGTATCAGGAAGTCGACGTTACCTACCAGAATTCAAACGCCGATTATCAGAAAATCACCGTTTTCGGATTCGAAGCTCTCGCGTTTCAACATGAAATCGACCACCTGAACGGCACGCTTTTTCTTGACCGCGTTTCCAATCTGAAAACGGACATTTTCCGACGAAAAACACCCTCCTGACGGACGCAAAACATGCGCTGTTTCCGCTTGCTTCGCCGACACCGCCCGTTACACTGATCTGCGCCCAAAAATTGACCGGCAGGGCCACTTGGCCCGGTCACGAATTTGGTCCCAAAAATCAGCATGAATTGGCCATCAGCCCGTGACATCTTTGCGTTCCGACCTTCTGTGGATGCCGTTTCGGCGTCTCTCATCTCCGACGATGCCTACACGGAACCGAGCGATGCGCCCATCCGCAGCCCTGAACCGGGCCGAGAAGCGGCCGATGAGCGGCACAGGCGCATCCGGTTCGACAACGCGATCCGCGTCTGGGTCGCCGTCCCAACTTTCCTTACCTGCCTCGCACTTCGCGCGGGCGGGGCCATCGACTCCATCGTTCCCCTGGCTGCCGCACTCGTCGTTTATGCGCTTTGTGTCATCGCTGCATTCACCTTTTTCTTCAACATCGGTTTTTCGCGATCTGCGGACTATGTGCTGAGTGCGATGGATCTCGTCACGATGTCTATCGCGGTTTACCTGACGGGTGCCACCGCCAGCCCGCTCTACTTCGTTTATTTCGTGCCGGTGGTCATTCACGCATTTCACAGGGACTGGAATCTCATTCTGTTCAGCGGCTTCGGCGGCGTCATACTTTATGGCGTTTCGGTCCTTCTCTCTCTTAACAGTCTCAGCTCCGCTGTCATGGCGGACCTGTGCGCGCGACTTGTCTTCATGCTTCTCACCGTGGCGATCGCCTGCCTGGCGCTGTCCGTGTTGAGAAAGGAAGAAGGGCGGGACCGCCTTCGCATTGCGCGCCTCAGAGCGATCTCGGTTTTGGGGAATCACTTGAACCGCGGCTGCTCAGTGGAGGAGATTGCCAGCTTGAGCGCAGCGTCTGCTTCCCTCATCGCCGGTGCGCTGTCTGCGATCAACTCTACCGTGGAAATTCTCTTCAGCTGGTCATCGACGGACGCCGCAAAACGGATCGCGGAATTGGCAGTGAGCAATGAGACTCGTGACCCGGCAGCGACGCCGGCCATGACCCACATTCCGATCCAAGTTGAAGGAGACGCACCCTACGGCGTGATCTCGGTCAAAACAGTGAAACTCCGTACGCTGGCTTCGGACGATTTGAGATTTCTTGAATTCGTTTCCCTCTCTATTGCGCTTTGCCTGAAGCGACACCAGATGATTGGTGATTTGAGGGATTCTATCGAGATGGGCACGGCCGCCGCGGCCGTTTATCTCGCGGCGTCACGCTCGCCGAGGGCGGCCCAGAGCACGCTGCTGGAAGGGGCATTGACGCTGATGAACGCGGATCGCGCCGCGCTCTATCTTTGGAATTCGGCGCGCGAACGGCTGGAGCTCAATTCCTGGTGCGGAATCGAAACGCCGAAGCAGGATGTGATCGTGAATGTTCAGCGCGGCGAGGGTCTCGTGGGGATGGCCTACCGGGATGGCAGAGCGCTGAGCGGGACTGTTCCTGGGGGAAAAGACAGCCGGATGATGGCCGCGCCGGTTCAGCTGGCCAATGGAAACGTGATTGGGGTCATAACGACGGAGAGAGGAAAGGAAAGTACGGAGTATTCCGAAGATGATCTGTCCATTGCCGCGGCCTTCGCCTGCCGGTCTGCGCATGCCCTGCTGGGCACGCTGGATGCTCCCGCCAAAGAACTACCGCCCACAGCGCCGCGCCTCGCGGCCTAATGCTCCGCTGTCTTCTCGTCTTTCGTTGAAACCGGCTCGGCAAGGGGATTCAGTCCGCCGGGGAACGGGTGCAGGGCGCCACGCGTATAACGGCAGGCGGGATTCCAGAGAAGCCACTCATGTATCCCAAGATCAGCGGCGGCTTCAATCTGCTCGCGAACTTCCTTCGGCCCGTATTTAACACCCAACGAAAAATCCTGAAGCCACGGCCGCAACTCAACGTGGTGCTCTCCCAAAACGCGCTTCGTGTCCCTCAGGCTGTAATGAACGGTTTCAAACGGGCTGTGGTTGGGATCTTTCAGACCAAATTCGCCGGCGTAATAGTGAGAGGGATACATCATCGGAGAAACCGCGACGACGTTGGAGAGAAGACTGTCCAGTTTCTGACCAATTCCCATGTCGCTCTTCGAAGATCCGACGAGGCCGAACACATCGATCGAAAGCGTCGCGCCGCGCTTGTCCAGTTTGTCCTGAGCCTGAGCGAGAAACGTGGAAAGCGCCTTCACGGCTGACGCCGAGGTGTGAGGCTGGGAGTACACGGCCTGCTTCGTAGGTCCGTCCGACGGGAATCGGATGTAGTCGAACTGGATCTCCTGAAACCCGATGTCCGCCGCTTTCAGCGCGATCTCAATGTTGTACGTCCAGACGTTCTGGTTGTAGGCGTCGCCCCACGCGGATCCTTTGCGATCTACCCATACATCCTTCCGGAATCCTTTCTCTGCGGCCTTCGGCAACGGAGCGGACGAGTGGATAGCCCAGTCCGGTTCCCATTTGGCCAGCTTGTCGTCATGGAACACGGTTTGACGCGCAATCACGTACACGCCGCGGTCCTTCAGGAATTTCACATACGCTTTCAAGTCCGGTACGGCGTTCACAAAATTGTCGCGGCCGCCGAGCTTCACGCCAGGAACGTAAACGTCCCCTTCGGATTCCTTGATATCGATCACGACGGTGTTGATTTCCGTTTCTGCGAGGAGCTCTTCCAGTTTTGCGCGCCCCTTCTTCGTACCGGCATACCAGGACGTCACGTGAATTCCCTTAACGCAGGACGGACGCTGGTTCGGGTAATCGCCCCAGAGGGGGACCTTCGCCGCCGCGGTTGATATTTTGGGAGTCGGCGTGTTGTCTGGCGCCTGGCTACAGGCCGGCGCGACGAGGGAAGCACACAATGCCAGCGTCGCGAAGCCAATACGGGAGGAAACTGTCAATCGTCGCATCGGAATAAAAGTTGTCCTGGTGGAATGGAAACCGGCGGCTACAGCGCCGGCTCAATGCTGAGGATCTTGAACTTCGTCTTGCCGCCCGGAAGGTCGACATCTACTTCCTCATTCTTCTTGTGCCCGAGCAGGCCCTGCGCAATGGGCGCATGGACGGAAATCTTTCCGACCGTTGGGTCGGACTCTTCGGAACCCACCAGGGTGTACTCGTAATCATCGGTGGTACCGACTTCCCGGATCGTGACCTTCATTCCGATGATGACTTCGTCTTTCGGGAGGTTCATATCATCGATGATTTTCGCGGAGCTGATCTTGTCGTGGATCTCGGAGATGCGGCGAAGGGTCTCGCTCTGCTTCTCACGCGCGAAGTGATATCCGGCGTTCTCACGCAGATCTCCTTGCTCACGCGTCTCTCCGATTTCAAGAGAGAGTTCATGTTTGCGCTTTGTTAGGTCCTCAAGCTCTTTCCTGAGCTTGTCGTAGCCGGCGCGGCTGATGTACGTCTCTGACATGCTTCCTCCGAGTAAAAAAGTTGATTTATCAAACACTAAAAAGAGAGGTTCGACAATCCGCGGTTCAGACGGAAAGGGCACGCAGAAACGAAGCGGAATCGGATGACGGCGCCTGACAGGTAAAGTTGCGGCAGACATAGGCCATGGGCACCGCGTCAGCGCCGGGAAGCGTCTCGAGCGACGGAATTAGCGCGGCCAATTCCTGCCGGCGCGGTCCGTACCCGGCCAGAATCACGACGGCGTCCCGCACCGCGGACTTCCGAAGCGCCCCCAACAGATCCTCGATCCCGGGCGAACGCGAATCCCCGGCAATCACCACCTCCCGAAGGTTTCCCTCGGCCCACGCCAGAGCCGGAACCATACGGGACAGCGTGTAAGGCCGGGACTTAAGAGCCGGGGCGAAGAACGAAAGCGTAGCCACGGCCGATTCCCGGAATCCCTTGTCGCCCGTCAAGGCGGCAAGGCGCAGGCCGTTTCTCACGGCCGTCGCGTTTGCTGAGGGAATCACGTTATCCCCATCTTCTTTCATGCGAACCAGAAGATCGGGCGACGCCACGCTCGTGTGATAGCCGCCATTCGAGGCGTCAAAGAACAATTCGTTCTGCCGCCGGTGCAACTGGATCGCAAGGCGGAGCCGGGCGGGTTCTCCCGTCGCTTCAAAAAGGTCCAGCAGACCCTCGATGAACATGGCGTAGTCGGCGAGTTGGCCGTGAATGGCGCGGCTTCCATCATACCAGCGCCGGTACAAGGTCGCTGTCGCGGGGTCGTACAACGCGGATACGATGAAATCGGCCGCGTGGCTGGCGGCTTCGACGAGAGACGGCTCGTTCAGCAGGAATCCCGCCCGGGCGAGGCCGGAGATGGCCAGCCCATTCCATTCCGTCAGCACTTTCTCGTCGCGATGGGGCCTGGGCCGCTGCGCACGCGCGTCAAACAGCTTTTGCCGGATTTCTCCGAGAAGCGGCGCCGCCTGTTCGGCCGGAACGCCTGTCTTCGCGGCCCCAGCGGCCGGGGGAAGAAAGAGCGAGAGAACGTTCTGTCCGGCTTCCCGTGTGTGCGGGTCCATGAAATTTCCGGCGGCGGTCACGCCGAAGACCGCGGCGGCAAACTCCGTGTCATCTCCCAGAATCCGGCGGAGATCCGCGAGCGTCCAGAGATAGAACGTTCCTTCCTTGCCCTCGCTGTCGGCGTCCTCTGCGGAGAAGAAACCCCCGTCCTTGTGGCGCAGATCACGAAAAAGATAGGACGCCGTGCCCATCGCGATGTCGCGGTATAAAGAATCGCCCGTCGCGGCGTAGAGCCCCGCCGCAACGCGAAGAAGCTGCGCATTGTCGTAGAGCATCTTCTCGAAGTGGGGAACGAGCCAGTGGTGATCCGTCGAATAGCGGGAGAATCCACCGCCGAGCTGATCGTAAAGTCCACCCTCCGCCATATGCCGGAACGTCAATGTCGCCATCTCGAGCGCGCGCGGCTCTCCGGTGCGCCGGTGATGGTCAAGCAGGAATTCAAGATACACAGGCATGGGGAATTTTGGCGCGGGCGTGAATCCGCCCGTCTGGGAATCGAAAGACGCTTCCAGCGAACGGAACGCGAGCACGTCGGTTTCGGCGCTCTTCGGCAGGGCGATTCCCTTGCTCCCTCCGGAGGAGGCTGCATGATTCAGGAGATCGGTGATCTGGCCCGCCGCATCCGCCACGCGCTCTTTGTCGTTGGCGAATGCCTCCGCCAGCTGGCGAAGGACATCGGGAAATCCGGTTCGCCCCCACCGTTCTTCAGGCGGAAAGTAAGTCCCTCCATAATAGGGGCGGAGGTCAGGCGTCAGCCACACGGACATGGGCCAGCCGCCGCTGCCGGTGATGGCCTGAACAGCTGTCATGTAGATGGCGTCAACATCAGGGCGCTCTTCCCGGTCCACCTTGATGTTGATGTAGAGCTCGTTCATCACCGCGGCGATTTCCGGGCTCTCGAACGACTCGTGGGCCATGACATGACACCAGTGGCAGGTCGAATAGCCGATGGAAAGGAAAATAGGTTTGTTCGCCGCGCGGGCCGCCGCGAAGGCTTCCCCACCCCAGGGGTACCAATCCACGGGATTGCTCGCATGCTGCTGCAAATAGGGGCTCTTTTCCGCGGCAAGTCGGTTCAAACGGGGAGATGTATTGGAGGACATACCTACCTTATGTGATGAAGGGCGGGCCGTTATGTCGATGAAAAGGCGGGGGAAACGAAAATTTCTTTACTGAGAATGAAGCTTTTTCAGGACTGAAGGGCCGCTGGTGGGATTATCCCCAAAATTATCCACAACGTCCACAGGGGGTAAGTATTCCCTCACAGCACGTAGAGCCCGGAAGGGGCTTACTGTGAAGGGGTTCGGAGGGTCGAAAAAAGGCCAAAAAAATCAGCCTTTTGAGGTTGTTTTTGATGGCAAAAGCTATCGGGTCGACGATCCGGGGCATATCGAGCAACTCTTGGCTTTCGCGAGGCTTGAGGGCCTTAACCCGTCACAATCGGGCCATGATTCGACTCATAAATATGAACCCGGTTCTCAAGTCCCCGGAGAAAGACCTTCGCGGCCTGCGGGGACATTGAAAAAGCGCCCAAGGAGTCGAAGGCCATGATCCCGGGGCGCTTATTAGCCATCACGAACATGAACCCTTCGGCTATTTCCTCGACCATGCAGGTGTTGGCGCTTTTCGCCTTCTTTTGTTGGTTTTCGAGGAAATTGGTGAGCTGCACCATTGACTCGTCTTGGGGGTTGCGCGGCGTCATAAGACCTCCGATTTCGGGATTGGATTCGGAAGGTAGCATTTCCCTTATGGCACGTAGGGGAACTGGTAGGATGGCGCGGCTATGCGATACGCAAAAGTCAAGTTCGCGCGACTTTGCCAGGAATTCCGGCTGGCGGCATCCGCGCGAGTTAAACAGATACTCAGTTTTAGAGTATTCACAGTTAGCGACGCAACCAATGAGCTTTTCGGGTTCATTGGCTTGGTCGGACTTTATACCGTGACCTCCCTTCTTTGTGAGGATGTTTGGGGCTGGCTTCGGATGTCGATTGCGACGGTAATTTTTGGATTGCTTTGGATTCGGAATAAGGTACTCATCAATCAACGACTAAGAGTAAAAATTGCTTGCGAAACCTTGTTGCTGGTTGGGAGTTTTTACATTCTCAAGAACCCAATTTTAAAGCACGTGATTGAGGACTATCCGCAAGAAAACGCTCACTATGTTCCAAATGCCGTTCAGGTAAAAAAGAAACCGGGAAAGCGCCCATTTATTAGCCCCCCAGGAATATCGACAAATAATTTTCCTGGCGGGATCTTGCTCACGCCTCGGAATTTCCACGTATATCTGAATGGTACGAACCTTAGTTCCCAAGACGGAAATTATGTCAATCCAATAAGAATGGATTTGAAGAAAAAGCCTGAAGTATTAATTACAGTTCGTAGCGAGACAGGACGGACGATAGATTACTTTCAGTTGCAATTTCTAATAAAGGATTGCAGGTTGAGCGCAACCGATTCGCTCTGGAATCAAGACGCTTCGCCAGAAGACGTTGGCTCTATGACATTGACTGCCCCACCCACCCAGCGTTTCGTAAATTCTGATAAGGCACTTAATTTGCCAGCACTTAAACTTTCGTGCAAAGACAATTCGGATCTTTTGGGTACGATCTGGATAAGCGGGGATAATGTGAAGCAGTCTTCGTTTAATTTCTTAATTAATAACCGGGTGGAAAACTGATGTCCGACGATAAATTCGACCGCCTAATTAAGCTGGCATCGACGCCCGTAAGATCATGGGCAAAAACAAAGAAGAGTAAGACCGCTTCGAGTAGCGGTAAACGAACTCGTCGACGTAAGACTGGAGATGCTTCGGTGAAACGGAATGATAAGTCCCGTTGATCGAACGCTTCAGCTGGCTCCAGAATCCTTCGATGGTGTTCGTGTAGATTTTTCCCCGCGCGTATTCCTTGCGGCTGTGGTTGATGACGCCGTGCGTGTAGCCGAATTTCTCGGTCTGCTTGTAGCTGGGAAGCTCATCGGTCATCAATTCGCTTCCGATTCGGATCGTGGAGCGAAGCAGGGGGATCACGGTCGACGTTTTGACGTCGGCGATAACCTTGGCTCTGACTTCGCCCTTCCGCTCGACCGCGCCGAACACGATGGACTTGTTTTCCATGTGGCGACCGCCGCCCAGACGCTCAACGCGCCCACCGATAACGGTTTCGTCGGCCTCAACGGTCTTGCCACGGCCACCAACAGGGCCGCCATCCTGCGCCATCAGCTTGCGAATCTGGTTCGCCATGCGCCACGCCGTCTTGTAGGTCACGTCCAGCTGGCGCTGAAGCTCCTTGGCCGACACGCCGTTCTTAGAGATGGAGAACAGGTAGATGGCGTAGAACCACGACTTCAGCGGGGTTTCCGACTTGTGGAAGATCGTCCCGGCCAAAGGGTGGACCTGATGGCCACAAAACTGGCACGAGTAGCACTTGCGGCCCGTGATCTTGTGGAACTTGGTTTCCTCTTTGCAGGAAGGGCAGGATTTCTGACGTCCGTAACGGTTGTTGAAGATTTCCGTCAGGCAGGCTTCGTCATCGGGGTACTTGGCGCTGAAGTCGTTGATGTTCATGCGCCATATATATCATGACTGTGTACGTGTTGTCAAGGGATAGTTACCCCACAGGGCATCAGTCAACATTCCAGAGGTCATGGTGACCGGTACCCAGGAAATTGCGCGCCGCATAGTACCCCAGGAGCAGGGCCAGGTCCGAATTGCAGTACCGGAACAGGCCTGCCCGGCCCACCGGGAAAAGATTGGGGAGCGAAGCCAGCCAATCCCGAACCACCGCCAGCCGCTTTTTATAGCCCTGGTCATAGATGGGGTAGGCATAGGGTTGCCGGATGACGAACGCGTCTTCGCAGTCGTTCGGGGAGCCCAGTCCGCCCACGCGCTCCAGGTCCGATAGCGCCCAGGCGATGATTTCGGAATCCGGCATGTTCCAGAAAGCCTCATCGGACGAGGCGAAGAACTCGAGACCCAGGGAGGTCTTCCGCGCGTCCGGGACCATGAACGGGCTCCAGTTCTTGTAATTCTGGATCCGGGCCAATCGAACTTCAGGAGACTGCACGTAGACCCACTGATCGGGGAACAGATTCTCGCGTCTCATGATCGCGTTCACGACGAGATAATTGCGGTATTTAAGGCTCCTCGCGGCGGCAAGAACTTCCGGCGGTGGCGGCGGATCGAGCATCTCGATGAGCCGCGGCAGAGCGATGCTCGAGAACACAGCGCTGGCCTCACGCTCCTCTTCAACGCCTGACTTCACCGATCGCATGATGACCGATGTGACTTTTCCACCCGCATGCCGCACCTTCACGACTTCCGTCGCATGACGCACTTCGGTCCCGCTTCGGGCAACCAGTGACTGGAAGCGGCGATAGAATTCTCCCGGCCCCGTCTTCGGATAAAGAAAGTCTTCGGTCAGTGTTTTGGGGCCTCCCCGCGCGCGGCCGAACAGCGCCTGACGTAGCGCTTTTCCGAGAGAGAGATTCTCGATGCGCTGATTGGCCCAGTCCGAGGACAGCGTTTTGCACGGAATGCCCCAGAGCTTTTCCGTGTAGGTTTTGAAAAAAATCTCGAACAGCCGCCGGCCGAAGCGGTTGGACATCCATCCTTCGAAGGACTCCGATTCGATGGGTTTCAGGCGGTACTGAATGAAACTGATGATGCAGTGAAGCACTTCCGAGGGCCCGAGGTTCGCGAACGCATTCATCGCGGAGAGGGGATATTTGAAAAACTTGTTCCGGTAGTAGATCCGGGACATGCGCGTGACACGCAACATGTCGTTCTGCATGACGTCCTGCCACAAGCGCTCGATCTCCGGATACTTCGTAAGAAAGCGGTGACCGCCGACATCGAACAGAAAGCCTTTGAATTCGACGGTGCGACAGAGGCCGCCCGGCGCTTCGTCGCGGTCCAGCATCAGCGGCTTCTTCCCGGCACGCGTGAGTTCATGCGCGACGGCCATGCCGGCCGGCCCGCCACCCAGGATGATTGGTTCTGCAGTTGTCATGGCTCCGCGTCAGTATGGATCAGGTAAAAGGCTACGCCAAGACCATTCGATTAAGATGTTGGCGATTTCTGGTTCTCCCACCAAAAAGCGGCCATTGCGCAACAATCGCCAGATAGGCTACAGTTATGACTGAACGGTCAGTCATTGAGGGAAAAAGATCCCGCCGACGCCAATGAATAAAGTCTCTCGCGCCCTCTTCCTGTTACTTCTTCCGCTCGCCTCAACGGCCGCTGCGGACCCCGCGGCCGTGTCCACCAGCACGCTCACGATGGCGGACGCTATTTCCAGAGCCCTCGACTCGAACATCAATGTCCGGATCTCCACAGCGAAAAATGAACGCGTGCGCGGAACGGCTGTCCGCGAGGCCGCCGACCTTTTGCCTCAGATCACGGGCAGCGCCCGGCAAGCGCGTGTCTACAAGGTGAATCTCGAGGCACAGGGATTCAATTTTCCGGGCATGAACCCGCTGATCGGTCCGTTCAGCACTTTTGACGCCCGCATCCGACTCTCACAGAAACTGTTTGATATCGCTTCGATCGACCGGGCCCGCTCGGCGGGCGCCGCGCGCCGCATGTCAGAGGCGGAACTGGCCCTCGCCCGTGAAAACGTTGCCGCGGCCGCCTCACTCGCCTACCTTGAAGCGCTCCGGTCCAAAGCGGCGGTCACCTCCGCCCAAGCAGGCGCAACACTGGCGCGAACCCTTCAGAAACAGGTCGAGAATCAGCGACAGGCCGGCGCAGCCGCCGCCATCGATGTGGCGCGTGGCCGGACCCGGTCAGCCGAGGAAGACCTTCGCGTGCTTCAGGCCCAGTCCCAGGAAAACGACGCAATGACGAGACTGAAGCGCATTACCGGACTCCCGCTCGGAAATTCCCTGGAGCTCTCCGATCCCTTTGTTTTCACTGCGCAACCCGCCATTGATCTGACCGCGGCGATCTCCACCGCGACGGCGTCACGGCCGGAGATGGGCATGGCCGCTGAACGGGAACGCTCTCTGCGCCTCGCGCTCTCGGCCGCCAAATGGACTCGGGCGCCCGCCGTCTCCGCCAACGGCGACTATGGCGCGAGCGGAAACAACATCGGGAATTCTCACGGAACCGGAAGCATCGGCCTCAACGTTGACATGCCCCTCATCACCTCCGGTCGCCTGACGGCAACGCGTATCGCGGCGGAGGCGGATCTGGACGAAGCGGAATCCCAGAAAAGAGACGTCGCCATTCAGGTGGAAGAGGATGTCCGTCTGGCCGTGGATCAACTCGCCACCTCCGCATTACAGGTGAAAACAGCCGATCAGGCGGTCGCGCTCGCGCGATCGGAACTTCAGATGGCACGAGACCGTTTTGAGGCGGGCGTGGGCAGCAACGTCGATGTTGTTAACGCGCAAACCGCGCTGGCCCGCGTCGAAGATGCCCAGATTGCAGCTCTCGCCGGATACCAATCCGCAAGAATCAACTACGCGATGGCTCTGGGCGAAGCGGAGAAATTTCGCTTATAGGGAGAACGGGACCGATTAGGCCTGGATGGCGATCAGTCGGTGAACCCGGACCAGCTCGGAGATCTGTTCGATCGCGAGCGGCATCGCCCTCATCGCTTCGTCGAGCAACAGGAAAACCGCGACGCGATTGTTCGTGTCGCCCTGCTTCATCGCTTCAATCTGCTGAATCAGCCTGTCGGTCAGGCTCGCCTGCTTTGAGAGCGCGATCTGGATTTTCCCGACGGCGGGATCAAGTCCCGTCACGGCGGAGAGCCCTTGAGGGGAGAGATCGAGCCGTGCGTCGTTCGGCATGAACCGGATGTCGGCGCGGTTGAAAAGAGGGTTGCCGACGACCTGGGCGTAAAGCGCCGCGTCCAGAACGATTACGCCGACGTCCGACGTTCCCTTCGTCTTGTCCAGACTCTCGATCTGCCCCTGAAGGTCCGCCACGGACTTGGACGCCACCACCCGGACGAACGTCGACTTGTCTTTGATGTCCGTTGAATCTCGCTTCACCGTCGCGTCGTCGAGGTTCACGCTCACGGTTTCGGCCTTCAACACGACCAGCAACGAAACGATGTCCGCCAGTTCTCCCGCCGTCAGAGCCTGCCCGCTGTCCGGACGCGCCGCAGTATCGAGACGAACCCCGAGAGACGCGATGGCCGCGGCGCGCGCCGCGTCGGCGACACCGAGCGCGCGGTCCGCGCGGGGAAATAAAATCGGTATCAACGCCGCAACGACGGTCCGATCGACGGGCATGTTCGCTTCCAGCGGCTTCGCGACCGCGGCGATGGCGGCTTCAATCTCGGTTGCAGGACGCGCCGTGGGCGCGTTCACGACCGGCGTCGCCGTTGTTCCCGCCAGGAGCCGGCTCACGTTCAGGCCGAAGTGAGACAAAATATTCCCGGCGGCGAATCCGACCGCGCTGAATTTAAGGAGATCCAGCGACGGGTATCCGAGCGCGACGCCCGCAAGCAGACCCAGCGCGAGTCCAAGCGCCGAGAACGCATAAATGATGGCGACGCCCCGTTCGATTTTCTGCCGATTGGCAGGCGTGTTTTCGATGGCGCCGTTCCCTAAGTGATCGTTCATGAACCAGGTCATCACGCCGGGAATGAATCCGACCACGAAGATGGGGAACTCGACGACCAGACCGATCGAGAGCCGTGTGATGTTGTCGATCGCCCGCTGAGATACGCCCAGCAGCGAAAGCCAGAAGAAGAACATCCGCCCGATGTTCAGCGCAAAGCGTCCGGTGAGCGTCTTTGGAAGCGTTCCCTGATAGGTCGGCGTCGCGCCGACGCGAAGCTGATTTGCAAGACGGGTTTTCACGAGAGCGCGATAGCTCGCGTAGACGTCGGGATTGGCGAGCAGCGCACGCAGAACACTGCCGGGAATCTTCAGCACCCGCGCGCCGCCCTCGCTGGCCGTGACCGTCGCGGTGCGGCGTCCGCCGTTCGTGAGCGCCATTTCTCCGATGATGTGGCGCGCTTCCTGCGTGATGACAACACCGTTGACGACCGTCAATTTTCCTTCAAGGACAAGATAGAGGTCGTCGGACTGATCGTTGTAGTGGAACAGTTCTTTTCCGGCCTCGAGACGTTCAATGCGGTCCGAACCGAGAAGATTCGCCTGGGGGTTCTCCTGGGCATACGCGAGGACGGCGGTCACGAGCGCAAGTTCGGCAGCTCCCTGCCGCGCAGAGATTCCGGCTGAATCGAGAAGGCGGGTGCGAATTTCCTGTTCCGTCAGCGCGCTTTCCGCCGAAGCCGCGAGCGACATCGCGACAGTCGGGTCTTCCGCGGCCGCTTCCATCAAGGCCTGCGTGGCCGATGTGTCCGGCGCGGCCTGCGGCGCAAGACGCTGCCGGCGCACGGCCTGATAGTCCGCCATGAACGAGGCGTTCTGTAAAAGCCTGTCCATCAACTCGGCCGTGACGCGAACATAGCGCACCGGTTGCCCGTCGGCAGGAACGCTCAGCGTCGCATTGCGGATGCCGGACACGAGTGCCAGCTCTCCCACCACACTTCCCGGCACAATCTCGAAAGACCCGGCCAGCCCCACGCCGTTCAGCGTCCCTTCGTAGGTGATATAGACGTCGAGGTCTCCGGTGGGACGCCCATCGGGTGTTTTTCTCGGAAGCGTTTCTCCGGCGGCCGTCTGGCTGACGAGCGTCTCTCCGGGCTGGGCGATTCCAAGGGTAACGCCTTCGACGCCCGTGCGCTCGAACTCGCCGAGGATGGAAAGAATGAGAGGCGCCTGGAGCTCGTCCAGCGATTCATGCCGCTCCACCTGCTCCGCGACCGCGCGCTGCAAGGCCTGGAACGCCGGATCAGTGCGGGCCCCGGCTATCTTCTGGGCCTTGTCGAACTCCGCCTTGAGCTTGGCCACGTGCGGAGCGACGAGCGGGCTGAGTTTGAACGCGATCATCGTACCGAGAAGATATCCAGCAGCTTCGCGGTCGGGATTCGACTCAGGCATTTGACGATAGGCCGTCGCGAGGATCGCCGTATCGCGGTCCAGATTGATCAGATCTCCGAACTTTTCGCCCGCGGGCATCTGGATCCGGTCAATGAACGAAATCGCGCGGTCCTGAATCTCCTTCGTCGCGGCGATCTCCTGGTCCGACTGCGTCTGCGTAATCGCCTTAAGCGCGAGCAACGGACGCCCTTCGTTTTCCGACAATCCCTGGGTCGCGCGGTCCGCCGCGGCGACAGCGGCGTCCGCTTCCTTCCGGACGTTTCCGAGCGTGAGACCGTAAATGTTCCGGACGTTGAGTTCCTCGAACGCCTTGATGTTGGTCACGATCAGCGGGTATTTCTTGCTCGTCTCTCCGCCGGTCCAGAAGTCGGGCCTGGCGGGGTCCACCCGGTCGAACGTTCCGTCCGCCTTGAACTGAAGATTGTCGAAAAAGAAATCGCGCATGCGACGGGCCGGCGTGATGCGGTCCAGCGAATAGCCGAGCACCGCAACCTGACGCGCTTCGGCGCGCGACATCTTGAGGAGTCCCGAATCGGACACGAAGTCCGCGATCCGGATGCGCAGATCGTCGGGGTTCCCGCGCTCGGTCGTTCCCGGCTTCAGGTCATTAATAAGGAGAACCTGCAAAAGTTCGGTGGGGATCATGCCTGGAACGACAAACTGATCGACGAGCGTGATGGGAAATCCCGGATGATGCGCGGCAAACAGAAGCGCCATCCCGAGCGCCTGATCCGGCGTAAAGCCTTCCTTCTCAAAGCGGCGCATGGCGAGCACGATGCTCGTGGATCCGTGCGCCAGCACCTTGTGGAGCATGTAGTTCAACTTCCCTTCCGCATTGGGGGCCACCAGGTTATAGGCGGCTTCTGCGAGACGCCGGTCATTGGCCTGAGCGGCGGCCAGATCGGCGGGAGGGTTGTTCTTGTCGTGGCGGGCCGCTTCCGCGATTTTCGTCCAGACCGTGGTAAGGTCTGCCTTGAGATCGGCGTCGAACGTTGCGCGGTTTCCGAAATCAATCGAATAGCCGAGGTCGTGCAGCTCCACGAACGTCCGGCCGATGATCGCCATCGCCGGCGTGAACTCAGGCACGCCGTTCCAGCGATCCCGCATCCGTTGGAAGAACGATCGGTTCCGGCTGCGTTCAATAAGGCTCGTGATCAAATCCTGATGGGAGTTCAGATGCAGCGGAACGCCGACGGGGAGGGCCGGCCGCGCCTTGACCAGCGCCGCGACTAGGTCCTTGTTGGTGCGGAGCTGCGTAGGAAGCTTTTCGGCAACAGCGTCAAAAGAGGATCCCGCCGGGAGACCGAGGACCCGGGCGGCCATGTCCCGCAATTTCTTGTCCGTGCCGATCGCGCCGAGGAACGAATCACTTTTGGGCTTTGACGCATTCGATAGATTCAACGCTCGAGAGAGATTGGAGAAGAATCGGCCGACGGCGTTTCCCGCGCGCTGAAAGTAGCGGACGACCCCGTAGCCGGAAATTTCCTTCGAGCCGAGCGGCGTCGCGCCGTCCGGCTGGGCACCGGTCGTGGCGAAAACGGTTGGATTGTTCGGCGAGACGACCGGCTGGCCCTGGCCGACGACGGCGCTCCCCGTCAGGTTGATCTTCTCGGTGACGGCCCGGCCGGCCTGGGTGCCGACGATGATGTTGGCCGGCGCGAGGAACAGCTTCTGCCCCTCAAAAATCTTTTCGAGCGGCGTCTTCTCGCGAACAAAAATTGAGAGGTACTCGGTGCCGCTGCCGTCGACCTTCGTGATACGGGGCTGGATCACCGCATAGGACACGCCTCGGGATTTCAGTCGCGCGGTCAACTCCGGCGTGTGGAATCCGCCCGCGACCATCGCCGAGCGCCGCATTCCCTTCGACGAATGCTTGTCCATCGCGGTGAGCAGCGACTCCACCATGTGCTCGCTGCGCTCGTCGGCTTCGCTGTAAAACTTCTCAAAGTCCTCCATGCCGGGCTGGCGAAGGGACTGGTACTGCCGCCACTCGGGCCAGGTGAGACCAAAGTTCACGAGCTTGCGGCGAAGGAACAGGCTGTGCGACTGCGCGAGCAACTTTCTCTCTTCTAGCGTCTTCGCGAGGGAGGCCGTGACCGCGGCTTCGAGCGCGCCCATCGCTTCCAGAACGCGATCAGGCTTGATGGTGTCGGCCATCAACACGTACTCGATGTAGCGCTTGAAGGCCGGCATCTTCTGAAGCGAGATGCTGTGCTCTTTCAGTTGAGAATCGAGATATCGATAGAAATCCGCGTAACTGACGGCGCCGGCCCGGTAGGCGAGCGTTTCGGCGAGAACATTCTTCAGCTCGGAGTCCGACGCTTTGCCGACCAGATCCTGCATGACGCCGGTCCGCTGGCGTTCCACCTGCTTGAAATCAAGTTCCTTTTCAATTCTGAAGGCCTCGAGGAAGCGGTCGATCTCACCGGCGTCTAGGAAGGCGCCGTCCAGCTTGTCGCGGAAATTCGAAAGACGCTCGAGGTAGACGCCGAGACCAATGGCGCCCTTCTCGTATTCCGTCCGAAGAACATCAAACCTGGAGACGTCGCCCTTCAGCGCGCTTCGCTTCGCGTCCTGAAGCGTTCGTTCCTCGGCGTCCATCGCGGTGGTGACGATGGACTTCCGGCGCACCGCTTCGCGGTAGGCGGACACATTCGCTTCGTAGTGCGTGGCGTCATCGATCCCGACGAGTTCCAACGAACCACGGGGCGCGACGATGCCGGCGTGGCTGACGGCGGAGATTTCATTGTCCCGAAGGAAGGAGTCCGCCACCGCCTTGCGGATTTTCGGATCGGCGACCTCCTGAAGCGTGGAACGGTCAAAGTCTCCGGAGGCGCCTTCTACGCCGACCACCATCGGCTCCGGACCGAAAGATAAGAGAAGGTTGGAAATATTCTCTTGCGCTTCCTTGTGCAGGTGAACGTCCTGGATCAACAAAACGAGGTCGCGGGACTTCTCGGCGACATAGACTTCGCGGATCTCTCCGGCGTTTTCGGGAATCTTTTCGAGGACGTCGTGGATGTCCGTGGGGATGCTGGCGTCGATCTTGCGCGTCTCGTTGTCGGGACGCACGACTTGCTTCTGGAGTTCCGGCATCTGACGGAGAAGCGCCGCGCCGGGACCCGCCTGCATGCCCATCGGGAGCGACGCATACTGGGGGACGGCCTGCGCCTGCCGGCGCTGCTGCCACAGGTTGGCCTCGGCCGCGCTGGCCAGCGTGAGCTGGGACGCGGTGACGAGCGCAAGCAAGGTGGAAAGGAATCGCCGGATCATCGAATTCGAGTATACCGGCAGGCCCGGACGGCTCTAGTGATATCTGGATGACAATCCGATGATAGAGGAGGGGAGTTAAATCAGGCTAATTTGGCATGTCGAAAACAGGATGCGACATGATCGTTCACCATTCCGACCGCCTGCATATGCGCGTAAAGAATCGTAGAGCCTACGAAAGTGAATCCGCGCTTCTTCATGTCTTTGCTCATGCGGTCGGAGACGTCGGTCGTGGCGGGGATCCCACTCATCGCCTTCCGCTTCGGCTGAAGTGGCTTTCCATCGACAAACGACCATTGGTATTTCGAAAAGCTTCCGAATTCTTCCTGCACCTTCAGAAAAGCGCGGGCGTTGGTGACCGCCCCGAACACCTTCAATCGGTTGCGGATGATTCCCGGGTCCTTTAACAGCTTCTCGCATTTCGCCGCGGTGAATTTTGCCACGCGCTCGACGTCGAATCCCTCGAAAGCAGCCCGGTAACCTTCCCTCCGTCTAAGAATCGTGATCCAGCTGAGCCCGGCCTGTGCGCCTTCAAGTATCAGAAACTCAAAAAGCTTCTTGTCGTCGCGGACGGGCACGCCCCACTCGGTGTCGTGGTAGCGAACATACAGGGGATCGGTGCCGGCCCATGAGCAGCGGACTTTCTCGATTGGCGTCATGCGCCCATTATAGGGATCTCATCACGGAATCGGCGCCCGAAATCTTCCGACGGAAGAAGGCGCCGTTAGGGTAAACTGGCAATCGTGCCAACCGATGCTCCTGAACCGGTTCTCCCCGGTATTTTTCGTCTCGCTCCCCCTGTTTCCCTGGATGAACCCATTCCATGGCCGGAAGGGGTCGAACCCTCCGAGGACCTGGAACGCGCCTATCGCCTCGTCCAGTCGGGAGAGCCTTTCCTTTTTGTCACCGGAAAGGCCGGCACCGGAAAATCCACTTTCGTAAAGGCGATTCGCCAGATGACGAGCCGCCGGCTTGCCGTCGTCGCGCCGACGGGTGTCGCCGCCATGAATGCGGGCGGTCAAACCATCCATTCCTTTTTCCGCCTGCGCCCGGGTCCCATTAACCTGGACTCCATCGTCCGCCTTCCGCGACGCCGCCTTTATGAAAAGCTCGAACTGCTGATCATCGATGAAGTGTCGATGGTTCGCGCGGACCTTCTCGATGCGATCGAACGGTTCCTCCGCCTGAACGGCCCTCATCAGGACCTTCCGTTCGGCGGCGTCCAGATCGTCGCCGTGGGAGATCTTTACCAGCTTCCGCCCGTTATTTCAGACCCGGAAGAAGCGCGCCTCTTCGCGGAGTGGTATGAAACGGAGTATTTCTTCAGCGCGCATTGCCTGATGGGATGTCCGATCAACGCGATCGAGCTGAAAAAGATCTACCGGCAGAGCGACTCTGACTTCATCGACCTTCTGAACAAGATTCGGGAAGGCAGCGATCTCGAGCGGGCCGTCGCAACGCTGAACAAGACCTGCGCGCGCGGAGCGTCGATGGTCGATCCGAAACCCATGCAGAAACCGGATCTTCGCGCCATCGTCGCGGGACTGGCGAAAGCACCGCCGCCCCCGGTGGATCTGTGGAGCCAGGATGCCGTGACGCTCTCCGCCACCAACGCCGGCGCCGAGCGCATCAACGAGATGCGGATGAAGGCGCTGCCCGGCGAACCCGTCATTTACGAAGGGACCGCGGACGGAACATTCGACGTCTCGCGAAATCCTCCGGCGCCGTTCAGTCTTGTGTTGAAGGAAGGCGCGCAGGTGATGTTCACGCGCAATGATCCCATGAAGCGCTGGGTGAATGGCGACGTGGCCTTCGTGCGGGAGATGTTCCCCGACCGCGTTGTGGTGGAACGCCAGGACCGGCCGGGAGAACTTCTCGACGTTGAACGGTCCGACTGGGAATCCATCCGGTACAGCTACGATGAGAAAGCGGGACGAATCAATTCCGAAACCGTCGGCGCCTACCACCAGTTTCCCTTGATGCCCGCCTGGGCCGTCACGATCCACAAAAGCCAGGGGCGGACCATCGAACGGATCGTCGTGGACTTCGGACGCGGCGCCTTCGCTCACGGCCAGGTCTACGTCGCGCTGAGCCGCTGCCGCGACATCGAAGGATTGAGGTTCGAGCGACCGCTTCGGCCTTCCGACATCCTTTGCGATGAACGCGTGAAGGAGTTCCATTCCCGCGTTCTCGGTCGTCTCTTCCGCTAAAAAGCGCCCAAATCTCGCCTTTTCGGTGTCCTTTCCCCGTCGGAACCGATACAATGCCGCATGGGATTCCAACGTTTCGATCTGTCACCTCAGCTGTTCCGCGCCATCACCGACCTCGGCTACGCCGAACCAACCCCCGTGCAAGCGCACGCGATACCCGAAGCATTGAAAGGCCGCGACGTTCGTGCCTGCGCCCAGACCGGCACCGGAAAAACCCTCGCTTTCGTCATTCCGATCATTGAAGGACTGATCCGGCGCCCTTCCGCCAACAAACCGACGGCACTCGTCCTGACCCCGACCCGCGAGTTGGCGGCCCAGGTGATTCAGGTCGCCCACAGCCTCGCCAAGCACGCGCGCATCCGCACCGCGCTCGTCCTCGGCGGCATGAATTTCAACCAACAGGTCCGCGATATCCGCGGGGGCGCCGACATCATTGTGGCCACGCCTGGCCGCCTGATCGACCATCTCGAACGCAAGACGCTGTCTCTTCGCCATGTGGACACCCTGGTGCTCGATGAAGCCGACCGCATGCTGGACATGGGATTCATGCCGGCCATCCGCCAGATCCTTGGCCAGCTTCCTTCTCAACGGCAAACCATGCTTTTCTCCGCCACCTTCGGATCGGAGATCAAAACACTTACCAATCAATTCCTTCGCAACCCAGCTGTCATTGACCTCTCGCCGTCCTCGACTGCGACATCGGCCAATGTGACGCAGATGGCTTACCCCGTTTCCCAGGAACAGAAGCGCCACCTGCTTCAGGCGCTCCTGGAGCTACACAACATGACCTCCGCGCTCATTTTTACACGGACCAAGCACGGAGCTGACCGCCTCATGCGCAACATCATTGATTTCGGACGAACCGCTTCCGTGATTCACGCGAACCGTAGTCAGAGCCAGCGTCAGCAGGCGCTGGAAGGATTCAAGAACCGCCGCTACCAGATTCTCGTCGCCACCGACATCGCGGCGCGCGGCATCGATGTGAAAGACATCAGCCACGTCATCAACTACGACGTCCCGCGGCATTCCGAAGACTACGTGCACCGCATCGGCCGCACCGGCCGCGCGCAGGCCGTGGGCGAAGCCTTCACGCTCGTGGCGCCGGACGAAGAGAGATTTCTCCGCGACATCGAGCGTTTCATCAAGAAGACGATTCCGCGAACCGTCATTCCGGATTTCCCATATCAGACGCGCCCCTCGGTGTTTCCGTCGAGCTCCGACGACGGAGACCGTGGACCGCGGCGTCATTCCCGTCCTTTCCAGGGCCAGCGTCCGCAGGGCGGAAGCCGTCATGCGCCGTCGCACGGAAATCACGGCGGACAGCGTCCTCATGGACCGTCGTCGCACAGCGGCCCGTCGACCGGCGGAACGCAGGGTCAGGGCAACCGTCCCGCGGTCGGAACTGGAAGCGGACAGGGAACCAAACCTTCCACGAAGCAATCCCGCTGGAAGAATTCACGCAGCTGGCGCCCGCGCTGATTCACCCGTTCCGGAAGATTATTTTCCGGTTCTAGCGAAATCATTTCTCGATTCGCGCAGAATTCCCTTATAATCGGCGCATGGAAGAAATCGCATCGACGGTGGAGACGCGTTGAATCCATCGTCACCAATCCGCATTCTCCTCATTGAATCCGAGCCGGCGCTCACCGCGCCCATCCAGCACATCCTTCTCGAGCGTCTCGCTCTCCGACTTTTTGATCTCACCGCCGTTTCTACTTTGCAGGAAGCCTACCGGGAAATGATCAAGGGCTCTTTCGATCTGGTCCTCATGGACCTCGATCCGAAAGAAGATCCCGAACTCGTTCCACTCGCGCGGTTCCGTGATGTCGCTCCAGACATGCCCGTCGTCGCCGTTCTGGCGGACCGTCATCAGGCGAAAGCGCTGGACGTCCTTCAGCGTGGCGCCGTCGATTATCTTTTGAAGAGCCAGGTCAGCGAGGACGCCCTTCCGCCATTTCTCCTTCGCGCCGTCGAGCGGAACGCCCGAGACAAGGCGATCCGCGAAAGCGAAGAGCGTTTTCGCGTGATGATCGAGAACGCTTCAGATGTTCTCCTGATGGTGGATCCCGCCGGCGTCATTACCTTTGCGGGACCGTCCACGCTTCGAATCGTCGGATGGCGCCCGGCCCATGTCACGGGCCGGAACATTCTGGATTTCGTTCACCGCGACGACGTGCGTCCGTTCCTCGATCAGCTCGAAACCGCGTTCTCTTCCGGTGAGCCTGCTTCTTTCATTCATTTCCGGATGAAGCTTCCCGAAGGGGATTTCCTTCCGATGGAAGGCAAAGGCCGCATCGTGACCGATGCGAGCGGTGCGCGTTCTTGCGTAATGAACTGCCACGACGTTTCGCACCGCGTCAAAATGGAAGATGAGCTTCGCGCGCTGTCTCACCGCGACGAATTGACCGGCCTTCACAACCGACGCGCGTTCGTTTCGTTTATGGATCAGCAGCTCAAGGTCGCCGAACGGGCGGGGCTCAAGAATCTCTGTCTTCTTATGCTGGACCTGGATGGGTTCAAAGGCATCAACGACACCCATGGTCATAAGGAAGGAGACCGCGCCCTTGTTGAGGCGGCGCACATCCTCAGAAATACGTTTCGCGAAGCCGACATCATTGCCCGCCTTGGCGGCGACGAATTCGTGGTGTTCCTCACCGATTCCATCGGCCCGGCCGAAGTGGAAATGCTCAAAAAGCGTCTTTCCGATGGAGTGGACAGCTGGAATCACGCTGAAAAGCGCCGCTACCAGCTGGCCATGAGCGTGGGCGCCATTCACCACGATCCCGCTGTGCATGCAACGCCCGAGGATCTCCTCCGCCACGCCGATGAGCTGATGTACCAGCAAAAGCGTGAGAAAAAGCGCGCTTTGGCGCCATTGGCAGCGCCAGTTCTAGATGCGAATGCGCTTTCTCGCGTCTTTGATCCGCCCATCGAATCCATTCAAGGGCGAAACTGAAAGAATTTTCTTTGTTGCGCTGATCAACATTTTTCCGCTACGATCCATCTAACGAAGCACAATGATGTGTTAGTGAACTGACGGCGAGCCCAGCTCATAGGGCGGTAGCCACGGAACGAAGGCGTTCTCCAAGATGCACAGGAGAACGTCTTTTTTTTTCTTTAAAACGGGTTCCGGATTCGGTTGACCATGGGAGTCTCTGCTGCACTTCGAGTTCGTAAAGCGGACCGAAGCCAATACTTCGAGGAGGAGTTTCCAATGAATCGTCATTTGCTGAGACTTATTACGGGCTTTACCGCCTGGGGATTGATAGGGCTGGCCACAGCTTTCGTATCTCCGGCGCACGCAGAAGAAGCGGCTGTTGCTCCGGCCGCGGCTGCCACCACCGACGTTGCCCCTCCCGCTGCCGCTCCGGCTCCTGCCGCACCGGCACCGAAGATCGACACCGGTGACACATCCTGGGTTCTTATCTCGAGCGCGCTTGTGCTCCTGATGACCCCGGGCCTCGCGTTCTTCTACGGCGGACTCGTCCGCAAAAAGAACATGCTGTCGGTTCTCATGCAGTGTTTCACGCTCATGTGCGTGATCTCCGTGCAGTGGGTTGTGTTCGGCTACAGCCTCTCGTTCGGTCCTGACATCGGGGGATGGATAGGGTCGCTCAAGTGGGCCTTCTTGAACGGCGTCGGACTGGATCCGAATCCCGATTATGCCGCTACCATTCCGCATCAGGCCTTCATGATCTTCCAGATGATGTTCGCCATCATCACGCCCGGTCTCATCATCGGCGCGTTCGCCGAGCGCATGAAGTTCACCGGCTTCCTGGTGTTCTCGGTCCTCTGGGCCACCGTCGTCTACAACCCGGTCTGTCATTGGGTCTGGGGCGTTGGCGGATTCATCCGCAACATGGGCGCCCTTGACTTCGCGGGCGGTACCGTGGTTCATATCAATGCCGGTGTGGCCGCTCTCGCTGCCGCGCTCGTCATGGGCAAGCGTAAAGGCTTCCCGACGCATATGTCGCCTCCCCACAACCTGCCGTTTGCCGTTCTCGGCGCCGGTCTCCTGTGGTTCGGCTGGTTCGGGTTCAACGCTGGTTCCGCCCTTGGATCCGGTGCGCTCTCCACCAACGCGTTCGTGACCACGCATGTGGCCACCGCCGCCGCGGGACTTGCCTGGGCGATCCTCGACCTCATCTTCAACAAGCACGCAACCATGCTCGGCACGATCACCGGCGCCGTCGCCGGTCTCGTCGCCATCACGCCCGCCGCCGGGTTCGTGAATGTGGGCGGTGCGCTCGCGATCGGCTTCTCCGTCGCGCTCGTGTGCTTCATCTCGGTCTCCTTCATGAAGCCGAAATTCGGCTACGACGACACCCTTGACGCCTTCGGCGTGCACGGTATCGGCGGAATGTGGGGCGCCATCATGACCGGTGTGTTCGCGACGAAAACCGTGAACTCCGCTGGTAACGACGGCCTCCTGTATGGAAACCCGGGAATGGTTCTCATCCAGATCAAGGCCGTTCTCATCACCGCGGTCTACTCGTTCATCGTGTCGTTCGTGCTCCTTAAGCTCGTCGACATGATCTTCGGGCTCCGCGCCACTGAACAGGACGAACGCATTGGTCTCGACCTCACGGATCATCGTGAAGCGGCCTACACGCTGCTCGATTAACTTAGGAGAAACACTTACATGAAACTCATCATTGCCATCATTCAGCCCGATCGCCTGGACGACGTCCTCGCGAAACTAGAAGAGAGACAGATCCACCTGGTAACCGTCTCCAGCGTCATGGGACGCGGACGACAGAAGGGTGTGTCTGAGGTATACCGCAGCCATAAGGAAGCGGGCAGCCTCCTCAAGAAGACGAAGCTCGAAATCGCCGTGACGGACCCGTTCGTGAAGCCGGCCATCGCCGCCATCACCGACGGCGGACGCACGGGAAATGTCGGAGACGGCAAGATCTTCGTGATCAACCTTGAGGAAGTGATTCGTATTCGTACGGGTGAGACCGACAGCGTCGCCGTCGGCTAACAGCTCCCACCCCGCGCAGGCGGGGACAGCAAGACCCCAAAGGGGGAGAGTGGTTTCCCGTCCACTCTCCCCCTTTTTTTTGGGGTCCTAGACG
>JAYTIE010000161.1:0-10438 GCA_043732015.1 Elusimicrobiota bacterium | reverse complement strand
CATTGGTTTCGGAGGCGCCGAATTTCTCGGCGACGCTCTTCAATTTCTCCGCGACCAGATAACGCGCGCCGTTCTTTTCCAGAACGACATAACGCTCGTCGGGGTGAAGGGCGAGACCGCGGTTCGCGGGAAGCGTCCAGGGCGTGGTCGTCCAGATGAGCACGTAGGCTTCACCGGACAACTGCTCTTTGACGGCCGCCGGAATGGTTTCGGGCTTGATCTTGAACCGGACAAAAACGGAATCGGAGGTTTTCTCCGCGTACTCCACTTCGGCTTCGGCGAGCGCCGTCTCGTCGAACGCGCACCAGTAGCCGGGCTTCAGGCCCTTGTAGACGAATCCCGCGTCCTTCAGGTCGTAGAACGTTTCGACGGTCTTCGACTCGAACACATCCGACAACGTGAGGTAGGGATGCTCCCAATCGCCGAAAACACCAAGGCGCCTGAAGCCGTCGCGTTGTTTATCGACGAAGCCGAGCGCGTACTCGGCCGCCTTCGCGCGTACTTCGGAGCGGCTCACCTGGTGCTTGGACTTGCCGAGCTGCTTGAAAAGCTGGTGTTCGATGGGAAGGCCGTGGCAGTCCCATCCCGGTTTGTACGGCGCCTGGAAGCCGGAAAGTGATTTGTACTTCACCACAATATCCTTCAGGACCTTGTTCAGCGCGTGGCCCATGTGAATCTCGCCGTTGGCGTAAGGCGGGCCGTCGTGAAGCAGGAAAACGGGTTTGCCGGCGTTCTTTTTCAGGATCTTTCCGTACAGGTCGCCGGAGGCCCAGCGCTCGAGCGTCTGCGGCTCGCGCACGGGCAAATCAGCCTTCATCGGGAAGGCGGTCTGCAGCAGATTGACGGTCTTGGAGTAATCCACGGGAAGGTCCAGAGATTAGGATTTAGGGGAGGGAAAGACGACGAAGAGCCTGACTCCCGGGCGGCTTCATTTCGGGAAGACGCCCGGGGGGATATTCAGGGTTGGAGCGATTCGATCAGGGAATCGACTCCATGATCTCTTCGAGCTCTTCTTCGGGACGGCCTTCGATTTCAACCGTCTTTTCCTTGCCCTTCTCGCCGCGAAGGATTTTCACGTTCGGATCGGCAACTTCGAAGAACTCGGACAGGAACTCAACGAGTTCCTGGTTGGCGGGTCCATCGATGCTCTTGGACGCAAGCTTGACACGGACGGTGGAGCCGATACGACCGGCGATCTCCGTCCAAGTTGAGGCCTGGGGAATGACGCGCACGCGGATGATCATTTCTATCTCCTGCTCAGCTGGGTGACGCCTGACCGATAACGACATTGGTCTCGGCGTCGAAAAATTTGGCGTTTTCAAGATGGAAGACGATGTCGATCTTCTGGCTGACGAAAGCGTGGTTGTCCGCGCTCACGCGCGCCACGACCGTCGATTCGCCGGTGTTCAGGTACAGGTACTTCTCGGCGCCCATCGGCTCAACCACATCCACCAGCGTTGAAATCGTGCGGCCCTTTCCGTTCCCCTGGTAATAAACTTTGTCGTAGATATCTTCGGGACGAATTCCGAAAAATATTTTCTTGTCGGCGTACGGCGCCAGCGCGGTGCGCATGCCGTTGGTCACTTCGACAATGCCCCCGGTTCCGTCCTTGCCGAACAGAAGACGAACACCTGTCGAGTCTGACTTCACGACCGCATCCAGGAAATTCATCGGAGGATTTCCAAGAAAGCCCGCCACGAATTTGTTCGCCGGCGCATTGTAGATGTCAAGCGGGGGCGCCACCTGCTGCACTGTTCCGTCCTTCATCAGGGCGACCTGTGTGGCCAGCGTCATCGCTTCGAGCTGGTCATGGGTCACGTAGATCATGGTCGTCTGGAGTTTCTTGTGAAGCTTCGCGATTTCAAGCCGCGTGTGACCGCGGAGCTTGGCGTCCAGGTTCGACAGCGGCTCGTCAAAAAGAAACACCTTCGGCTTGCGCACGATGGCGCGGCCCACGGCCACGCGCTGGCGCTGGCCACCCGAGAGCGCCTTCGGGCGACGCTCAAGTAGATGCGAAATATCGAGAATCTCAGCCGCTTCACGGACCCGCTGGTCAATTTCTGGCTTCGGAAAACCGCGAAGATTCAGACCGAACGCCATGTTCTCGTAACAGGTCATGTGCGGGTAGAGCGCGTAATTCTGGAAAACCATCGCAATATCGCGCTTTTTCGGCGGGATGTTGTTGACGAGCTTGTCGTCGATGAAAATTTCACCGGAAGTGATGTCTTCAAGACCCGCGATCATTCGCAGGGTCGTGGACTTCCCACAACCTGACGGGCCAACCATCACGTAGAACGATTTGTCCGGAATCACCAGGCTGACGCCCTTGACCACCGGGACGTCTCCATACTTTTTCCAAACGTTTTTAAGTGTGACTTGAGCCATGGGTTCCTTGATTCGTGACTATGACGAAAACGTCCACCGCCAGAATTTCCGTGACGATGAGCGCGAGAAGATTGCTGTTCGTTCGGTTAAGGGGAAGAGGAGGACTCACGAAACAGGCCGATTGTAACACATTTTCGGGAATTTCGAGCCGCGACCGTAGATCGCGGGGACGGCCGCCGAAGGAACGGCGGCGAAAACAGCACGTTTTGACCGGGTTGCCGGTTTACTTCGCGACGACGACGGTGCCGTTCACGGTCTTGCCGCCGACCGAGATCTGGTAGATGTAGATGCCCGCTGGGACGACGGATCCGCTGTCGTTCTTTCCATCCCAGATCATCGTGCGGGCGTCCGGACCCGGCTTCAGGGCGCCCACTTTCACGCCGGTGATGTCGAAGATCTCACCCGTGATCGGAATACCGCTGACGTCATCGAACTCGCCGAACTGGAAGATGACGGCGTCGTTCGCGTGGTCGCCGTTCGGCGTAATGACGCGGGGATAAACCTGAACCAGCGTCACATCGCCGAGCCGGGCCGCGAGGCGAAGCTGATAGTCGCCGAGACGGGAGGAATCGATGGAAATAACCTGGTTCGGCGTGTCCAGCGTTCCACCGATCTTGACCCACTTCACGCCGTTGAACCAGAACAGTGAGAGATTGTGGTCCGCCACGGCGCTTTCCGCGACCGGCTTGCCGATGTGATCGAGGCCCAGAAGCGATGTGCCGTTGGCCTTTGTCGCCGCCGTCGTGAGGGTTTCCGATTTCAGCTTTGTCGTCGCCGAGCCGACCGACAGCACCGACTGGTAGTAATCCTTGCGCGCCGGTGTTCCCTGGACCACCTGACCGTTCTCGATCGAGTAACCGATCGTGACCTTTCCCTGCTCCAGCAGGCGATCGGTCGCTTCCAGGGTGTCCGCGCGGTATTCCTTGAACCGGATCGACTTCACGACGCGACCATTCGTCAGGTGCTCAATAATTTCCGTGCCGCGGACAAAGTACGAGAGGCCCTGGTTCGAGGCCCAGCGAGCGCGTGTGTGCTCCGCGGTGGATTGCGGATACTCAAAGGTGCTGACACGGTCGTTGGCCAGGGCGACGCACATGAAGTCGGAGGTGCGAAGCGCCGTCGGCTGTTCCGACTGCCGGCCGCTTTCGCTGACCGCGCGGACGCCGATGTAGTGGACGACACCGGGGGTCACCGTCACAAGCGCCGTGGTACCGGACACCGGCGTCTCGATCCAGTCATCCTCCGGCATGTCAACGGTGTCCTGCACATGCACGATGTATTTGACATTGGAGAGGGTCCCGCCGTTGACGTTCGTCTTCACCGGGTCCCACCAGACCTGGATAGCCCTGCTCGCGGCGCTTACGCCGAGTTCTCCCCCACCACCTTCTCCACCACCGAATCCGCCCGGGGGCGACGGCGGCGGCTCGTTGGCGGCGTCCTTGGTGCGGGTCGACAGCGTCACGTCCCAGGCTGTCGGGATGTCGTCCCCGTTGCGGGCGCGCACCCGGACGAAGTAGAGGCGGTTCGAATCCAAACTGACCAAGGTCACGGTCGGAGTCGAGGCCTGAACCGTGGTCGGCGACGAGAACGAGGAGTTGCCCGCGTACTGGATGTCGTAAACGGGCGAGTTCAGGTTTCCGTTCGAAACCCAGGAGAGAGAGATCGAATGATCGGTCACCGCGGTGATGTGCGAATTCGCGGGCGGATTGGCGAGCGTGTAGCGGTCCAGCGGATCCGACGGAGTCGTGCCGCTCGCGTTGATGGCGTCCACGCGGCCGCTGACGACCTGGTTGGGCTGCAGGGCCGTCTGCGTGTAGAAAGTAGCGGATGCCGCGAGCGCCCCCGACACATTCACGCCGTCACCGTAGTAGCGGATCGACGTAATGGACGGCGGCGTCGACGTGGTCCAGTTCCAGAGAATGGAGCCGGTCGAAACCGCGACGGTTTCCGTCGAAGAAATCACCGGCTTGTTCGGCACGGGGTCCTGCACCGAGGTCTGTGTACTGGACAGGACCAGATAGGCGGTGTGCGCGCCGTTGTGCGCGATCGCCTTCACGCGGCCGTAATAGATCGTGAGCGGATTGAGTCCGGTGAACGTGGCCGTCAGCACGTCCACCTGCGTGGAAAGGACCGAGTTCGCGAAGCCCGACACGCTCGAGATTTCAACGCGGTAGTGCGTGTCCGCCGGGTTCGAATTTGCGACCCAGTTCACGCTCACGGTCTGCGAGGTCACACCCGACCACGTTCCGTTCACCGGGACGTTGGCCAGCGTGCCGCTCGCCACGGTGGCGGACCAGGCGCTGTCCAGGCCGGTCAGCGTCGCCTTCACGCGCGCGTAGTACGACGTGTTCACGTCGAGCCCGCCGATGAGTGACGTCAGGTTCGCGGTGGTAGACGTGAAGTCCACGCCGCCGAAATTGGACTGCGTGTTCAGCTCCAGCGTGTAGGTGTCGCCCGCCGGCGACGGCGCATTCCAGGCGTTGCTGAGAGAATTGTTCGTCGATGTCGTGAACGTCAGGTTGGCCGGCGCGGAAAGCTGGCTCGTCTGCGTGCTGGTCAGCGTGAGATAGGCCGTTTCGATGCCGCGGTGAGAGATGGCCTTCACGCGACCGTAGTAGGCCGTTCCCGGGATCAGCCCGTTGAACGTGTTCAGGAACGCGGTCGTCTGAACGACCGTCACCGAGTCGGCGAAGCCGGACACGCTGGAAATCTCGACCTGGTAGGTCGTTCCCGCGGGGTTTGAGTTCGCGGACCAGTTGATGGTCGCGGAATTGTTCGTAACCAGCGTCCAGGCGCCGTTGGACGGCGTGTTCGCCAGCGTCACCGACGCCGCCGACACCGACCAGTCGCTGTCCGATCCAAGCACGGTGGCGAGGACGCGTCCATAGTAGGTCGTGTTCGGCGAAAGCCCGTTGATGCCCGCGAATGTGTTCGCGGTGGTGGACGTGAAGTTCACACCCGAGAAATCGGGCGCCGTGTTCAGGTTAAGCGTGTACGTGGTTCCCACGGGCGACGAGGCTGTCCAGGAAG
Organism: Elusimicrobiota bacterium; assembly: GCA_043732015.1. Classification (GTDB taxonomy): domain Bacteria; phylum Elusimicrobiota; class Elusimicrobia; order F11; family F11; genus JBBRXR01. The sequence continues at coordinate 5,023 of JAYTIE010000161.1, read as the reverse complement.
CGGACAGGCCGGCGCTCGAAGCGCCCGTGTAGGTCAGGCCCGAGGGCGGCGTGATGAGCGAGGTCCGCGTGCTGCTCAGGACGTCGTAGGCCGTGTGGGCGCCGTTGTGCGCAATCGCTTTCACGCGCGCGTAGTACGTCGCGTTCGGCACAAGGCCGGAGAACGACGCCGTCAGCACGTTCACCTGCGCGACCTGCACGGTGCCCGTGAAAGCCGCCACGCTGGACACTTCCACAAGGTAATGGGTCCCGGCCGGGTTCGAGTTGGCGGCCCAGTCCATCGTCGCGCTCTGCGTGCCGACGCTGGTCCACGCGCTGCCGGTGGGGACGTTCGCGCGCGTGCTGCTCGTGGCGACGACGCTGTAAGCGGAATCCGCGCCGCCAATGCTCGCTTTCACGCGGCCGTAGTAAGTCGTGTTGACGGACAATCCGCCGATCGTCCCGAAGAGGTTCAGCGTCGTGGAGCTGCCGTTGATGCTCGAGAAATTGCTGTCGTCATCGTAATCGACGACGTAGTAGTCCCCCGCCGGCGACGAGGCCAGCCACGACGAACCGAGGGACACGTTCGTCGACGTGTCGAACACGAGGTTGGCCGGACCGGCCGCCGGCGAAGTCTGCGTGCTGCTCAGCACCAGGTACGGCGTGTGCGCGCCCGTGTGCGCGATCGCTTTCACGCGGCCGAAGTACACCGTGTTCGGGATCAGGCCCGAGAAGACGGAGGAGATCGCGGTCGTGTTGGCGGACAGCACGTTCGAGGCGAAGCCCGCGACGCTGGACACCTCGACGCGGTACTGGGTTCCGGCGGGGTTCGAGTTCGCGGTCCAGTTGACGGTCACGGTCTGGGCGCCCACGCCGGTCCAGGTGCCGTTGGCGGGCGTGTTCGCTGCCGTGCCCGTCGTGGCCGATACGCTCCAGCCGCTGTTCGAACCAGCCAGCGTCGCCAACACGCGGCCGTAATAAGTGGTGTTCACCGAGAGGCCGGAAAGGGTCGCCAACAGGTTCGCCGTCACCGACGTGACCGACACACCCGTGAAGTTGGACAGGGTGTTCAGCTCCAGCATGTAGGTGTCGCCCGCGGGCGCCGACGCCGACCAGCTTCCGGTGATCGACGCATTCGTGCTGGCCGTGTAGGTCAGGTTGGTCGGCGCGGAGATGTTGGATGTCTGCGTGCTGGAGAAGACCAGATAGCCCGTGTGCGCGCCCGAGTAAGCGATCGCTTTCACGCGGCCGAAGTACACCGTGTTGGGGTTCAGCGCGGTGAACGTCGCGAACAGCGACCCGGTCTGCGTGTTGATGATCGAATTCGCGAATCCGGACACGCTGGAAATCTCCACCTGATAGATCGTTCCAACGGGGTTGCCATTGGCGGTCCAGTTCAACGTCACCGTCTGCGGCGTCACCGCCGACCAAGTGCCGCTGACCGGCGTATTGGCCCGGGTGCCCGAGCTCGCGGCCACACTCCAGCCGCTGTCCACGCCGCCAATGGTCGCTTTCACGCGGGCGTAATAGGTCGTGTTTACGCTCAGCCCGCCGATCGTGGCCGACGAGAGAACCGTGCTGGAGGTGGTGGAGACACCCGTGAAATTGGGAAGCGTGTTCAGCTCCAGCGTGTAGGAATCGCCCGCCGGGATGGACGCGGTCCAGCTGGCGCCCAGCGAAGAGTTGCTGGACGTGATGAAGACGATATTCGTCGGCGCCTGGATCTGGGACGTCTGCGTGCTCGCCAGCACGTCGTAAGGCGTGTGCGCGCCGATCGAGGCAATAGCCTTCACGCGGCCGTAATAAACCGTGTTCGGGAGAAGGCCGTTGAAGGTAGAGGTCAGCGACGTCGTCTGCTGCGTGAACAGCGCGCTGGTCAGACCCGCAACGCTGGACACTTCAATCTGGTAGTTCGTTCCCGCCGGGTTGCCGTTGTTCAGCCATCCGATGGTCACAGACTGCGGCGTCACCGACGTCCACTGGCTGCCCGACGGCGTGTTCGCGTGCGTGCCGGAAGCGACCGACACGCTCCAGCCGCTGTTGACGCCGGAGACCGTGGCCAGGACGCGCCCATAATAGGAAGTGTTCGCCGTCAGGCCCGAGACCGTGGCGGACAGGCTCGCGGTTGTCGACGTGAACGAGACGCCGGTGAAGTTGGAAAGCGTGTTGAATTCCAGCGTGTATGTGTCGCCCGCGGGAACCGTGGGATTCCAGCCCGCGGTCAGGGACGCGCTGTCGGAAGCCGTGACCACGAGTCCCGTCGGCGCCGGGACGTTCGACGTCACTGTGCTGGAGAGCACCAGATAAGGCGTGTGAGCGCCGCTGTTCGCGATGGCTTTCACGCGACCGTAGTAGGTCGTGTTCGGCAGCAAGCTGCTGAACGGCTGGCTCAGGGCGGACGTGTCCGCCGTCAATACGGCGGACGTAAAGCCGGACACGCTCGAAATCTCCACGCGATACAGCGTTCCCGACGGGTTCGAGTTGGCCGCCCAGTTCACCGTGGCGCCCTGTGACGTGACGGCGGACCAGGTGCCGCCCGCCGGCGTGTTCGCGTCCGTCGACGTTGTCGCCGAGACGCTCCACAGGCTGTCGACGCCGGAAGCGGTCGCCTTCACGCGGCCATAGTAGGTCGTGTTCGGCGTGAGGCCGCCGATGGAGCCGTTCGTGGGAACGACCACGACGCTGGACAGGGTCCCCGTGAAGTTGGAGGCCGTGGAAACCTGAAGAGTGTAATTGTCCCCCGCCGGAACCGACGCGTTCCAGGACGCCGTCACGCCGCTGGCCGAGGACGCCGTGTAGATCAGATTGGTCGGCGCCGTGACGTCCGTCGTCTGCGTGCTGGAAAGGACCAGATAGGCGGTGTGCGCGCCCGTGTGCGCGATGGCTTTCACGCGACCGTAATACGTTGTGCCCGGAAGAAGAGAGTTGAACGTCGCGCTCACCGCGGTGACCTGCGTGCTGACAACCGCATTCGCGAAGCCGCTGACGCTGGAGAGCTGGACGTAGTATTTCGTTCCCGCCGGATTCGAATTGGCCGACCAGTTGACCGTGACCGACTGCGAGGTGACGCCCGTCCAGGTTCCGCTCGCCGGCGTGTTCGCCAGCGTTCCACTCGCCGCCGACACGCTCCAGGCGCTGTCTATGCCGGTCGAGGTCCCCTTCACGCGGCCGTAGTAGGTCGTGTTGATGGAAAGGCTGCCGACCGTCGCGAAAAGATTCGCCGTGGTGGAGGTGACGGCCGTTCCGGAGAAGTCCGACGCCGTGTTCAGTTCGAGCGTGTAGGTGTCACCCAGCGGAGAGGACGCGCCCCAGGCTGCCGAAAAGCTGTTTACGGTTGATCCGGTGAAGATCAGCGAGGACGGAGCGCTGATCTGCGAAGTCTGCGTGCTGGAAAGAACCAGATAGGAGGTGTGGGCGCCCGTGTGCGCAATCGCTTTCACGCGGCCGAAGTAAACGGTGTTCGGAATCAGTCCGTTGAAGGTCGCATTCAGCGACGTGACGTCCATGGCGAACACCGAGTCCGCGAAGCCGGCGACGCTGGACACTTCTACGTGATAATTCGTCCCACCGGGGTTCGCGTTGTTGTCCCAGTTGACTGTGACCGACTGGCTCCCCACCGCGGACCACGTGCCCGTCGCCGGGATGTTGGCCGGCGTGCCGCTGGCGGCCGACACGCTCCAGGCGCTGTCGGCGCCACTGATGGTCGCCTTCACACGACCGTAATACGTCGTGTTGATGGTCAGGCCGCTCACGATGGCGGACAGGCTCGCCGTGGTCGACGTGATCGCGGTGCCCGAGAAATTCGAGGCTGTGTTGAGTTCCAGCGTGTAGGTATTGCCAGGCGGCGAGGACGCCAGCCACGAGGCCGACAGGCTGTTGATCGCGGAACCGGTGAAGACCAGCGTCGTCGGCGCGTTGATCTGTGACGTCTGCGTACTGGAAAGGACCAGATAGGAGGTGTGGGCGCCCGTGTGCGCGACTGCTTTCACGCGGCCGAAATAAACCGTGTTCGGAACCAGGCCGGAGAACGTGGCATTCGTGGACGTCGTCTGCGCGTTGAGCACCGTGTTCGCAAAACCCGCCACGCTGGAGAGCTCGACACGGAAGTCCGTGCCCGCGGGGTTCGAGTTGGCGTTCCAGTTGATGGTGACGGACTGCGCGGTCACGCCCGTCCAGGTGCCGCTCGCGGGCGTAGCGGCCAGCGTTCCGCTTGTCGCCGACACGCTCCACGGGCTGTCCACACCCTGAACCGTGGCTTTCACGCGGCCGTAATAGGTTGTGTTGATGGACAGGCTTCCAACGGTGGCGGACAGGCTCGCCGTTGTCGACGTGATCGCGGTGCCCGAGAAATCGGAGGCCGTGTTCAACTCTAGCGTGTACGACTGACCCGACGGCGCGGACGCCGACCAGGATGCGGAAAGAGTGTTGACGGTGGAACTGGTGACGATCAGCGAGGACGGCGCCGTGATCGGCGCGGTCTGCGTGCTGGAGAGAACGAGATAGGCGGTGTGTGCGCCGGTGTGCGCGATCGCTTTCACGCGGCCGAAGTAAACCGTGTCGGGAATCAGGCCGTTGAAAGTCGCGAAGACTCCTGTGGTGTTGGCGATGACCACCGAGTTGGCGAAGCCGGCTACACTGGAAAGTTCGACACGGAAGTTGGTTCCAGCCGGGTTCGAGTTGGCCGACCAATTGATGGTAACCGACTGGGCGGTCACGCCCGTCCAGGATCCCGACGTCGGCACGTTGGCTCTCGTTCCGGACGAGATCGAGTTGCTCCAGGCGCTGTTGGCGCCCAGGACCGTGGCGAGCACGCGCGCGTAATAGGTTGTGTTCGGCGACACGGCGCTGACCGTCGCGAAGACGCTCGCCGTGGTCGAGGTCACGGCAATGCCTGTGAAGTCCGACGCCGTGTTCATTTCCGCCGTGTAGGTGTCGCCACCCGGCACCGAGGGAGCCCAGAACACGCCGAGTGACGAAACCGAGGAGCCGGAGAAGGAAAGACTGTTCGGCGCCTGGATCTGCGAGGTCTGCGTGCTGGGCAGAAC
>JAYTIE010000160.1:0-10510 GCA_043732015.1 Elusimicrobiota bacterium | reverse complement strand
CTTGATCACCGAACAGATGGTCGGCCATAAACTGGGCGAATTCGCCCCGACGCGCTTCTTCAAGGGCCATGGACAGGCTCACACGAAAGAAGCGACTTCGCTCACTTAAAGGAATAGTCATGGAAGCGATTGCCAAAGCAAAACACGCCCGTTTCGCTCCCCGCAAGACCAATCAGGTCTGCGGTTTGATTCGCGGCAAGACGGTTGAGCAGGCCTTCAACATCCTGCCGCACGTTCCGCGTTCGGCCGGAATTCTCGTTTTCAAGACGCTCAAGAGCGCTTACGCCAACTCGGGTTCCACGAACCCCGCTGGCGTTTGGGTGAAGGAAGCCTGGGCGGATCTCGGCCCGACCCTAAAGCGCGTTCGCCCGATGGCGATGGGCGCCCGCTCGATTTACAAGCGAAAGACCGTCCACGTCACCATCCGCGTGACTGATCAGAAGCCGAAGAAGAAATAAGGGAGACGAAACGTGGGCCACAAAATTTCGCCAAAAGCACTTCGAGTTGGATACATCCAGGATTGGGAATCTCGTTGGTACAGCCCCAAAGAGATGCCGGATCTCATCGAAGAAGATTTTCGCATCCGTCAGTTCCTGAAGGAGCGCTTCCGCATGGCGGCGCTTTCTAAGGTCACGATTGAACGCACCGGCAAGTACGTCCGGATCAACCTCCATACCGCGCGCCCTGGCGTGATCATCGGTAAGAAGGGCGCGGACATCGAAGAACTGAAGAAGCAGCTTCAGGACATGACCAAGTCGGACGCGACGATCAACGTCGTTGAAATCAAGCGCCCTGAACTGGACGCTCAGCTTGTCGGCGAAAGCGTCGCTTTCCAGCTCGAGAAGCAGGTTCAGTTCCGTCGTGCCCTGAAGCGCGCCATTGAACGCACGATGCAGGCCGGCGCGGGTGGCGTGAAGATCATGGTAGCCGGACGTCTCGGCGGCGCCGAAATCGCCCGCACCGAGTGGCAGATGGAAGGCCGCGTTCCGCTTCACACGTTCCGTGCGGACATCGACTATGGATTTACCGAAGCAGTCACCCCCATGGGGCGCATCGGTGTGAAGTGCTGGATCTTCAAGAAGGAATTCTTCCTGAAATCCGAAAAAGATCTGATCAAAGAAGCCGAAGTGATGCCGTTGGCGGCGACGCCCGCGGATGCCGAAGCCGTTGGCACTGGCGCGGGGAAACCCGAAGCCTCCGCTCCCGCTTCCACGACGGGGGAGATTTAACCGTGTTGATGCCCGCTCGAGTCAAATTCCGCAAACAGCACCGTGGCCGTCTGAAAGGCAGCGCCCACAAGGGTTGCAACCTTGCCTTCGGAGAGTTCGGTCTGCAGGCCCTTCGCAATCATTGGATCACCGCCCGGCAGATTGAAGCCGCCCGCGTGACCCTCGCCCGTTACACCAAGAAGGGCGGCAAGATCTGGGTCCGCATTTTCCCCGACAAGCCGGTTTCCAAGAAACCTGCCGAAACCCGCATGGGTAAGGGTAAAGGCGACCCGGCGTTCTGGGTTGCGGTTGTGAAACGGGGCCGTATCATGTTCGAAATGGAAGGTATCTCGGTGGCGGACGCAAAGCGGGCCATCCGCCTTGCGACGGACAAGCTTCCGATTCCGTGCCAGTTCGTCGAACGCCCTTCCATCTAATTTCTGGAGATTTTGAGCCATGGCTAAGAAAGCAACCAAAGAAAAAGCATTCGAATACGCGCAGGCAACTGCCGACGAGCTCGGAACGCTTCTGAACAAGACCCAGCAGGAACTGTTCAAGATTCGGTTCCGGGCGGCATCCGCGCCGGTCAAGAACACCATGCAGATCCGCAAGCTGCGCCGCGAAATGGCCCGGCTCAACACGTTCATCACGCAGAAGGGAGTCAAGTCATGACCGACGTCGTCGAACGCAACCGGCGCAAAACTTTGGAAGGATGGGTCGTGTCTGACAGGATGGACAAGACCCGCGTCATCGAAATTCGCTGGTCCAAGCGGGATCCGGTGTATGAGAAAGTTCTCGCGAAAACCACCAAGGTCTACGCGCACGATGAGAAGAATGAAGCGAAGGCCGGCGATTTTGTTCGCCTGGCAGAAACCCGTCCGATGTCCGCAAAGAAGCGCTGGCGCATCACCGACATCGTGACCAAGAAGGGCGTGGCGAAGTAACATGATTCAACAACAAACCTATCTCACCGTTGCCGATAACTCCGGCGCGAAAGAACTGATGGTCATTCACGTGTCGGGTTCGTCCGGACGGCGCTATGCGTCGATAGGCGACAAGGTTGTCTGCGCTGTGAAAACCGCTCTCCCGGGCGCGACCATCAAGAAGGGAGACGTCGTCAAGGCGGTTGTCGTTCGCCAGCGTCGCGAATCCCGCCGTCCGGACGGCAGCTACATCCGTTTCGACGACAATGCCGGCGTCGTCATCAATGACGAAAGTGAGCCGCGCGGAACCCGCATCTTCGGTCCGATCGCGCGTGAGCTTCGTGAAAAAGGGTTCCTGAAGATCATCTCTCTGGCCCCTGAAGTTCTCTAAGGATTAATTTCATGTTGACCGTTCGTAAGCACGATAGAGTTCAGATTTTGTGGGGAAAAGACCGCGGGAAGGAAGGCGAAATCATTTCGCTCGATCCATCCAAGGGGAAAGTCCTCGTTGCGAAGTTGAATGTCGCCAAGCGCCACACCAAGCCCATGGGGCAGGCTGAGCCCGGCGGCATCAAGGACAAGGAGCAGTTCCTTCCCATCGGGAAGGTCATGCTGGTTTGCCCCGATTGCAAGAAGCCGACGCGTCCCAAGTTCGACAAGCTCTCGGACGGTACCCCGATCCGCGTTTGTCGCAAGTGTGGGTCGACCGTCGCAGAACCCAAGAAGCGCTAAGTAGTAAGGAGAATCTTTCCGTGACCGCAGCCAATACAACCGCAATCAATCCGCGCCTCAAAGCCGCTTTCAATGAGAAGGGTGTTAACGTTCTCAAGGAAAAACTCGGCAAAGAGAACATCAACGCCGTTCCGCGCCTCGTGAAAATCGTCGTGAACATCGGCGTTTCCGCTGCGCGCGAAAACATCAAGGCGCTGGACATCGCGAACGACGAGCTCGCGCAAATCACCGGCCAGAAGCCGACGGTCCGCAAATCGAAGAAGTCGATTTCTGCTTTCAAGCTTCGCGAGGGAATGCCCATCGGCGTCTGCGTGACGCTGCGTGGAGCCCGGATGTTTGAATTCCTTGACAAGTTCATCAGCGTCGCGGCGCCGCGTATCCGCGACTTCCGCGGTTTGAACCCGACGGGTTTCGACGGTGGGGGAAACTACAACCTCGGAATCAAAGAGCAGTACATTTTCCCTGAAGTGAACGTCGAAAAGTCCGACGGACCTCGCGGCATGAACATCACGTTCGTGACCACCGCGACGGCCGATAAAGAAGCTTTCGAGCTCCTGTCTGTCCTTGGCATGCCGTTCGCCAAGGAAAAGCTCAAGAACTAGCCCTTAAATTTACGGAGGATCACCAGCATGGCCACAACCGCCTGGATGGCGAAAATGAGAAAGCCTCAAAAGTACGCGACGCGGTTCCGCAACCGTTGCCGCCTGTGCGGCCGTGGACGCGCGTTCTACCGCGATTTCGGACTTTGCCGAATCTGCTTCCGCAACCTTGCGCACAAAGCCCAGATCCCGGGCGTCATGAAAGCCAGCTGGTAATCTAGGAGAGTTTATGTCGGATATGCTCGCAAACATGTTGTCGTCAATTTCGAACGCCAACCACAAATTCAAGGAAACGGTCGACGTGCCGGCTTCCAAACTAAAGAACGAAGTCGCTCGCGTGCTGAAGGAAGAAGGCTACATCGCCAACTTCCGTCTGGCGCCGGACAAGAAGCAGGGAACGCTGAAGATGACGCTTCGCTACACGCCCCAGAAAGAGCGTGTGATCCAGGGCGTCAAGCGCGTCTCGCGGCCCGGCCTTCGCATTTATCGCCAGTGGGACGAGATCCCGGTTGTTCAGAACGGACTCGGCACGGCGATTGTCTCGACCTCCCGTGGTATTCTCACCGGCCAGAAAGCCAAAGAGAAGAAAGTGGGCGGCGAAGTACTCTGCTTCATCTGGTAAGCAACGGATAATCCAATGGCAAAAGAAACCACCGATACTAAGAAAGAAGCACCGCTCTCACGGCTTGGCCGCAAGGCAGTCGAGATTCCTGCGGGCGTGAAAGTTTCCGTCAGCGGTCAGACCGTTCACACGGAAGGCAAGCGCGGCAAACTCGAACTGAACCTTCATCACCGCATCACCGCCAAAGTGGAGGGCGCGAAGATTCTTCTCTCCCCGGTGGTGAACACCCAGGAGACGAAGGCGCTTCACGGCCTCTCCCGCAAGCTTGTTTTGAACATGATTGAAGGCGTCACCGTCGGATTCCGCAAGAAGCTCGTCATCGAAGGCGTCGGTTTCCGCGCCGCGCTGGCCGGCAACAAGCTGACCATGAGCCTTGGCTTCTCGCATCCGGCCATTTTCGAATCGCCGCATGATGTGAAGCTGATGGTGGACCCGAAGGTCACAAATATCATCGAAATTGAAGGCAACGACAAGCAGAAGGTGGGACAGGTTGCTGCCCAGATTCGTGCGATCAAGAAGCCGGAGCCGTACAAAGGCACCGGAATCCGTTACGAAAATGAAATCATCAAGCGCAAGGCTGGTAAGGCCGCTGCGGGCGCCGCCGGTGGCGCAGGGAAGAAATAATGAAGTCGCGTACTGAACGTCATATTTTCCGGAAACTCCGGATCCGTAACAACATCACTGCCGAGTCCGGTCGTCTGCGGCTCTCGGTGTTTCGCAGCCTGAAGAACATTTACGCGCAGATCATCGACGACGTCGCAGGACGTACGCTGGTCTCCGCCTCATCCCTCGAGAAAGACTTCTCGAAGGCGACGGGCGTGAAGGCCGCCTCGGCCGTTGGCCAGGCGATCGCGAAACGCGCCATTCAGAAAGGCGTCAAAGAGGTGGTGTTCGACCGCAATGGCCGCCCGTATCATGGTCAGGTGAAAGCGCTCGCCGATGGCGCGCGTGAAGCCGGCCTCCAGTTCTAAGGGAATTTAAGGAATCAAAATGACAAAGATCGACAGCAGCAACCTTTCTCTCAATGAAACCGTGATCCGGATCGGCCGCGTCGCGAAGGTCGTGAAGGGCGGTAAGCGCTTCTCCTTCAACGCGCTTGTCGTCGTTGGCGACGGCGCCGGCCACGTGGGCATCGGCCTTGGCAAAGCCAAGGAAGTTCAGGCCGCGATCAAAAAGGGTTCGGCCCGCGCTGCCAAAGACGTCGTGAAGGTACCGCTCTCCGGCACCACGATTCCTCATGACATTGTCGGTAAATTTGGCGCCGGAGCCATTCTCCTGAAACCCGCCGCTCCCGGTACCGGTGTTATCGCCGGCGGCGCCGCTCGCGCCATTCTCGAAGCGGCCGGCGTGAAAGACGTTCTCACGAAGGTTCTCGGAAGCCGCAACCATTTCAACGTCGTCTACGCGACGATGGCCGGCCTGCAGGGGCTGCGCACCGCCGAGGACGTTTCCCGTCTTCGCGGCAAGACGATCGAACTCGATCGCAAATTCGTGGAGGCCACCCCCAATGCAGTTGCATGAACTGAAACCTCGTCCGGGTTCCCGCCCGAAAAAGCACATCGTCGGTCGTGGTGAAGGCTCCGGCCTCGGTCAGACCGCCGGCAAGGGACAGAAGGGGCAGAAGAGCCGCACCGGCGACACCATCATGGTGGGATTCGAAGGCGGTCAGACGCCTCTTGTCCGCCGTATCCCGAAGCGCGGATTCAACCATGCGTCCAAGATCTATTACGAACCGATCAACCTGGTTGTTCTCGAGGCGCGCTTTGAAGCGGGCACCGCGATCACCAACAAGGTTCTCTACGACAAGGGCATCATCCGCACCCTGAATCTTCCCGTGAAGATACTCGGGATCGGAAAGCTCTCGAAGGCATTCAAGATCTCCGTCGCGAAAATTTCCAAGTCGGCCGAAAAAGCCGTCACCGCGGCCGGCGGCACCTTCACCGCGTCCAAATAAGCATGCTCCAGTCAGCGTTCGACCTCTTCAAGATCAAAGACCTTCGGCGGCGAATTCTCGTTACGCTCGGCGTGATCGCCCTTTATCGCCTTGGCGCCATCATCCCCGTCCCGGGCGTGAACGCCGAAGCGCTCCAGGTCCTCTTCAAGGGGCAGGCCAACTCGCTGGTTGACTTCATCAATGTGTTCTCGGGCGGCGCGTTCTCGCGCATGTCCATCTTCTCGATGGGCATCATGCCGTACATCAACGCCTCGATCATCATGAGCCTTCTGCAGGGCGCGCATGTGATTCCGTATCTCGACGGTCTCGCGAAAGAAGGCGAAGCCGGCCGCAAGCGTCTCAACCAGATCACCCGCTACGCGACCGTGATCCTCGCGCTCATCCAGTCGTTCGGACTTACGCAGCTCATCGCTCGCCTTCCGCTGCCGGGCGACATTCCGGTCGTTCAGGACCCGGGTCTCGCCTTCACACTCACCACGATGGTGACGCTCGTGACCGGCACAGTGTTCGTCATGTGGCTCGGCGAACAGATCACCGAGTTCGGCGTCGGCAATGGTATTTCCCTCATCATTTTCTCCGGTATCGTTGAGCGCATGCCGCGTTCGATCATGAACGTTCTTCGCGAAGTCTTCGAACTTCAGCAGCGTTCGCTGTTCGGCGCCGTTTTCCTGTTTGCACTCGTCATTGCTGTCACTGGCCTCGTCGTCTGGCTTGAGACCGGCCAACGCAAGATACCGGTGCAGTACGCCAAGCGCGTTGTCGGACGCAAAATGATGGGCGGCCAGAGCACGTTCCTCCCGCTGAAGGTAGACCAGTCGGGCGTTATCGCCGTCATTTTCGCTGTGTCGCTCCTTTCGTTCCCGGTAACGATCGCGTCGTTCTCGCCTCAGGCTCCATGGGCGCAGCACACGATGAAAGTATTCGATCACAGCAGCTGGTATTACAACGCGGTTTACGCGGCACTGATCATTTTCTTCTGCTATTTTTACAACTCGGTCTCCTTCAACCCGAAGGACATTGCCGAAAACCTGAAGAAGTGGGGCGGTTTCGTCCTCGGCATTCGTCCTGGTGAGCAGACCGCCGCTTACCTGGAACGCGTCATGGAACGGATCACCCTCGGCGGGTCTCTCGCTGTTGCCACCCTGGCGGTTCTCCCGACATTGCTTCAGTCCCGGTTCAACGCGCCGTTCTTCTTCGGTGGAACCTCAATCCTTATCGTTGTGGGTGTTGCTCTGGATACGATGTCTCAGCTCGAGTCTCACCTCATCATGCGCCACTACGAGGGGTTCTCGAAGACGGGTCGCATAGAGGGACGTGGCCGCGGTCGCTGGTACTCGGCTTAAAGGCTTTTTTGAATGAACGTAGTGATCCTCGGCCCGCCTGGCTCCGGTAAAGGTACGCAGGCAAAGCATCTGGCCGATGATTATCATCTTGAGCACCTTTCGACCGGCGATATTTTTCGGGATGCCATCGCCCACAAGACGCCGTTGGGCGTGGAGATAGCTGAGATGGTGGAAGGCGGGAAGCTCGTCCCTGATGAGCTTGTGTCTCGCGTGGTTTTTGACAGGCTTGTGGGTTTCAAGGATGGGAAGGGGTTTCTGCTGGACGGATACCCGCGGACCATCGACCAGGCCGAAGCGTTGGATCGATTCGCTGCCCAATCGGGCACCGTGATCAGCGCGCTGGTTTTTCTTGATGTGGATGAGGCGGAGATTATCCGCCGGCTTTCCTCCCGGAGGACGTGCGCGAAGTGCAAGCATGTCTACAACCTGGTTGAAAAACCTTCCAAGAAGGAAGGTCTGTGTGATCTCTGCGACGGAGAACTGATGTACAGGCAGGATGATCATCCGGAGATCGTTCGTGCCCGGCTTGAGATTTACCGGAAGCAGACCGAGCCGGTCATTGAATTTTTCAGGGCGCACTCGGTTTTTCGGAGCATCAACGGAGCACAGCCGATTCGCAAGGTTTACTCGGACATCAGCGAAGTGATGGTGGGCCTGATGCCGAAGAGTTCGCGAAGGTAATCTGTGGCGCTCAGTCCTCGGAAGGCAACGGTGGAGTTGAAGTCCAAGTCGGAGCTCGCAGCGATGCGGAGAGCGGGCTTGGTGGCGGGCCGGGCTCTTCGTGAAGCAGCAAACGCGGTGAAGCCGGGCGTCACGACGAGAGAGCTGGACAAGATCGCCGAAGCGGCGATCCGGAAGGCAGGGGGAATCCCGACCTTCATCGGCTACCGGGGATATCCGGCAACGATTTGTGCCTCGATCAACGAGGAAGTGGTTCACGGAATTCCGGGACCACGCAAGCTGAAGCCTGGAGATGTGATCGGCATCGACATCGCGGCGACGGTGGATGGATTTGTGGGAGACACGGCGGTCACAGTGATTGTGCCGCCGGCGTCGCCAAAGGCGCAGCTTCTCGTGGATGTGACCCGAAAGACGCTTGAAGCGGCGATTCAGAAGATGAAACCGGGGAATCGCCTCGGAGACATCGGGTACGCGGTTCAAAGTCTCGCGGAATCGCACAAATTTGGAGTCGTTCGGGATTTCGTCGGCCATGGAATCGGCCGGCAGATGCATGAGGAACCGGCAGTGCCGAATTACGGCGCAGCCGGAACCGGCCTCCGGCTCGAGCCGGGAATGGTTCTCGCGATTGAGCCGATGCTGACAGCAGGCGGCTGGGACGTGAAAGTACTCGGCGACGGTTGGACGGTTGTAACGGCGGACGGATCACTCGCCGCCCATTTTGAGCACACGATCGCGGTTACTGAGAATGGCCCGCTGGTCATGACACAACCGGACTAACGGGACATTTTTATGGCAAAAGAAGAGAAGATCGAAGTTGAAGGGACGATTCTTGAGGCGCTTCCGAACGCAATGTTTCGCGTTGAAATGGAAGGCGGCCATAAGATCCTCGCTCATATCTCGGGTAAGATGCGGATGCACTACATCAAGATTCTTCCCGGGGACAAGGTCAAAGTGGAGCTCTCTCCCTATGATCTGACGCGCGGACGTATAACGTACCGCGAAAAATAGATTCGGAGGATTACGAATTTGAAAGTACGGGCATCAGTAAAAAAATTGTGCGACAAGTGCAAAGTGATCAAGCGTCACGGCAAAATCTACATCGTTTGCTCGAACGCTCGTCACAAGCAGCGTCAAGGTTAAGGAGTTTCTTTTATGGCTCGAGTTGCAGGCGTTGATTTGCCAAAAGCGAAGCGTGTTGATATCGCGCTCCGCTACATCTACGGAATCGGTCCCAAAACCGCGCTTCAGGTTCTTGAAGCCGTCGGCGTCGCGGGAACGACCCGCGTCAAAGACCTGACCGAATCCGACGTATCCAAGATCAACACGGAAATTTCCCGCACCTACCGCGTGGAGGGTGACCTTCGCCGCGAAATCCAGGGAAATATCCGCCGTCTGATCGAAATCAATTCCTATCGCGGCTTTCGTCACCGTCGCAACATGCCGGTGAACGGTCAGCGAACCAAGACCAACGCGAGAACGCGCCGTGGCCGTCGTAAGACAGTCGGCTCGTCAGCCAAAGCAGAATAACGGAGACTTTCATGTCAGAAGAAAAAGAGAAGAAACCGAAAAAAGCCGCAGCGGAAGCTGGGGAAGCCAAAGCCGAAGGCGCCGCGAAAGCGAAGCCTGCCGACCGCCCGGTCAAAAAGAAGAAAATCGTTCGCGATGTGAACTTCGCTCGCGCTTACGTGCAGTGCACGTTCAATAACACGATCGTCTCCATCACCGACGACCACGGAGGAGTGATCTCCTGGGCGTCCTCCGGTAGCGTCGGGTTCAAGGGAACCAAGAAGGGCACGCCCTTCGCCGCTCAGGTGACCGCCGAGCGCGCCGCCAACAAGGCGAAAGAATCTGGCGTTCGCCAGGTGACCGTTTATCTTCGTGGCCCCGGTTCGGGTCGCGAAACCGCCGTCCGCGCGCTGCAGTCCGCGGGTTTCTCAATCAGCATGATCAAAGACGTGACGCCGATTCCGCACAACGGATGCCGTCCGCCGAAGCCGCGCCGCGTTTAACGCGTCGACGAAAACACTTAGAATTACATTCAAGGAGAATCACGTTGGCCAGATATTTAGGAGCCGTTTGCAAACTTTGCCGCCGCGAGGGCACGAAGCTCTTCCTCAAGGGAGAACGCTGCTACTCGAAGTGTCCGATCGATAAGCCGACAGGACCGGTTCCCCCGGGCCAGCACGGCCGTCGCCGGACCAAAACCACGGAATACGCCAAGCGTCTCCGCGAAAAGCAGAAGACGAAGCGGATCGCCCGCCTCATGGAGCGTCCGTTCTACAGCTATTTCGTGCGCGCCACGAAAGAGCCTGGGAAGACCGGTGAAGTGCTCCTGCGCTTCCTTGAAACCCGTCTTGACAACGTGGTTCGTCGCCTCGGCTTCGCGTCCTCCATGGACTCCGCCCGTCAGCTCGTCGGTCACGGTCACGTGTACGTGAACGGCCACCG
>JAYTIE010000159.1:0-10530 GCA_043732015.1 Elusimicrobiota bacterium | reverse complement strand
TCTGGTGGCGTTTCAGCCTGCACGGAGACGCGCCGCGCTTCATGCGCGCCAGCGTCGGCGCGGTCGGCATCACCCTCATCACGCTTTTCGCCATCCTGCTTCGACCATCGCCGCCAGATCCGACTCCGCCAAGCGCCGACGATCTGGAAACAGCGAAAAGAATCGCGCACGGCGCCGAGCGGACCTCCGCCTACCTGGCGCTCCTGGGCGACAAATCGCTTCTTTTCAACGCCGATAAAACCGCGTTTCTCATGTACGGCGTGCAGGGCCGAAGCTGGGTCGCGATGGGCGATCCTGTCGGACCGGAAGCGGACCGTTCCGAACTCGTCTGGAAATTCCGTGAGCTTTCCGACGCGCACGACGGTTGGATGGTGTTCTACGAGGTCGGCAAGGACAACCTCCCGCTCTATGTGGACATGGGCCTTCGCTTGCTGAAACTGGGCGAGGAAGCGCGCGTCGAGCTGGCCACGTTTTCGCTCCAGGGCAATTCCCGCAAGAACCTGAGGTCCTGCGTGAACCAGATGGAAAAGAACGGGGGCGTGTTCGAAGTGCTGCCCGCCGAAGCGGTTCCCGCGATCCTGCCGGAACTTCGAGCCGTGTCCGAGGCCTGGATGGCCGAGAAGAAAACTAAGGAGAAAGGATTTTCCCTCGGCTTCTTCGACGAAACCTATCTCAAAAATTTCCCGCTCGGCGTCGTGAAGGTGGAAGGACAGATTGTGGCGTTCGCGAATCTCTGGACCAGCGCCAGCAAAGACGAACTGTCCGTCGACCTGATGCGCTACTCGCCCGACGCGCCGGGCGGCGCGATGGAATATTTGTTCATCAAGCTGATGCAGTGGGGCCTTGCGGAGGGTTACCGCTGGTTCAACCTCGGCATGGCGCCCCTCTCAGGCCTCGAGAACCGGTCGCTGGCGCCCCTCTGGAACCGCGCGGGCAGCTTTCTTTTCAGCCACGGCGAAGACTTTTATAACTTCGAAGGACTGAGGGCGTACAAGGAGAAATTCCACCCCGTATGGGAACCCAAATACCTGGCCGCACCGGCGGGCTTCCGCCTTCCCGCCATCCTCACGAACGTGTCCACGCTCATCTCCGGCGGACTCCGGGGATTGCTCTCCAAATGAGACGCGCCGCGCTGACCATTCTCGGCCTTCTCACTTTCACGTCCGCGGTGGCCGCTCCCCGGTCTCTCACGTTCGGCCGCTTCGGGACCGTGTCGCTCTTCGGAGAAGGCGCAGACTTCAAGCGCGTCGCTGTCTACGTGTCGGGCGACAACGGCTGGACCGCCGCCGATGAGCGCGCGTCGCAGGAACTGGCCGCGCAGGGCGCGCTGGTCATCGGCGTGAACGGCGGCCATTACCGCGCCGCCGTGAAAAGCCGGAAAGAAGCGTGCGCGTATCCCGCAGCCGATTTCGAAGAGCTGAGCCAGTTCGTCCAGAAGGAGCTGAAACTCTCCACCTACCGGCCGCCCGTGTTGATCGGCCGGAGTGAAGGCGCGACGCTCGTCTACGCGACGCTGGCCCAGGCGCCCACCAACACGTTCGCGGGCGCCGTCAGCCTGGGGTTCTGCCCGATCTACGCCGGGAAATCTTTCTGCAAGGGGCAGGGGTTGATGCAGAGTCTTCTGCCCGATGGCCGCGTAATGCTGGCGCCTGTGAAAACGCTCGAATCCCCGTGGATTGCCTTCGAGGGATCCGAAGACGCGGTGTGCAGCGAAAAAGACGTCGAGACGTTCGCCAAACAGGTCTTCCACGGCGACATCGTCCTGCTCCCGGGCGCGGGCCACGATTTTGCTGACACAGCGCCCTGGCTCACCCAATTAAAAGAAGCGGTGGCGCGCGCCGGGGACGGGATCGATGTGACCCCGCCGTCGGGCGACGTCTCCACCAAGGGCCTTCCGCTCGTCGAAGTTCGGGCGAAGGGAGAGCCGAAAAATATCCTCGCGGTCATCATCTCCGGCGACGGCGGATGGGCGGGCATCGACCGTGAACTCTCGAAGACGCTGAGCGAAGAAGGCGTGGACGTGGTGGGACTGAACTCCCTGAAATATTTCTGGAAGCGCCGCACGCCCGACGAAGGCGGGAAAGACCTGGAGCGCCTCGTGCGCCATTACCTCGCCGCGTGGAACCACAAGAGCGTCATCCTGATCGGCTACTCGCGCGGGGCGGATGTGATGCCGTTCATGGCGAACCGCCTGCCCGAAGACTTACTCAAAAAAACGCCGCTCATCGCGCTGCTGGGGCTCGAGAAGTCCGTCGACTTCGAGATTCATCCCGGCGACATCTTCGATATAAAGTGGAAAGACGAGCTTCCCGTGAAACCCGAGGTAGAGAAGTTGAAGGGGCAGCGCATCGCCTGCTTCGCCGGCATTGAGGAGACCGATTCCCTCTGCCACGATCTGCCGGCGGACCTCGTGAACAAGGTCGTCCTGAAAGGCGGCCATCACTTCGGCGGCGCCTACAAACAACTGGCCCAGGACATCCTGTCTCGGGCAAAATAGGCGCGATGCGAAAAAACTTCGCGCTGATCCCGCTTCTCCTCGCGCTGTCAACACGCGCGCGCGCGGACGATTCCGTTCTTCCCCCCGAGCCGTGCGCGAACAGCGCCGCGCTGGATTTCGAAGACGCGCCATCCACGCGTTTGGGCGACCCGAATGAAGTGGCGAAGCAACTGGCGGGGATGAGTCCCCTGCAGACGAAGCGCGTGGAGATCGACGCCACCGACACCGAGATCGCTGTGCGCCTCATCACGCACAGCTCGTTCGAGGATTTCTGGGCCTACGCCCAGCGCCGCGCACAGGCAGGCGCCCCCATCCGCGGCGCGGAAGGCGGCGGCCGGGTCCTGGGTCCCCTCACCACCTTCAACATCACGCCCAAAAACCATCCCGAGAAAGCCATCCAGATCCGCGCGTGGCTGGAGTACGATTCCCCTTCTGTGTACCGCCCCCGCGTCCACGTCGCCACTCCCGACGAACTGGCCGCCACCATGCCCGTCACCGCCGACCGCGTCCGCCCCCTCCCCAAAGCCGATCTCTCCAGCCCCATCGACATCACGCTGGGGCTTAATGAAGCGGAGCTAAGGATTCCGGTAAAGAATTTCGATTTTGATGCCGACGAGGAACTCGTCTTTCACTTTAGGAAGGGCGACGCAGTGGTGTGCGTGCCGGAGCAGGACTAAGACAGTCCTCTAGTTCTTTTCTTCGACCTCGCCTTTTACCTTCCAGAGAAAGTAATAAGGGTTTGCTTTGAGGTCATCAATGGCGGCCGGATCAGGGATTAGCGATTTGATTACAGATTGCCCAATATTGACTGCCCCAATAGATGCGGCGAGAGTCTTGGCGTCAGAAGATAACCACCCCATAGCTGATCCAAAGCCGATTATTCCTGTCCAAGCGATTATGTCTCTAGTCATATTTTTTAAGGGTAATTTGGCTGCCCTTTTCGCCGCCAAATCTAGGGATGCAATCTGTGGAGCGATTATATCGTGATAGATCTGTTCAGCATCCTTGCCGTGAAAATCTGCGGATCTTTTTGAGTACTCGCGAAGCGCAGCTAAAATTGCTCCTCGAAATCTGACGAATGCCTCTGGCTCTCGGCTCCTAAGCTCCAGACAATTACCCGGATTTATGGAAGGGAAAAATGGAACCATGCATGCCATATGCTTCAGTAACAACCCGTTATTTTGCTGTGTATGGATATCAGCAGTTACCCTGGAAAACGCAGTCGCTTCAATTTCCTTTTCAAACAAGAAATTCGTCCGCAGAGAAGTTGCGTTCCCCAACTCATAGACGACGGACTTCAGCAGCGCACCCGCCATTTCAAAACAAATGTCTGTACACTTTACTTGCGCCGTAGTTAATACAACTGCTTCTCCCTTCTTGAGCTGACCCATAATCCCAGAATTCTCAGAAATTTCTTTGCCAAGCCCAGGCGCAGTCCTAAACCCCCCGTTGTGCACTAAATCAATAGGCCCCTCTACAGTCGCCAATATTCTCTCATTGTCCAGTTCCAAAGTGACTTTGATATTGCGTTCAAACATCACCATCAGTTCCGGCAGGATATCCTCCTCGTGCATCTCCTTTGAGGACCCCATCCTCTTCCGCGCGCAATCGACGCACTGTCTTTGTGACCAAACCGGGACTACTGATTTGGAATCAAGAAGTGGCGAGAGATATAGCAACAGCTCTATATTGTCTCGAAATTCTTTATTTTGATTTTCATGAGAAGCACATTCACCATGCGGCAACAAATGCGAAAAAAAGTTAGGGATATAGATACGATCGCTATAGAAACTAGCGAACTGCGCCACTTTTTGAAGACTCAGTGTTCTGCAGGATATAGATGAGCAGACATCTTCTCCTCCGCTCAGTTCACCAGCTGCTGAATGCGAAAATATCCCAACCTCGGGCTCAAGATTTTCTAATCGCGTCACCTCGCAAATCCGAGTTACCAGATCTCCGATTTGAACTTCGGTTAATGAGGCGATCTTGGTCTCATTTGGCTGCTGGTTCGCGACCAGCCCTTCGGCCTCTAGTATTGATCGAATGTTATTCATGTCGTCATTATACTGGCATCCATTCAATGAAAATCATGACTCTTAATCCCCACCTCAACCTCTAAGGGTCTAAACCGCTCCGCCTTCACTGAAGTTTGTCCGCCGCCGTGCTGTAACTTCCCTTCGACGATTAAACATGGATTCCCAACGATCAAGGAACGGTTGTGCCTGAATAGGTCGGGGCTGATGATGGCCTGGCACATGCCGGATTCGTCTTCCATGGTAAGGAACACGAAGCCTTTGGCGGTCATGGGGTGTTGGCGGACGATGACCATGCCGGCGGTGGTGACGAAGGCGCCGTCTTTCCGGGTGGACAGTTCTTCGGCGGAGAGGATGCCCTGGGCGCGGAGGCGCGCGCGGTAGTGGGACAGGAGGTGCGGGCCGGCAGTGATTTGCGTGGTGACGTAGTCGGCGACGGTTTCTTCCTGCGCGTCCATTTCCGGGAGCGGGGAGCCGCGGTCCGGAACCTGTCCTTCGAACAACGGGCCTTCGACGCGGCCCACCTTCGCCACCTGCCAGAGCGCTTCGCGGCGCGTCAGCCCGAAGCAGGCCAGCGCGCCCGCGTGCGCCAGTTTCGTGAGATCTTCCTGCGTCAAAGCGCATCGCGCGGCGAGGTCCCCCGAATCCCGGAACGGGCGCTTCCCCTGTTCCTGCTCGACACGACGCCCCACCTCGTCCTTCAACCCCGTGACATAGCGCAAACCGAGACGGAAGGACTGCGATTTTCCGGTTGTTCCGCTCCAGTGGATCTCATCGTTTCGCAGCGCCTGTTCGAAATTGTCGCCGGCTTCCCACCGACAGTCCCATCCCGACTTGTTGATATCGATGGGACGCACGTCCGTGTTGTGGCGTTGCGCGTCCTTGATCAGCGTGGCGGGGTGATAGAAACCCATGGGCCACGCGTTGAGGAGAGACGCGTAGAACGCGGCGGGGTGATGCGCCTTCAGGTACGCGCTGGCATAGGCGATGAGCGCGAAACTGGCCGCGTGCGATTCCGGAAACCCGTAGAGCGCGAAGGAGCTGATCAGCTTCACGATCTGGTCCTGCTTCGCGCCCAGGATGCCGTTCTTCTCCATGCCGGAACGGAGGCGCTCTTCGATGGCGCCCATGCGCTCTTCCGAGCGCTTGAAACCGATGGCGCGGCGCAGCTCTTCCGCCTCGCCGCCGGAGAAATTGGCGACGACCATCGCCATCCTGAGAATCTGTTCCTGGAACAGCGGGACGCCGAGCGTGCGCTTCAGCACGGGCTCGAGCGACGGGTGCAGATAGGTGACTTTCTCTTTTCCCTGCCGCCGGTTGAAGAACGGATGCACCATACCGCCCACGATGGGCCCGGGCCGGATGATGGCCACCTGCACGACGATGTCGTAAAAAACCATCGGCGCGTTGCGCGGCAACGACGCCATCTGCGCGCGGCTTTCCACCTGGAAGAGCCCCACCGTGTCCGCGGCGCGCAACATTTTGAACACGGCGGGGTCGTCTTTCGGAATGAGGGCCAGATCCACCTTCACGCCTTCGTGCTTCTCGATCATGGCCAGCGCCTTCTCGATCGCGGCCAGCATGCCGAGTCCCAGCAGGTCCACCTTCACGATGCCGAGATCGGCGCAGTCTTCCTTGTCCCACTGGATGACGGCGCGGCCTTCCATCGCGGCGGGCTCGATGGGCACCAATTCATCGAGACGGCCGCGCGCGACCACCATGCCACCCGAATGCTGTCCCAAATGACGCGGCAGGGACAGGATGCGGTACCAGTGCCGCGCCATGCGCTTCATGCGCGGGTCCGTGGGATCGAGGCCCGCCGCCGCGATGCGCGCCATCACTTCCTGCGGCGCCACGGACACTTTCTCCAGATGCATCGATCCCAGGTGCGTGGACAGCTTGTCCACCTGCGGGAGCGAGAGGCCGAACGCCTTGCCGACGTCCCGCGCGGCGGACTTCGGGCGGTAGGTGATCACGTTCGCGGTCATCGCGGCGCTGCGCTCGCCGTATTTCGTGTAGAGATACTGAATCACGCGCTCGCGCTGCGCGCCCGACGGGAGATCGAGATCGATGTCCGGCCACTCGCCGCGCTCTTCCGACAGGAAGCGCTCGAACAGGAGCTCCATCTTCACGGGATCCACCGCCGTGATGCCGAGCGCGAAACAGACCGCGCTGTTGGCGGCCGATCCGCGCCCCTGAACGGTGATCCCTTCGCGACGGCAGAACTGCACGATGTCCCAGACGATGAGGAAATATCCGGCCAGGTTCAGTTTCCCGATCACGGTGAGTTCCTTCTCCAGCTGGCGCGACACCTTCTCCGTCACCGGGATGAAGCGCGCGGGCGCGCACTCCAGCGTCAACTTTCTCAGGTAAGAAATGGGCGTGTCGCCCGGCGGGAGCGGGTAATCCGGAAACTCGTAGCCGAGATCTTTCAGCGTGAAGTCGAGCGCCGCGCCGACCAACATCGTTTCGTCGATGGCTTCCGGCAGATCGCGGAACAAAACGCGCATCTCGGCGGCGGACTTCACATGCCGCTCGCGGTTCACCTGGAGAATTCCCTTCGCCGCGTCCAGATTGCTCCCCAGCCGGATACAGGTGAGAACATCGAAGAGTTCCTTTCCGTCGGGGCGGGCGTATTTCACGCCGTTCGTCGCGAGAAACGGAATCTTCAGGGCGCGGGCCAGGCTGACCAGCGCGCGGTTCCGGAATTCCTCCTCGCGTCGCCGGTGCCGCTGCAGTTCCACCCGCACGCGCCCCGGGAAAATGGCGTTCAGCCGTTCCAGCATCCGTCGCGCGGACGACAGCACGTCCCCTTCCGCGGCGAACGCGCCCGCCATGGGGCCTTCGTCGCCGCCCGTCAGGCACCACAGGCCTTCCGCGTGCTCGGCGACCTGATCCCACGTCACGCGCACGCCGCCCTTCCGTTTTCCCAGCGCGCCCGTCGTAATGAGCCGCGACAGATTCCGGTAGCCCGTGCGGTTCTGAACAAGAAGCGTGAGCCGGAAACCTTCCATGGAGACTTCCGCGCCGACGAGGGCGCGGAGGCCCGACGCTTTCGCGGCCTTGTAGAAACGCGGCGCGCCATAGACGCCGTTCGCGTCCACGAGCGCCATCGCGGACAGACCGCGCGCCACCGCCGCGTCCGCCAGGTCTTCGGGAAGCGATGCGCCGTCCAGAAAAGAGAACGCGGACGACGCGCGCAGCTCGGTGTAGGAATTGTCGAGGAGGTGTGCGGCCTCAGTCATAGATGCCGTCGGCGTACCACGCGTTCCGCACGGGATCGTGGTAGATGCGGTAGAGCGCGCCGTCGGACAGATCGATGTCCCAGTAGTCGCGCATGACGGGTTCTCCCATCCACCAGCCCTCCTCGATTCGCCACGGGCCGGAGGCGATGCGCACGGTTCCGACAATTTCCGGGCGCGTGCCGTCCATGTGGCGGGAACGCACGCCCGCCGGCGCGCCCTCGGGGGTGCGGGCGATGGTGACGTCCAGCTCGATGCGCGGACGAAGCGTGCGGATGGAAATCAGCGCGGGCGCGGGCACGGCGCTCCGCTCCTCGAACAGCGTGCGGTTCTCCGGGTGCGGAGGGGCGAAGGGCTCGACGGCATAGCTTTCAGGCCGGTGTCCCGCCACCGTGCGCGGGCTGCCCACGCGGTCGGGCCCGACCAGCGCCGAGAGGCGGGTGAGCGCGTCGTTCAGCGCGTCCGGCGACAGGACGGGCGGATCGAACAAAGACAATTGCGCGCGGCGCGGCCGTTCGGGGCGCGTGGACAGGCGGATGCCGACGACGGGCTCCACCGGCGGCGTCTTCTCCAGCTCCAGCGCCAGCAAACTCAAGATCGACCCGATGTTCCGTGTCGGCGCGGGCAGTTGAAGGCTCCGCGCGTCGACGCCGGTGGGATCCAGCTTCAGCGTGAAGCGAAGCGTCAGGACGGCCAGGTCGCTGGCGGCGAGGCGCGCGCAGAGGCGTTCCAGAAGCCCGCGCGACACTTCCGTGAACACACCGAGATCGAGGAGAGGCCAGTCGAACTCGACGCCTTCCTCATAGAGGGGCGCGTACGCGCGCGGAACCAGCGGCCGGTCCTCCACGCCCCGCGCCGCGCGGTGAAGGTCCCAGCCTTCCCGGCCGAGGCGAGCGATGACGTCCCGCTCCGGCAACGACGCGAACGCGCCCGCGGTGCGAAGGCCCCAGCGCGTCAGCATCTCCAGTACCGGCGGGGACGGGCGCATGCGCGCGAGCGGCAGGGGCGCCAGATACGCGGCTTCTTCTCCCGGCGGAATCACGATGGGGCCGTCCACCGCGGCTTCGGCCGCCACGCGCGCGGCGATTTTTCCGCCCGCCACCGCGGCGCGGATCCGCAGCCCGGAGAGACGCGCCCGGCGAACCGCCAGCTCGACCAGCATGGACTCGCTGCGCTCATTGCACATGTGGAGGTAGACGACGCCCGGCTCCGCTTCCTCGACGCGCGGAGAAAAAGCTTCCGCCGTTTCCAGGAGCGCCGCCTGCGCCGCGCTTTCGGCTTCCATGTCCCGCGCTTTTACCACCGCGCCGGGCAAAAGCGCCCGCGCCTGCGGCAGCGAGAAACCGGGACGAACGCCCGCCGTCAACGCGAGCGGCGCCGCTCCCAGCACGAACGCGTGCGAGCCCTTGCCGTCCATGAGCACGACGGCCTGCTCACGGAGCGACGGATCGCTGCGCACCCGCGCGGCCAGGGAGAATTCCGGAATATAAAGACAGGCCAGACGGGGCATGGCAACTTACTCACAGTCCTCCGCCGAACAGCGGAGAGGGCCGTCGTAATCCGGGTGTTCGCCCGTGTTGGTGGACAACGAGAACAGGAACACCTGCGCGCAGACGCTGAGGAGATCCACAGCGGTTTTTTTGTTTTTCATGGGAATCACGCTCCTTCGGCCCAACCGAGACTTTCACGGACACCGAGAGCGAGGCCGCCTGTGTCTATTTCATGCGCGCCTTTGCGGCGAACGGCGGTGAGACGCGCGGCAATGCCGGACAGGAGTCGCGGCTCGTCGTTCTTTCCCTGCCAGACGCCGCGCGCGGAATCCGCGGTAATGACCGCCGTGACGGACGGCGGCCGGATGGGCGTCGGGCTCATCAACAAAAGGATTCCGTTGTGATCCTCGGCGGCGCGCGCGAGACGCACCCACACCGCCGGCGGAACGCGGTGCAGCGGAATGGGGCGGCTGCCGAGATCGAGCGCGACCACGGTGAACCCGGCGCCCAGGATCATCTCGGCGGACATCACGGATTCTTTCACCGACCGCGGGCGCACCCAAAGAAGACGCCGGAGATCCACGCCCGCGTTTTCCGCAGATTTCGGATCCAGATGATCGCCCAGATCGACGAGTGCCACGCCCTCGCCTCCTTGAGTGGCGGCGGCCAGCGTGGCCAGCATGAGCGCGAAGCGCCCGCTGGAGCGCGTGCCGGCCAGTTCAACGAAGGAACCCCGCCCCAGCCCGCCGCCCTGAACACGGTCGAACGGAAGGATGCGGGTGGGCAACACGGCGCGCTGCCGCCTTTGTTCCATGGCATGAAGAAGCTGCGCGGCCGTCTGGAGAGAGTGAACACTCATGAGGGGACTCACTTTGCCCTCTCCAGCGAGGAGTGGAGAGAAGGGATTAGGAAATCGGTGCTGTCATCGCGAGGAGCCCAGCGAAGCTGGGAGACGTGGCGATCTCATCATTAGATTGCTTCGTTCCTCGCAATGACAATTCAGAAAATCCGGATGACCCCGACGACTTTCCCGACGATTCCATAACCGGAGTCTTCTCCGGCGGGGATCGGCTTGTAGGCCGGGTTCTCGGGCATCAGAAAAATCTGTCCGTCGCGGCGCGAGAGGCGCTTCACGGTGGCTTCGTCTTCGCGGATAGCGACCACGATGTCGCCCGAATCCGCGGTGGCCTGCGGCCGGACGAGGACGACGTCGCCGTCCAGAATCGCGGCACCCGTCATGCTGTCGCCTTTCACGCGGAGGCCGAACA
>JAYTIE010000158.1:0-4114 GCA_043732015.1 Elusimicrobiota bacterium | reverse complement strand
CCGCGTTCCAGAATCTTTTCTGTCGGGTTTTCATGCATCGTCCGCCGCAGGATGGCCCGGATGCGGGCGACAAGCTCTTTGGGTTCGAATGGTTTTGCGAGATAGTCATCAGCGCCCAGTTCCAGGCCCTTTACCTTGTCCTGGACGTTGGTCTGGGCGGTCAACATCAAAATCGGGATGTGGCGAATGGAGGGGTCCTGGCGCATGACCCGGCAGACTTCCATTCCCGGAATGTCCGGAAGGCCAAGATCCAGGATAATGATGTCCGGTTTCTCGTCGTGTGCCATGGTAATCCCTGTTCCGCCCCGTGGTGTAGAGACCACGGTAAAACCTTCTTTGGGAAGGATCGTGTCGAAAAGCATGAGGATCGCTTCGTCGTCATCGATCGCGAGAACCTTGGACCTTAAAGCTTCCATTGAACAGCCTCCGCGGGGGTTAGGTGCTTCTTATATATGGAACGACCACCGCATAAAATCAATGAGAAAAATAATGTCACGGGATTGCCTCTTGTTTGCCACCATTTTGTCACAGGCAGGATCGTTCCTGATTTCTTGGGAGAATGAGATATAATCTGCGAAGCCAATCCATTCCCAAATCTCCCCGGATAGTGACCCCATTCAAATGATCTCGAAGCTCAAAGAGCTATTCATTGGTAAGGCAAAGGATCCTCTCGATCCTCAGGTCTTCCACAATATGTCCCTGGTCGCCTTCTTTGCCTGGATCGGCCTCGGCGCGGACGGCCTGTCCTCGTCCTGCTACGGCCCGGAAGAAGCCTTCCTCTCCCTTGGTCACTACTCCCATCTGGCTATTTTCCTCGGTATCGCCGTCGCCCTGACCGTTTTTCTTCTGTCGGCCAGCTATTCCCAGATAATCGAGCTGTTCCCAGCGGGCGGCGGTGGTTACCTTGTGGGAACCCAGCTCATTGGACCGATTCCTGGTCTCATTTCCGGTTGCGCACTTCTGGTCGACTACATCCTCACGGTGGCCATCTCGGTAGCCGCAAGCATGGACGCCATCTTCAGCTTCCTCCCGCTTTCTCTTGCCCAGTACCGCCTCGCCGCAACGGTCATCGTCCTCCTCCTGTTGATCACGCTGAACCTGCGGGGCATCAAGGAGTCGGTTGTATTCCTGACGCCGATCTTCATCGCTTTCGTGCTGACGCACACGTTCGTCATCGTTTACGGAATCGTCTCCCATGGCTCCCAGCTGCCGGTCATGCTCAGCGAGACGGCCGTGGAAACACACCAGGGCATCAAGGACATCGGCCTGTTCGCCATGCTCGTCATTTTTATGCGCGCTTTCTGCCTCGGCGGCGGGACGTTCACGGGAATCGAAGCGGTCTCGAACGGCCTTCAGATCCTTCGCGAGCCGCGCGTCGCGACAGGCCGGCGAACGATGCTTTACATGTCCGTCTCTCTCGCCTTCACGGCCGGCGGCATCCTGGTGAATTATCTCCTGAACAATGTGCAGCACACCGCTGGCCAGACGTTGAACGCGACGTTCTTCCATGGGATCGCCGACGGATGGCCGATGGGGCATGCGTTTTTCCTTATTTCGATGTTGTCGGAAGGTGCGCTGCTGCTCGTGGCCGCGCAGACGGGATTTCTCGCGGGTCCGCGCACGATGGCGAGCATGGCGACCGACAACTGGCTTCCCCGCCGCTTCAAGAATCTCAGCGACAGGCTGGTCATCAAGGACGGCATCCTCGTTATAGGCGTCGCGGCCCTGGCGTTGGTCCTCTATACGCGCGCGTCGGTCCGGATCCTTGTCGTCATGTACAGCATCAACGTGTTCCTGACTTTTTCGCTCGCGCAGTGGGGCATGGTGAAGCACTGGTATTCGGCCCGCGGATCGAAATGGGTCCGTAAGATTCTGGTCAACTTCTCCGGCTTCGTTCTGACCACCGGGATTCTCATCGTGACCGGCATCATCAAGTTCGAGGAAGGGGGCTGGGTCACGGTTGTCATCACCGGAAGCCTGATCGCGTTCTGTTTCTGGGTTCACAAGCACTACGGCCAGACGGCCCGGGCGCTGAAACATCTCGATGAGATTCTGAGCGCGCTTCCTTTGCCGACGGCGGCGAAGGAACACCACAAGGCCCCGCATCAGCCAGCGGCCGTCCTGCTCGTGAACGGCTACAACGGCATGGGCATTCACTCGTTTCTGGCCATTCACAAATCTTTCCCCGGCCACTACAAGAATTTTGTTTTCGTTTCCGTCGGCGTTCTGGACAGTGACCGCTTCAAGAGCGTCGAGGACATTGAGGGCTACAAGAAGTCCATCCTCGACGACCTCGCGCGTTATGTTGAGCTAGCAAACCGGCTGGGCTTCTACGCGGAATCGCACATGATGATGGAAACGGACGTCACCGAAGGACTCGAGACTGTTTGCGAGGAAATCGCCAAGTCGTGGCCGAAGGTCACGTTCTTCACCGGTCAGCTCGTGTTCGAAAAAGAGACCATGTGGAACCGCCTCCTTCACAATCAGACCGCGTTCGCTCTCCAGCGGAAGCTTCTTTTCCGGGGCCTCGAAGTCGTGATCCTACCCGTTCGCGTCCGGCTTTCTCCTCCCAAGCGGAAAGTCACCGCTTAACCAGTCACGCCTCTTCTCTGAACCGCGCGGTTTTGCCGTCGGGCCTGCACTGATATACTGCGCGCATGTCCAAAAACCCCCTCGCTCTCCGTCCCTTTTCAATCCGAAAATCGTTCGCCTCCCACGCTGAAGGCTCGTGTCTCGTGTCCATGGGAAACACGACAGTTCTCTGTGTGGCCAGTGTGGAAGACACCGTGCCGCCGCATGCCGAAAAGAAAGGAACCGGGTGGGTGACCGGAGAATACGCAATGCTTCCGAGAGCCGGCGCGCACCGGAGTTCCCGAAGCCGCGTCACGAGCGGCGGCCGGGTTCAGGAAATTTCCCGTCTGGTCGGCCGCTCGCTCCGCGCCGCGGTGGACCTTTCCAAACTCGGGCCCCGGACCATCACCATTGATTGCGACGTCCTTCGCGCCGACGGCGGAACCCGGACGGCGTCCGTGAACGGCGGTTACGTGGCGCTTGCCCAGGCCATTCGGGGCCTGCTGAAGAGCGGTGCCATTTCCGAAAATCCTCTTCGAGATAATGTCGCGGCGGTCTCGGTCGGTCTTTGCGCCGGCCGCACGGTGGTGGACATGTGTTACGAAGAAGACAAGGATGCGCAGGCCGACGTGAACATTGTGATGACCGGGTCGGGCCGCTTCGTTGAAATTCAGGGAACCGCGGAAGGGGAACCTTTCTCAACGGTGGAAATGAACCGACTCCTGGACGCCGGCCGTCGCGCGATTCGCAAGATCGTCGTGGCCCAGAAGAAAGCGTTGGGGAAATTCCGTTGAGCCGGTCCGGATCGCGGCCCGCGCCCTCCGCGCTGGTTCTGGCCACCAACAACCGCCACAAGGTTGAAGAGATACGAGCCATCCTGAAATCCGCGGGCCTCAATCTTGCCGTTCTGACGCTCGCTGATTTTCCGCCCGCCCGGCCCGTTGTTGAGAACCGGACCACCATCGAAGGCAACGCGTTGAAGAAAGCGCGGGAAGTCGCGAAGAGAACGGGATTGCCAGCGCTCGCCGACGACACGGGTCTTTTTATCGATGCGCTCCGCGGCCGGCCCGGTGTCTACTCGGCGCGCTTCGCCGGCCCGGGGTGCACTTTTCAGGACAACAATGAGAAGGCGCTCCGGCTTCTGAATAAAATTTCCGGTTCTAAGCGTTCCGCCACGTTTCGCTGCATCGCCGCGCTGGTTCGTCCCGATGGAAAGGCGGCGTATGTGGAAGGCCGGATCGCCGGCCGGATCGCGGACTCCGTTACAGGAACGAACGGTTTTGGTTACGACCCCATCTTCCTGGTTCCCGCGCTCAAGAAAACATTCGCGCAGATGTCCGCCGCCACGAAAAACCGGATCAGCCACCGGGGGCGTGCGTTTAATAAAGTCCCGTCGCTGTGGCGCCAGTTGTACGGCCGCCCCGCCGGGCGCTGAGGCGAACATTTGTTAGGCTAGCTCCACCGATTTTCGTCCCCGTAGCTCAGCTGGAAGAGCATCGACCTTCTAAGTCGAGGGTCGCAGGTTCGAATCCTGCCGGGGACA
>JAYTIE010000157.1:0-4123 GCA_043732015.1 Elusimicrobiota bacterium | reverse complement strand
GCGGCGTTTCGGAGTTGCGCATTTCATCCAGGAGGCGCGAGATCACGCGGATGTTGCGTTCCAGGGTGGCATAGTCGAAATCGGCCGCCTGTTTGCGGGCCTCTTCATCTTCCACCTTGAACGCATCTTCCACGCCCGCTTTCGCAAGCAGAAGGTTGTGGTAGTGGTTCTGGAGATCTTTCGCGAGCTGCGTCAGGTCGACGCCGCCCCGAACCGCTTCGTCGACGGCTTTCAGAACGGCCGCCGGATCGCCCTGGCGAATGGTGCCGGCGAAGTTTCGGATCATCTCCAGCGGGAGAAGCCCGAGCAGTTCCCGGACCGTAACGGCGGTGATGCCATCGGGCGCAAACACGAGCGCCTGATCGAGGAGCGAGAGCGCGTCCCGTAGGGAGCCTTCCACGAAGCGGACAATATCCGCCAGCGCGGCATCGTCCACTTTCACTTTCTCTTTCCTGCAGATTTCTTTCAGGTGTTTGAAAACAAGTTCGGCGGAAATGGGACGGAGCGAGAACCGCTGGCAGCGCGAGAGGATCGGCGCCGGGATCTTCTGAACTTCGGTCGTGGCCATCATGAACACGACGTGGGGCGGCGGCTCCTCGAGCGTTTTCAGCAGGGCGCCGAAGGCGTCCTTGGAAATCTGATGGGCTTCGTCGATGATGTAGATGCGGTAGCGACTGCGGGCCGGCGCGTATTTGGCGTTCTCGCGCAGCTCCCGGATCTGGTCGATGCCGCGGTTGGACGCGCCGTCGATTTCAAGAACGTCGCCGGTCGAAGACGCCTGGCTGATGGAAATGCAGGAATCACATTTGTCGCAGGGCGTCGTGCTGGGGCCCTTCTCGCAGTTCAGGCACTTGGCCAGGATGCGGGCCGTGGTCGTCTTTCCGACGCCGCGGGGGCCGGAAAAGATGTAGCCGTGCGCGACGCGGTTGGTTTCGATCGCGTTGGACAGCGTCCGGGAGACGGGCGTCTGGCCGACGACGTCTTCAAAGGACTGCGGGCGGTATTTTCGGGCGAGAACGAGATAGGACATGGGTGATTTTCCGTCGGAATCTTAGCAAAGAGTCGAGGGTCTCTCTGTGTCATTCCCGCGAAGGCGGGAATCTAGACCACAAACCTTTTAACTCACGGAGAGCTTTGAAGGGCTAAAGCCTCGAATAAGGGCGGATCGGCCCCCTTAGCGTCTCGTGCCTTCGAGCCCACCTGCCTTGAGTCCCGCCTTCGCGGGAATGACATCTGGATTGGGGATGTTGATTTCGGTTAGTGATGCCCCAGGATAGAGATCGACAGAAATCCGGTGGCCACGAGGAAGATCTGGATCGCCGCCTGCGACAGCGTGCTTTTCTCGTGCAGCTGCGGGATCAGATCGGCCAGCGCCACGTAGAGAAATCCGCCGGCCGTGATCGGCAGGAGGAAGCTGTTCGCGGCGGGGGCGAAGTCCAGGAAGAAGTAGGTGATGATGGCGCCCGCCACGGAGAACAGGGCGCTTCCCACGTTCAGCAGCAGCGCTTTCTTGACAGGGAATCCGCCGTGCAGAAGGATCGCGAAGTCTCCCAGCTCCTGCGGGATCTCATGCAGGATGATTGCGACGGTCGTGGAGATTCCGACCGGCACGCCGGCCGAAAAAGACGTCGCGATGATGGCGCCGTCCAGGAAATTGTGCGCCGCGTCGCCCAGGATGACCATGCGCGCCGCGGTGGCGCGTTCAAAATGTTCGTGTTCCTGGTGTGTGTGGCAATGACGCCAGATCAGGAACTTTTCCAGCACGAAGAAGATGAACACGCCCGCGCCGATCAGCGGAAGAGCGGCCTGCCCTTTCATCTCGAGCGATTCCGGAATCAGGTGGGAAAACGCGCCGCCCAGAAGCGACCCCGACGCCAGGCTGATGAGATAGATTGTCATCTTCTGGAGATCGTTGCGCCGGACCAAAAGGACAACGCCCGTCAGGGAAACGAGTCCGACGATAAGGGTGGCGGCAATGATCTGGAGGAGAAGCATGGGGCGGGAACCTTATCAAAAAGGGGGGTTAGTAGAGGATGCGGAGGGTGATCGTGTGCGTGAGGCCGAAGTCGGCGCGGCTGGTCAATCCGTAGTCCAGGCCCCAGTCCACCCGGTCGGTGTTTCGGTTGGAAACGGCGGTCGTCGACGGTTGAGCGACGGGTGACAGCGTCTTTCGCCCGCCGCGGAACACGTCCGAGGGAAGCGAGGTGGATGCGGCCGAGACCGCGTTGCCGGTATCAACGAGAACGATGCGATCGTGAAGGCTGTAATTGTCACGGCTGCCGGTGAGCTGCTGAATCACGACGGCGCGGACGCCCAGCATGCGTCCGAGGCGCGCGGCCTGATCGTCATCCATCGATTCAGGAAGGCCGAGGTCTTTCATCGCGGCTTCCACGCGGGCGCCATCGACGGTGGGAAACGCCTGCTGCATCTGCTGGCTCAAGAGGTCGCCCAGCGCGCTGCCGACGTGTCCGCCGGCGCCTGCCGCGGGAAGCACGGCGAGCGGATAGTCGTGGGCTTGCAGGCCGGAGCGCTCGAAGCGTTCGGTGAGATCGATCGAGAGCGCGTTCAGGCGGTCCAGAAGGTCCGCGGCGCGTTTCTCGTTGAAAACCATGTCTTCTGTATTACTGGTGGTGGCCGCGGCCGGAGCCGGAGCGCCGCGACGGCGCGCAATCGGCGTGGTTTTGAGCGGCCCGGGCAGAAACACGCCGAGTCCGGCGGAAAATCCGAGGTCACTGGTCTGCTGGAACGCGCCACCCCGAAGTTTGACGAACCGTCCGACGGACCATTCCGCGCCGCCGGCCAGACGGGTCACCTTGTCCCGTCCCTGCGTGGCGTCCAGCGCCACGAGCACGGCGCCGAACGGGCGCGCCGCGCCGAAACGAACCAGGGTGGGCGCCGGGTCTTTCTTGTCGATGAATCCCATGGCCGAACCGATGTTCAGGATGGAGACGCCGGCGGTCAGCTTAGACGGGCCGCGCCAGGTGGCGCCGGTATCGAACGCGTATCCGTTGGCGCTCTCGATGTCCAGATGACGCGAGATGTATTTGAAGCCGCCGCCCACCGAAATCTGGCTCGTGAGAGGAATGGCGGCGTCGGCATGAAAGAGTTGATCGCGGATGGTGATGTCTCCCGTTTTCACGCCGAGCTCGGTGCGGGCATCATCCTTCGCCGCGAACTGGCGGAACTGGAAACCAACGACAGGCCGGAGCCGCTCATAGGTTTCGTCGTCGGTCGGCGCGTCGGGCGCGTGCCCGATGGGCGTGGCGAATCCGGCGGACTGGAAAGAGGTGTTCTCGATGTAGTCGATGTAGGTGAGCGCGAAGTCGCCGCGGCGGAGACCGGCCAGGCCTGCCGGGTTGTATTCCATCGTGGTGAGATCCGCGGTCGCGGCGGTGAACGCGCCCGCCATGCCCACGGCGCGCCCGTTGACGGGAACCTTCAGGAACGACGCGCCGGTCGAGCCGGCGCCGCCGGCGAGCGCAGGCCCTGCGATCAGCAGGGCGGAGATGGCGAGGGAGAGGGGACGTCTCATTTGATGAGGGTCAGTTTTCCTTTCGCATCGCCGGCGGAAGTTTTTGCCACGTAATAATAGAGCCCGGAGGCGGCGATGGAACCGTCATCGTTTGTTCCGTCCCACGCGTTGGTGCCGGTGAGCGTGCGGATCTTTTCTCCCGCCGTGTTCATGATGTCGATTTCAATCCCGCTCGCGCCGAGCGCCGCGGGCAGCGAGATCGTGGCCACCTGGCCATTGCCCGGATGGAAGGGGTTCGGATAGGAGAAGGTCTCACCGGGCGACGCCGGGTTGTTTACGAAGATGGTTCCGTTCTGGGCGGCGGTGACGGCGGCGCCCGCATTCACCCGGCCAAAGCCGAAGCTGTTGTCGAAACCGGATGAGCCGAGGTCCGTGGCCGTGAAATCGATGTACTGAACCACCTGGCTCCACGCCAGCGTCGGACGGACCGAACGGATCAGCGCCGCGACACCCGCGACGTACGGCGAGGAGAACGACGTTCCGTCTTCCTGGTTGGCGCCCGTGACCGCCACCGTCGACGGAACGGTTCCGAAAATGTCTTCGCCCGGTGCGACCAGGTCCAGCGCCTTGCCCGTGGCCGAGAACGTGGAC
>JAYTIE010000156.1:0-1480 GCA_043732015.1 Elusimicrobiota bacterium | reverse complement strand
CCACCAGATTCTCCGCGGAATCTCGCTCAACAGAAACATTCTGCTCATCGGCCCGGTCGGCACCGGGAAGAGCTGGCTGGCCAAAGCGGTGTTCCGGCTTCTTCGCAAAAACGTCGAGCACATGTCCATCCATGAAGGAACCACGGCCCGGGACCTGACCGCCTGGCCGAAGACCGTTTCCGACAAGGGGCAGATCTCCACCGACACGGAACTCTCGCCTCTGGCCCTCGCCCTCCTCAACGGCCGCCCCTTCATCGCCGACGAAATCAACCGCGCCTCGCCCGGTGTTCTCGCCATCCTCAACCACGTTCTCCAGTACAAGGAACTGATCCTCCCGAAGAAAACGTGGATCACTTTCCCCGACGGAAAGCGGGTCTTCACCGACCGCATCAAAGCGGCTGACGGGTTCAGCCTGATCATGACCATGAACCCGCCCGGTGGACGCGTGGAAGTCAACGACCTCATGGCCGACTTCATGGACCGCATGTACACGGTGGAAGTCGGCTACATGCCGCCGGATGAAGAAGCGGCCTGGCTCGAGAAGATCTGGGCGGAGAAGGGCCGGGCGCCCAGCGCGCAAACAAGGAAGGAGATCAAGGAGCTGGTGGATATCGCCGCCAACTCACGGAAGCTGGCGAAGGAAAACAAAGCCCGCGCCATCAGCCCGCGCGCTCTGGAAAAAATGGTGCGCTACAAGCGAGAGAACCGGAAAGAAAGCTGGGTGGACATCCTTGCGATGACCGGCGGCGTCGAAGGCGCGGTGGATCACCAAATCCAGAAGGCGTTCCGGACGAGATGGGAAAGCAAGTTCGGACCGGAGACAGGTCCGGCCCCGGCTCCAACGATCGGGCTGTCTTCCGACAACCAGACCGCCACGATCGGTAAAATTTCCTGGAAGCGTTCGGATCCGACGGTGAAGAGCCGCTATTTCTCCGGCATCGAACAAAACGACCGCCTCATCGAGAAGATGGCGAGGATGAGGGCGCTGGACGAACATGTCCTCCTGGTGGGCGAAGCCGGCGTCGGAAAGGACTGGCTGGCGCTGGCCTATGGCGAGTTGATGGGAGAAGAGCCGCTCGTGATTTCTCTTTCCGAAGAGACGGAAGGGCAGGACTTCGTCGCCTGGCGGGGCCTGGCCCAGGGCCTGACCGTATGGGAGCACAGCCAGATCGTGGAGGCTTACAAGAACGGCCGGATCGTCATCATCGATGAGATCACCAAGACCCGGCCCGGCACCCGCGCCATTCTTAATGACCTGATGCAATCGCCGGAAATCCAGCTCCCCAGCGGCGAGCGGATCAAGAGAGGCAAGGGGTTCCAGATCATCGCCACGATGAACGAAGCGAAAGAGCCCTACGGCGGCTACGAGGTCGGCGAAGATTTCGAGGACCGGTTTGGAGCGATTCTGGAAGTGAAAGAGCTGCCAAAACCCAAGCGGGTTGAGTTCTTGAAACGCGCCAGCCAGGGAAAGCTGCCGGAC
>JAYTIE010000155.1:0-10762 GCA_043732015.1 Elusimicrobiota bacterium | reverse complement strand
AGCAACTTTGAATACCGCGCCTACCTGATGGCGGGTCTTCAGGGCGTGCGGGACAACGCGACGGGCAACGGCGTCACCGGCTTCAACGCGCTGACACCCATTCGCAACGGCCGCTCCCGCGGCGCGCGCTCCATCACCGAAGATCCAGCCATCGCGGCGCGGCTGGATTACACAGGCATACCTGGAACGCTTCTCGGATTTTCCGGCTATCGCGGCAATTCCGGTCAGGGAATTTCCCAGTTCGGATCGGCAATCGACGGAACAGTGGCGATCATTGACGCGCATGGCACTTTCCGGAAATCCGGCCTCGAGCTGAAAGGCCTTTACACGAAGGGATGGATCAATGACACGGAACAACTGAACGCAGCAAACGGACTGATCGGCCCGACGAGCATCCCCAGCGAGTTCTTCGGCGGTTATCTGGAAGCGGCGTACGATCTCTCGCCGCTCTTCGGAAGCAGCGGGAAGCTGGCCCCGTTCGTCCGGTGGGAGCGCATCGACACCCAGGAATCCGTTCCTGGCGGATACACCATCAATCCCGCGAACGACCGGACGGAATACACCTATGGCCTGACCTACATGCCGCATCCGCAGGTCACCGTGAAGATCGATTATCAGGACTTCCGGAACACAGCCGTCACGGGCGTGAACCGATTCAACATCGGGCTCGGATACGCGTTCTAGAGAAATAAAAAAGCCCCGGTTCAGCTCAGCTGAACCGGGGCTTTTCTGTGTAAGAACGGCCGTGGCTACTGAGGCAACAGCGTCAGCGGCGCTGAAAGCTGCGGATCGCGAAGAACCGGGAAGCGGCGCTCCATCGCGGCGAACCCGCCGAACAACACGGCGCTGAAAGCCAGATCCCCGGCGACGGAATTCCGGAAGAACGGAACTGCGGCGGAGAAGCAGGCAAACAGGCCGCCCGCGTTCATGGGATACATGCCGCTCACGAGCCAGTGTCCCGCGTTCGTCACGATGAAGAACAGAACCGAGCTAAGCAGCGAAGCGCCGACAATCGACAAGGCGTCGCGGCGGCCGCGAATCAGGGTTCCGATGTAAACCGTCAGGGCAAAACCCGCAAACACGAAGAGAACCGTGTCGTAGAAACTGCCAAGGATCAGGTTGCTGAGCGCCATCGCAATAAGAGGAACGGCATAGGCGTCGCGACGGCGTGAAAAGTTTGCTCCAGCGAAAAGCGCCATGGCGGCGACCGGCGTGACGTTCCATGGATGCGGAATGATCCGCGAGAGCGCGGCGGTCAACACAAGCGCGGTTAGAGTGAGAAAACGGGGTTTCATTGTCCAGGCTCCTTGGTCGGCTTTCTACCTTTCCCGACGGCGAATTGTATCTCATTCTTGGAGAACCGCGAACGATGCCTTCTTGATTACGTATCCTAAACTGACGAACTTTAATCCTAACAGGAGGAACAATGAATCGCTTCACATTGCTTTCCGCAACCGTCCTTTTCGCCGCCTGCGGCTCAACCTACGCCGCTTCCGGCACCGCCAAGGTGGCCCCCACTTCCGCCGCGTCCAAGGTTTCCGGCGACATCAAGCTGAGTGATACGGATAGGGGTCTCGCCGTCTCCGGACAGATCTCGGGACTGACGCCGGGCGATCACGGATTTCACGTTCATGAATTTGGCGTCTGTGACGACGAGGGGAAGGCCGCCGGAAGTCATTTCAATCCCGGCGGGCATCCGCACGGAAACGTCCTGAAGGACGGATCCATGAAGGCGCATGCCGGTGACATGGGCAACCTGAAGGCGGGCGCCGATGGCGTTGCCAAAGTGGATGTCGTGATTCCGGGACTGACACTGGCGGGAACGCCCCCCTCAGTGGCAGGACGCGCGCTCATCGTTCATGAAAAAGCGGACGACTTTGGTCAGCCCACCGGCAACGCGGGCGGACGAAGCGGTTGCGGCGTCGTCGTGATCACCAACAACAACTAAAGCAGGGATTTCAGCGCGGGCACCAGTTCGGCGAAGCCGAAGCGGAAGCCCGTCGACAGAAGGGCCTCCGGCAGCACGCGCGTGCTGGCGAGCAGCAGTTCATTCGCCATTTCACCGAAAGCCGCGCGTGCGATGGGAGCCGGCAGGCGAAAAAGGGCAGGTCGCCTGAGAATGCGAGCCAGCGTGGCCGTGAATTCCGCGTTCGTCACTGCGTTTGGCGACGTTACGTTTACCGCCCCGCTTAACTCAGGCGTCCGCATCACGTGGTAAATCGCCGCGGCCGCGTCGGCCGCGGTTACCCAACTCATCCACTGCTGTCCCGTTCCGATCACGCCACCCAACCCGAGAGAAAACGGACGCCGGAGCTTCTTCAGCATTCCACCGGACGAATCAAGAACCACGCCAAAGCGGACGTGGCTCACGCGGATTCCCGCCGCGCCAGCCGGCGCCGTCGCCGCTTCCCATTCGCGGCAGACCTCAGCGAGGAAACCGGATCCCGGCGTGGAATTCTCATCGAGAATTTCATCGCCACGACTCCCATAAAAGCCAACCGCCGACGCCGATACCAGAATGCGGGGCGGAGTCGCGAGGCCCGCCAGCAATTCACTCAGGCGTCGTGTGACCAACGAGCGGCTTTCAACAATCAGCCGCTTTTTTTCTTCCGTCCATCGGCCATTGGCAATGCTCTCCGCCGCGAGGTGAACGACCGCATCGAATCCCTCGAGCGATCCGGAGACAACACGGCCCGATTCCGGGTCCCAGGCCACGTCAGCGGCGGAGTCCATCCCGCGCCCCAATGGCTCACCTGTCTCTAATTTTTCCCTGAGAAATAGCGACAGGTTTCTGCCAATCAGTCCTGTAGCCCCGCTGATCAGAATCCGCATTCGTTCTCCATTTCAATGATTATCAATTATTTTAAAGACCACAGGGAACTTCCCAGCACTAGCGGCGTATAATACTAGCGCTCACTAAACGAGAGTGCCATCATGCGGCTCGCACGGTTGGCGCCCGCCTCGTGGCCAGACACTACAGTAGCGCGCGGAGTTAGAGAACGTTCATTTGGAGGTTGCCCATGTTTCGCTTTGAGAAGTTAACCACCAAGGCGCAGGAAGCCGTTCAGACGGCCGCCTCAGAAGCGCGCCAAAAATTTAATCAGGGAATCGACGTCGAACATTTGCTGAGCGCACTCCTTTCGGAGAAAGAAGGAGTGCCGTCCGTGCTTCTCACGAAGTCCGGCGCGAATGCCGAATCGCTCAAGTCGGGTATTGCATCCCTTATCGACAGCAAGCCAGTGGTGAAAGGCGACGCCGCGAACGAATACATGACGCGGCGCCTCAACACGCTGCTGGAGAACGCCAGCACGGAAGCGGAAGCACTGAAGGACGAGTACATCAGCACGGAGCATCTCCTTCTTGCTGCGCTGAAAGATTCCGACTCAAGAGTGTCCACGCTCCTGAAAAGCGCCGGCGTTAAACGGGACGCCCTGCTCACCGCCCTGAAAGAAATCCGCGGCTCCCAGCGGGTCACGGACCAGAATCCGGAAGATAAATATCAGGCGCTCGAAAAATACGGGAAGGATCTCACCGAGCTCGCCCGCCAAGGGAAGCTGGACCCGGTGATCGGCCGCGACAGCGAGATCCGCCGCGCCATCCAGGTTCTTTCCCGCCGCACGAAGAACAATCCAGTCATGATCGGAGATCCCGGAACGGGAAAGACCGCAATCATCGAGGGGCTCGCGCGCCGCATCGCCAACGGCGACGTTCCTTCGACGCTTCGCAACAAGCGCCTGTTCTCGCTCGACCTCGGCTCGCTCATTGCGGGCGCCAAGTACCGGGGAGAATTCGAGGACCGGCTGAAAGCCGTTCTGAAGGAAATCGAAGCGCGGGCCGGCGAGGTCATTCTTTTTATCGATGAGCTTCACACGCTTGTCGGCGCCGGCGCGTCCGAAGGATCCATGGACGCTTCCAATATGCTCAAGCCCGCGCTGGCGCGGGGGCAACTCCGCTGCATCGGTGCAACGACGCTGGACGAGTACCGGAAGTACATCGAGAAAGACAAGGCTCTGGAGCGCCGCTTCCAGCCCATCTTCGTCGGAGAACCATCCGTCGAGGACACCATTGCCATCCTTCGTGGTCTCAAGGAGCGATACGAGGTTTTCCACGGTGTTCGAATCAAGGACACCGCCATTGTCGCCGCCGCGACATTGTCGGATCGCTACATCACCGAGCGTTTTCTTCCGGACAAGGCGATCGACCTGATCGACGAAGCCACCTCAAAACTCCGGATCGAAATCGACAGCCTTCCCACAGAGATCGACGAGCAGGACCGTCGCATCACCCAGCTTGAGATCGAGAAACAGGCGCTCAAGAAGGAAAAGGACGCCGCCTCCCAGGAGCGTCTCGAGAAGCTGAACGAGGAACTCTCCGGCCTCCGGGACAAGAGCACGCAAATGAAAGCGCGCTGGTCCGCGGAGAAGGACATCATCGATCGCATCCGGAAGACGAAGGAAGAAATTGAAACCGCCAAGACATCGGCGGAGCGGCTTGAGAAAGAAGGACACCTGGACAAGGTGGCCGAGATCCGTTACGGCACGCTGCGCACACTGGAAGCTGCGCTTACCGCGGCGCAGGCAAAGCTCCATGCCGTCCAGGCTGCGGGCCACAAAATGCTGAAGGAAGAAGTCGACGAGGAAGACATCGCGGAAGTGGTCTCCAAATGGACCGGTATCCCGGTCTCCAAACTCATGCAGGGCGAACTCGACAAACTCATTCACATGGAGGATCGCCTGAAGGAAAGGATCGTTGGGCAGGACGAGGCTGTGGGGCTCATCGCCAACGCCGTTCGCCGTTCGCGTTCAGGCCTATCGGACCCCAACCGCCCGGTGGGATCCTTTATTTTCCTGGGGCCGACCGGCGTGGGCAAGACGCATCTCGCGAAAAGCCTCGCCAAGTTCATGTTCGACGACGAGAACGCGCTTATCCGGATCGACATGTCCGAGTACATGGAGAAACATTCGGTCAGCCGTCTGATCGGCGCGCCCCCCGGCTATGTCGGATATGAGGAGGGCGGCCAGCTGACCGAGAAGATCCGGCGGCGACCGTATGCTGTCGTTCTCTTCGATGAAATCGAGAAGGCGCACCACGATGTGTTCAACGTTCTCCTTCAGATCCTTGAGGACGGTCGGCTGACGGATGGGCAGGGACGCGTCGTAAACTTCAAGAACGCGGCCATCATCCTGACATCCAACATCGGCAGCGCGCACTTCCAGGACACGTCACTGAAGCCGGCCGCTCTGAAGAAGACGGTTCTCGACGAGCTCCGCCGTCAGTTCCGCCCGGAGTTGATCAACCGGATCGACGAAATCGTCGTTTTCAACCGCCTCGAGCGGGAAGACATACGGAAGATCGTTCAACTGCAGCTGAACGAACTCTCAGCCAAGCTCTCGGCGCGTAAGATCATGCTGAAGGTAGATGAACCAGCCATCGAAAAGATCGCCGATGAGGGATTCGATCCCGACTTCGGAGCCCGGCCGCTGCGCCGCATGATACAGCGGGAGATTCAGGATGCGCTGGCGTTGAAACTGCTGAAGGGAGAAATTACCGACGGGGACGCGGTTCGCGTTTCAGTGGACAAGAAGGCGGGAGTGTTTACGTTCAAAAAAGCAGTCAGGGCTTCGCAGGAGCATTCGACGGCGGGAGCGGCGACTTCTCGGGGTTCTTGAAAAGGAAAACCACCCGCCGGTTTTTGGCGCGCCAGGCGACGAGGTCCTCGTCCTTGGTGCGCGGGATGTTCTTGTTTTCACCGTACCCAACGGCTGCGACGCGGTCCTTGGCATAGCCCTTGGACAGAAGATAGCGAACGACATTGGTCGCCCGGGCTGTGGACAGCTCCCAGTTGGAGTCGTACTGGTCCGACTTCATCGGGATATCGTCGGTGTGACCTTCTACGATCAGGTCGTGCTTCTTCTCGGACAGCTTCTGGAAGGTCGGGAGGAGCTGATCGAGGGTACTGGCCATGACATCGGTCAACTCAGCCGATCCACTTTCAAAAAAGACGTTCTTGCCCTGTTCCTGCAACGTGATGACCAGACCCTCGTTGGTGATCATGACGTTGCCCACCATGTCCTTCTTCTCTATCTGCTGTTCGACTTCTTTTTTCGCTTCCTGCATGGGCTTCGAGAGCGTTCCGGACAGCCCGTACATGATCACGAAAAGGCAGACGAGTTCCGTCATGAGGTCAGCATAGTTGACCATCCACGCCGGCGCCGGATGTCCGATCAGAGTGACGCGCGGGTCATTCTCGTCGATGAAACCGCGGGGAGGCTTCAGCGGCACGTCAGGCGGCCTCGGCGCTGGACCGGATGAGGCTGCGCGTTGTCGGATCCAGGTAAGCCTTGAGGTTCGATTCGATCAAGCTGGGCGCTGCGCCGGTCTGGAGCAGCAGGACGCCGCGAATGACGATTTCCTTGATCAAAAGCTCTTCTTCCGAGCGGCGGCGGAGCTTTCCCGCCATCGGCAGAAAAATTAGGTAGCCGGAGGCCAAGCCGAAGAACGCCGCGGACAGGCACAACGCCATGCGGCGCGGAACCTGGGTGACGTCGTCGAGCGTGTTCATCATCAGGATCATGCCCAGGATGGTTCCGATGATGCCGAAGGCCGGCGAGTAGGTTCCCAGCGAGTTGAAAATTTCCTGGCCGACCTTGTGGCGCTCGCGGATGAAACCGAGCTCAGTCTCCATCATGCTCTGGATGAATTCCTTGTCGGCGCCGTCGATCACGAGCTGGACGCCACGCTTCAGAAAGTCGTCCTTGGTCGCCTTCACGTCTTCCTGCAGGGCGAGAAATCCGTCCGTGCGCGCTTTCTTCGCGAATTTCACGAACGTCGACACGATGTCCTGCGTGTCGATCGTGTTGCTGCTCATGACCTTCTTCATGACGCGGAAAAGACCGAGGACCTGCGAAATGGGATAGTTGACGAGGATGGCACAGAACGTTCCGCCCATCACGACGAGGAACGCTTCCGCGTTCAGGAAGGGCGCGAACCCCTTGATACCTTCGGAATGGAAGACGGCCATGAAGACCATCAACCCGCCGATTAATATTCCGCCGATTGTTCCGATATCCATGGGGCTTGGTTACTCCCGAATTTTCGCGGACGTGCGCCGCTCCGACTTGTCGTTCAAAATTTTGGCGCGGTAGGCGACCACCAGGCTCTCGACTTCATCCACGCTTTCCTTCACGATAATGTTGTTCCCCGTGGTGAGGGTGATCACGGTGTCAGGCGTCGATTCAATCTGCTCGATAAGCTCGGCGTTCATCATGAATGGAAATCCGTTCAGCCGCGTCACTCGAATCACTTGGGCTGCTCGTCGGCGGGCTTTTCTTCCATGGGCTTTTTCTTGCCGCCGATCTCGATGACCGGAGAGTCCAGGAACCGCCCGATGCGCGTGAAGATTCCGGCCTCGTTCTCGACGACGGGAGCCGATCCCATTTCAGAGCGGGCCTTTTCGAGTTCCTTCTTGAAATGAGACTCCGCCTGCCGGAGAAGCTCGTTCGCCTCGCGCTCGACTTTCCCTTTCGATTCCCGGGCCCGGCGAAGTTCCTCTCGCGCGCTGTCGGCTTCCCATTTCAGCTTCTCGATATCTTTCTTTGAAAGCTCCCTGG
This sequence comes from Elusimicrobiota bacterium, assembly GCA_043732015.1. Taxonomy (GTDB): domain Bacteria; phylum Elusimicrobiota; class Elusimicrobia; order F11; family F11; genus JBBRXR01. The sequence continues at coordinate 3,152 of JAYTIE010000155.1, read as the reverse complement.
CGTCGCTGGCCTTCGTTTCCATTTCCCGAAGGCGTTCAATGAATTCTGTCTCGAGGCGTGACCGCACGTCGTTCTCAACGGCGGTCATGTCCGGCATGGCCGGCCGCTCCATGCGGAGACGTTCGAGTTCCTGCGCGTGCTGCGCCATCAATTCCTCTCTGGCTTCGTTGCGAACGCGGGAAAGGGCGTCAGCGTGACGCGCGCTCATCTCCTCGATCGCGGCGGCCCGCGCCTTTTCGATGGCCTCAATCTGGACCTTCCGGACTGCGGTCTCAACTTCGTCAGCGTGGCGCTGGGAAAGGCGTTCCATGTCCTCGCTGTGCTGACGGATCAGGCGGTCGCGCTCCTCGGTCAGCTGGCGGGAGACGCGCTGCGCCTCGACACCGCTCTCGGCAATAGCGCTCTCGACGCCAGCCTGACGGCGGGAAACTTCTTCGCGGAGACGCTCGATTTCGGAATCGTTGGATAAAAGCTTCTGTTCAAGGGCACCGAAGCTGATCTTCAGCGCGCTGAGCGCTTCTTCGCGTTCATCTACAATCTGCCGATAGACCCGCTCTTTCTCCTCCGCCGCTGCCTGGCGCTTCTCCGCTTCCTGGAGGTCGTTCGTGGCCCGCTCGGTGGCGACGCGGAGGTCTTCGATTTCGGCCAGCCGGCGTGAAAGATCCTGTCTAAGCCCGTCCATGGTGCCGTCTCCATAGGACTTCAGGGTTTCCTTGGCGCGTTCCAACTGGGATTCGGTCGTTCTGGCGCGCGCCCGCTCGTCTTCAACCTGCTGATGGAGCGAATCCAGTCGGGCCTTCATGTCTTCAATTTGGTGATCACGGCCTTCAAGCAGCCGCTGGTTGACGGTGATAATTTCACCGCGCTGGCGGGTTTCGTGCTCGAGGGAAGCCATCCGTTCCTGGAGGCTCTCCGCGCGCGCGTTTTCCTCTGCGGCACGGCTCGAGAGCTCGCGAATGCGGGCCTCAAGATCAAATTGAATTTCCCGAGATTTCGATTTGTCCGCCTGGATCTGCTCTTCCAGAATCCGGCGCGCCGCAAGAGACTCTTCCAGTGAGCGCTGCGTTTCGGCGTGGGCATCAGCGCGCTGCAGATCCACCGCCTTCATCTCTTCCATCGCATGTTCGGCGGCCTGGACACGGGCGTTCACGGCTTCAATTTCAGTCTGAACCTTCTGACGGGCGGCTTCGTACTCCCGGTTCGCGTTGGCGTCATACCAGTCGAGACGCGCCTGCAAGGTCCGGGCGCGCGATTCATATTCCAGTTTGACCTTTTCGATCTGATCCTTGGCGGCCGCGCGCTCGCGGGAGAGATCTTCCTGGGCGCCTGAGCGTTCAAGCATCAAGGACTGCTGATGACTTGTCTTTTCAACAGACAGTTCTGACCGCAGCGCGGACAGTTCGTCCTCAAATTTTCTGCGGCGATCGGAAACTTCGGATTCCAGTCGGATTTGCAGCCGGGTCGATTCTTCCAGCCCGGTCGCCTTCATGCGCGAGAGCTGATCGTTGAGGGACGCGATCTCCTGCTCATAACGGATGCGCTTCTCAGCAAAATCGGCTTCGAGGCGAACCTGATTCCTGACGCCTTCTTCGCTGGTGGAAGCCCGCTCCCGGCTCAACTGGTCTTTCAGGGATGAGATTTCAGATTCGAAGCGGGCTCGCTTCTCCCCGAATTCAGCTTCGAGGCGGCCCTGCGACCGCGCCACTTCTTCGGCGACGGTCATGCGCGTCCGGGTAAGCTGCTCATTCAGGGCAGCCATGTCCGTTTCGTACCGGACCTTCTTCTCGGCAAATTCCGCTTCGACGCGCGCGATGGCGCGCGACGCTTCGTCCTGGGCGACGCCATGGGCGCGACCCAGTTCACGGCGCACTTCCTCAAGCTGATGCTCGAACTGGATCCGCTTAACGCTCGAATCCTGCTCGACCTCCGCGGCACGGCGGCGCCATTCCTCGCTCTGCGTCTCCAGGCTCTGGACACGGGCTTCGGCCCCGCGCATCCGTTCCGCGCTTTCGCGGTGGAGCTCTTCGAACTTCTTCAAATGAGAGATCTGATCGCGCGCGTCATCCAGCGCGCGTTCGCGCTCCGAGAGGCGCGCTTCAATCTGCGCGGTTTGGGCGCGCTGCGACACGAGCTGCTGCTCGATGGCGGCGAACTGAGAGGCTTTCTCGTTCAGCTCGCGCGCCTGAATCTGCAGCTGAGCGGTGACATTCGAAAGCTGGCGGTCCAGCATTTCCTTCTCCGATCCCGTCTGGGACCGGATGAGATTGATGGTCGCTTCCGCTTCGCGCGTGGCGGAATTTTTTTCGCTGCGCGCCTGTTCCTCAACGAGCTTCAGTCCGTTCTCGAGCTTCAGAACCTGATCGCGAAGCATCTGGCGTTCGGAAATGAGCTGCGATTTCTCCTGATCAACCTTATCGCGGAGCCGCTCGATTTCCCTTTCAAATTTGTCCCGCTCCGTCGCGATGGAGCGGATCCGGTCTTCCCAGAACCCCTTCTCCTGTTCGGCCTTCAGTGCCGCTTCCTGGCGGATTCGCGTGCCTTCGCTCTCGCGGTCCCGAAGAGCGTTCTCGAGCGCGGCTTTCTCCTGCGCCCAGCGGTATTCCAGATCTTTCAGACGGGCCGCGAAGTGCCCTTCCATTTCCTGCGTCACCTGGTCGCGCTGGCCCAGCTGGTTCTTCAGCGTGGAAACCCAGGTTTCGCGCTCTTCGCCGAGGCGGCGTTCCATCTCGGAGAGGCGCGTTTCCGCTCGGCGGCGCGCTTCCTCGATTTCCTGCTCGCGTTTCTCGCGGCGAAGCTTGTCCTGAATTTCCTTGATGGAGGTTTCGACCTTCTGGGAAACGGCTTCCTCTTCCCGGGTTCGAAGGCTCGCCATCAAAACCTTCTCATGCTCCTCCATGAGCTTCTTTTCGAGATCGGAGATTTTGGATTCGAGATCGGTTCGTGCGCTTTCCGCGTCCGAGATACGGCTTTCGATCTGCGGCGGCAGGGACAGCGCGCCGGGCATCGGAGGACGCATGACGGACGGCGTACCGGCCATCGGGGGAAGCGGCGGTTTTCCTGAGATAGGCGGCATGCCAGGCCTGGCGGGCGGCATGGCGGGGCGCGGCGGAACCGGGCCCATCGACGAATTCATGGGGCCGGCCGGAGGACGG
>JAYTIE010000154.1:0-10801 GCA_043732015.1 Elusimicrobiota bacterium | reverse complement strand
GAAGCACAAGTACTACACCTACACGAACCTGTTCGAAGGCGCCGCCAATCTCGTCATCAGCCTTTACCTGGTGGAGCGACATGGAATCGTCGGCGTGGCCTTGGGAACCGCGATTCCGATGACGCTGACGAGCGTCTTCGCGCTGCCCTGGTACGTTTCCAAGTGCGTGGGATTCGACCAGAAGGAATATGTCCTCAACCTGCTCCGTCACACCGGGATGGGACTTGGTTTCCTGGCATTGGGCGCCATCCCGGCGCACTTCGTCGCCAGCGCTACCTATCCGTCACTCGTGGCGTGTGTGGCGATTCAATCCGTCCTCTTTCTGCCGCTGGCCGCCCGCTTCGGATTCACGGCGGCCGAGCGGGAAAGCGTGATGACAGCCATCACCCAATCCGTTCCGTTCGCGGACAGGGTGGCGTTGATGACCTCCAGCCGGAAGAAGCCGGCTGACACGGACACGGGCGCCTGATCATGGCGCCGGATTTCTCGAACTCCTCGCCGTACACATTCCTATCCTGCAGCATCGAGCCGTGGGACTCTCCGTGGCTCCTTCACCAACCGGTCATGTCCGAGTTTGCGAAGAAGAACCGCGTGATGTACGTGTTGCCAGAGCCGACCCTGGACCAGGTCCGGCAGAATCTGAAAAAACCGTGCCTTCCTCCCTCGGGCCTGAGCCACGTTGCTCCCAAAATCGCCGAGTTCCGGACCAGCCAACTTTTTCCGCGAATTTTTCTCTCCGAAGCGCTGGACCGGATGTCTCTCTCGATGCGCACCCGGGAAGTCCGGTCTACGCTGAAAGGGCTGAAGTGGGATAATCCCATCCTCTATATGTGGCAGCCACGGTTCAAGGAACTGATCGGCCGCCTGGGCGAACGCCTGTCTGTTTTTCATTCCCACGATTACTACCCGGGTTTCCTGCCCGAGGGTTCCAAAGAGCGTCTCGCGATGGAAGCACTCTACGATGAAGCCCTGCGCGCCTCCGACGTCGTGGTGGCTTGCGGCCAGGCCCTGTTTGACGACGCCGCAGAAGCGCGCGGCGGAACCAGCGGCGTCCATCTCGTCGAGAACGGTGTGTTCTTCGAGCTGCTGCGCGGGAGCGTCGGGAAGGTGGTACCGAAAGAATTTGAGGGATTGAAGGGGCCCATCGTGGCCTATGTCGGGCGCATCAACAAGACTGTTAACTTCCGGGTTCTGGAAAGTATCGCCCGCGCCCGGCCCAGCTGGTCGGTCGTCGTCATGGGGCCGCGAACGGGATGGGGAGAAAAACGGGAAGAAGAATTCCGCCGCCTCGTTTCCATCCCGAACGTCCGTTACGTGGAAGGCCGCCCTGCGTCGGAGATCGGCGCGTACCTCGAGGCCATCGACGTGGGACTGATCAGTTACGAGAACGACGGCATCAAGGATTTCCGCTTTCCGTTGAAGATGGTCGAGTACTTTTCGTTCGGGAAACCAGTCGTGTCGGTGAATCTTTCCTCGATCCAGAAATTCGAGCCGCTGGTCCGGATGGTGGACGACGAGGCGGACTGGGTTCCGGCGATCGAAGAAGCGCTCGACACCGATACGGAAGAACGGCGTGCCCGCCGAATTTCACAGGCGCGTTCAATGGATTGGTCCCAGAAGGCGCTGGAGATTCTTGGCATCATCAACGCGCGCCTGGGAGAAAAACGGTAAATGGCGCCCCGCGTCTCGGTGATCATGGCCACTTTCAATCAGGGCCCTTTTCTTGCGGACGCCCTGTACTCGGCGCTCTCGCAGACCGGTGTGGACGTCGAGGTGATCGTGATCGACGACGCGTCGACCGACAACACGGCCGAAATCCTGTCCCGTTACGACGGCCGGGTCAAATTGATCCGCCTGACGGAAAATTGCGGCGGACCCGCCCGCCCCCGGAATATGGGACTCAAGGCGGCGACGGGCGATTACATCGCGATACTGGATGGGGACGACCTCATGCTTCCGGGCCGTCTGTCCGAACAGGTCGCTTTCTTTGAAGCCCATCCTGACGTTTCTTTCCAATGCGCCAACTTCCGAAATTTCAATTCCGCCGCAGGCCTTGGTACCGACGATGAACTGGCCGGGCACCGCGAATTCGCCCGTCTGAAAAGAGAAAAAGTGGGAGACCGGTGGTACCGCCTTCCGCGTCAGCAGGCCTACGAAACCCTTCTCGGCGACAATTTTATCGGCGTGGCGACGGTCATGTTCCGCCGGTCGGTTCTGACGGAAGCCGGATTTTTCGATGAAACGCTGAAGCGCAGCGAGGACATCGAGTACTGGTACCGCATTGCGCGGGTCTGCACGATCGGATACATCGACGCCGTTCTGGCCGGGCGCCGCCTCCATTCCACGAATATCTCGGCCTCGCCAGCGGCGCTGGAAGCGAAGCTGGAGATCTACCGTCGCCAGCTCGCGATTCCGATGTCAGCGGCCGGCCGGCGGATGGTCAACCGGATGATGGGGAAGATCCATTTCTCTCTTGGGTATCTGGACCGGCAGAAGGGACGGCGCTGGAGCGCGGCGCGCCGCTTCCTGTCGTCGATGGTCTGCGATTTTAACCAGGGCCGCGCGATCCTGTCGATGCTGGCCCTGCTCCAGCCGGTCCGGAAGTCCGTTTCATCCTGAAGAGCGTTGTTGCATTGGCCCGGCAATAACGCTTAATTAGTCCTCACGCAGTCTACAGGGGGAAATTTGCACATCGGTGGAAGATGGCCGGCGGCGTTTCTGGCATTCTTTTTCTTTGGTCTCACCTTCCTGTCGTTCACGCACGTCTACCGGACGGCGGGTCCGCCCTACCGCGACGACTTCAATATTTCCAATTCGAAAGACGGCACCAACGAGGGCCGCGATCTCTGGGAAACCGAAGAGTCCGCCAAAGCGATGATGACCGGTGGGGTCTCCCACGTTCCCTATCCTCCGCTCGCCATCGCCGCTCACATCGCGCTGACCGTCTTCAACTTCGAACGCTCTTACCGCATTTTCGCCGCTTTTCTGCTGGTGGGCCTGTTCCTGGCTGTTTACTTCTCTCTTGCCGAAAGCCGGCGTCTAAAAGGATTTCCGCTCCTCGTCGCGTCCGTTGTGGTGACGACAATTTTCTATCACAGCTACTGGTTCCAGTTTGAGTTGGAGAGGGGGAACAGCAACACATTCTGCGCCACGCTCTCGGCAATCGGACTGTGGTTCCTTTCGGGTGGCTCGGCGGCGGCGGCAACCATTTCCCTGGTGCTGGCGTCCCAATGGCGGATCTATCCGGCAATTCTCGGCTTCTTTCTTTTGTCGCGTGCGGGTGTGAAAACGTTCGCCCGGTTCATCGCCTTCAATCTTCTGGCGCTGGTTCTTTTTGGTTGGGAACAGCTGGCCCATTTCGTGAAAATCGCCGCAGAATCACCCAACATGGCCTGGAGACCCAATCACTCGCTGGTTCTCTTCCTCTGGTATTCCCCGTTGGGCCCCTATGTCCATCTGGTCCGTATTCTGCTGGCGGCTTCGGGTCTGGCGATGTTCTACGTTCGCTGGCGCGTCCTGGACAAAACGCCGCTGGCCGTCACCGCAACCCGGACGCCGTTCACGATTTCTGAAACAGCCTTGATCGGAATCGCCTTCCAGTTAATGGCGCTGCTCCCGGCGATCAGCATCGATTACAAACTCGGAATTGAAATCGTTCCTTTCCTGATGATCATTACCCGCTATGCGCCGGAGAGCGAAGTGAATCCCACGTTGTTCTACACGGCGATTGCCTTGATCTCGGTTTGTGTCGGCTCTCTCTCCGCGCCGGCGCCGCTCGTCAAGACGCCTGCGCTTCTGGTGAGCCTGGCGTGCTACGGCGCTATCGCCCTGAATTCATTCTTCCCGCGCCCCGCGGACACCCGCGTCAGGATGTCCGATGAATCCGACGACGACACCGCCCCGGTGCCGGGAGCGCCCCGATTGATGCCGGTCCCTGAACCAGCGGCTCCGGTGGTGAGCCATGCCGAGAACCGCCCCGCCACGGTGGGGGAGACCGAATCGCCGGATCTGCGGGACGCCGGTACGGAGCGTCGCACCGGATGGCGCTACACGGTTCCTTTCCTGACGTCGGTGGTGCTGGTGGGGCTCATGATTCGCGCCTATAAAATCGGCGGGCGCGGTCTCTGGCAGGACGAGATCGATCTCTGGCTGGGAGCGCTCAGCAATTGGCGAAGCTCCCAGATGGCGCCGTTGCCCTTGTGGGTGCATGGAGCCTGGCTTCGTCTCGTCGGGGGGTACGACGTTCCCCTGGTTCTGCACATCCCGAATCTCTTCATCGGCGCGCTGCTGGCGGTTCCGATGTATTTCCTGGGGAAACATTTTTTCGAGCGCCGCACCGGCTTGCTGGCGGCGGCGTTCACCGCGATCTCGCCCATGGCGATTTACTACTCGCAGGAAGCGCGTCCCTATGTTCTTTTCATGAATCTCATCTGCCTGACCATTTTCGCTTTTGCGCGCGCCCGCTCGGAAGGGACGCTGAAATGGACCCTGGCCTACATCGCGGCCGGGACGCTGGCGTTCCTGACTCACATGCTCACGGGCTTTGTTCTGGCGGCCCTCGTGCTCTGGGCCTTGATCGAAGACATCTGGGACCGCCGTCCAGGCCGCTTCATTCCGGTCGCGCTGGCCTCCGCGGTCTGCGGCACCGGCGCTCTGTGGATTTTCCACCGGTGGCATCCGGTCCAGTCCGTGGCGTCGACGCTGTATCCCGGGTCCGTGTGGTCCTTCCTGCGGGTGGCGTTCTATGCGCTGGGACCCGAGATTTCCCAGACCGGGACGTGGAGTATCCCGATCACCGGGGCGGCGATTCTGATGATCGCGCTGGCCGTGATGGGAGTGATCCGTTTGAAGCGGGAGCGTCCGGGTCTCCTGTATGCCCTGTTGCCGATGATCATCGTGGTTTGTCTTGCCGCGCTGTTCCTGACACTGGGAGACAAAGGAAGCTGGAAGTGGGAGCGGTACGCGACTCCGATGTTGCCGCCGTTTCTCGTGCTGGTGGCGGGCGGCTGTCTTGATCTGCGCCCTCTCTTGAGAAAAGGTGCGATCGCGCTGACGGTGCTGATCCTTTTTTCCGGAATCCTGAGTTGGGCGGATCACGAAACCTACAACCGCTCCGAAGAGCAGGCGAAGATGTCGGCGAAACTTGCATCGAACGCGAGCACATTGAACGGCTTCGTCATGCTGGCGCCTTCGACCCTGATCTCGCGCCCCATCGCGGTCACCGCCTTCCGGTTCAGCCGGACGGATGGTCTTCCGACCTATGTGATGGATGGCCCTCTGCTGTACTCGGTTCCGATGGGCTCGGCGATACCGGATGACAGCACGTGGGCGGCCACGAAAGTCGACGGACTTCCACCGGGCCGCTATGCCTTTTATGACTGGGCAAATTGGGCGGGCAACCTTCAAGACAAGCTGGCCGTGAATCCGGCGCTCGTCACCGGTGTTTTCCAGGAAGCCCAATCGAAGACCGTCGGCGCCGATGTGTATCTGTACGCCTCAACCGCGACGATAAAAGCGTCGCGAAAGTAAGGCGATTCCGTCGCCTGAAACTTTTGATTCCCGTCCAGCGAATACTCAGGTGAGCCGGTTCCCGGCTCGCATTCAGATCTAGAGAGGCCCTTCGTGAAACCATTCGTGTCTGTCGTGAATATTGTCCGGCTATCCGTTTCAGCGTTGATGATCCTCTGCGCGGTGGTGATGCCGTCCCGGTCTGCCGAAACAGCGGAGCCATCCCTGATTCAATGGCAGGAATGGTCTCCGGAAGCGTTCGCGAAAGCAAAAGCCGAGAACAAGCTGGTGATTCTCGACCTCGAAGCGGTCTGGTGCCACTGGTGCCACGTCATGGACAAGGAAACGTACCGGAACCCGGATGTGGCCAGATTCATCAATGAACATTTTGTGGCGATACGCGTGGACCAGGATTCCCGGCCCGACGTGAGCAAGCAGTACGAGAACTGGGGCTGGCCCGCCACCATCATGTTCGCGCCGGATGGAACCGAGCTCGTGAAACGGGCCGGCTACATTCCGCCGGAACGGATGGAATCGGTGTTGAAAGCCGTCGTTGAGGACCCGACACCGGGTCCCTCCGCCCGGGCATCGGCGCCGCAGGCGGAAGCTTTGCCGCCCCCTTCGGAGCTCGTGAAGGAACTGGAGGCGCGCTACGAGTCGTCGTATGACAAGGAGCATGGCGCGTGGGGTTTCATTCATAAATTCCTGGATGGTCCGTCGACCGAATACGCGATGGAGATGGGCCGGCGAGGAGACAAGTCCCGGGAGGAAATGGCCCGAAAGACGCTGGACGGCCAGTTGAACATCGTTGATCCCGCCTGGGGGGGCGTTTACCAGTACTCCACCGGTGGCGTCTGGACGGAACCGCATTTCGAAAAGATCATGTCGATGCAGGCGGACAACCTTCGCGTTTATTCGATTGCCTACCGGCTTTACGGCGATCCGCGGTATCTCGAAGCGGCCCGGAAGATCCGCGGCTACCTCGACCGTTTTCTGAAGTCGCGCAACGGCGGCTTCTACACCAGCCAGAACGCGGATCTGGTGGACGGCGTTCACAGCGCCGAATATTTCGCACTGCCGGATGCCGGACGGGTGAAGCTGGGCGTTCCGCGCGTGGACAAACACCAGTACGCCCGTGAGAACGGATGGGCCATTTCCGCGCTGACTGACTTTTACGCGGCGACCGCCGACAAGAAAGTCCTTAAGGAAGCGCGCAAGGCGGCACGCTGGGTGAAGAAGAACCGTTCTCTCGGCAATGGCGGTTTCTCTCATGACGAGAAAGACGTCTCGGGCCCCTATCTCGGAGATTCCCTCGCGATGGCCAACGCGTTTCTCTCGCTCTATGCGGCCGATGCGGACCGTGCCTGGCTGGCCGACTCCGTTGCGGCGGCCGGATTCATCAAGAAGAATTTCCGGGCGACCAACGGGGACGGCCTGGTTCCTTTTGCAGCGGGGAAAGACACGCCGCTCAAGCCCCAGCCGAACAGCGACGAGAACATCGCCGCGGCCCGGTTCTTCGCGCGGCTTCATCAGTACACAGGGAACGCGGAGGACCGCGAGACAGCGGAATCCACCCTTCGTTTCTTGAGCCAGCCCGGGGTTTCGTCTCAAGGGACGGCGGGCAGCCTGCTCCTGGCCCAGCGGGAAGTGACCACGGCGCCGTTGCACCTCGTCACGGTGGGAAGGAAGAACGACAAAGCGGCGTTGAAGCTTCACCAGGCGGCGCTGTTTTTCCCGGCCACGTTCGCGCGCGTTGAATGGTGGGATCGCAAGGAAGGTCCGCTTCCGAATGCCGACGTGGAGTATCCCGAGCTCGACAAGGCAGCCGCGTTCTCATGCGGACAGGGGCGTTGCTCCCTCCCGGCGTTCACGCCGGAACAGCTGAGGGCGAAAGCCAGATCGCTTTAGTCTCAACCCTCGGAACGGGCGGTTCGCTCGGGTGAGGAGCGGGCTGCCCGTTTCTTTTTATAGGCAAGGGTCCCGGTGTTTCTTAGAAGAACCGCAGGCGCCGGACGGCAATCCAGCAGATCTGGAACAGCAGGAGACTGTCGCTCCACGGGCTTATGTTGGACTTCCCGTAGGTGCGGCTGCGGTAGCGGATGGGAATGGTGGCGAACTTCAGGTTGAGACGGGCCGCGCCCAGGATAAGATCGTAGTCGCCGAATGGATCGATGCCGCCAAACTCGGGAAGAATTCGTTCCAGCCGCGCGAAGGTGCTGCGCAGGATCACCTTTGTTCCGCACAGCGTGTCCTGGATGCGCTGGTTGAGCATCCACGAGAAAACACCCGCGAAAAACCGGTTTCCCAGCACATTGAAAAACGGCATGGCTTCCTGCTGCATGGGATAGACGAACCGGTCGCCGGAAATGAACTCGGCGCGGTTCGACGCGATGGCCTCGTAGAACTTCCCCAGGTCTGACGCCGGGACGGTTCGGTCCGCGTCGAAGATCATGAGAATATCGCCGGTCGCGGCGGAAAAGCCCGCGCGCACGGCGTCCCACTTCCCTTTTCCCTTCTGCTGAATCGCCACGATCTTCCTGTCCCTGTTTTTCGCGACCGCGGCCTGAATCGCCTGCCAGGTGTCGTCGGTCGAGTGTCCTTCCACAAAAATTATTTCGGTACCGGCGCCCAACTCCTCGATTTCATTCACGATCAGATCGATGTTTCCGGACTCGTTTCGCGCGGGGACGATGACCGACACGGTCTTTTCGCGGCGCGGTTCCAGATGGAGGGGGCGCGCCACGACGTACTGGATCAGCCCGAGGCGGCGGAGACCCGGAAGATGCGCCAGGAATCTGTTCGCGATGCCGGCAATCAGCGGAAGACGCGCCGGAACGATGGTCGCGCTGTCGCTCTTGATGATTTCGAAATCTGCGAGGGTCAGAACGTTAACGATCTCGTTTCTCGAAATCCAGTTGCTGGCCGGCAGCGGCATCTTGAGACCGGCCTTCTCAAGGAACCTGAGGATGGGCAGCCAGAAGTAGTTATAGGTCGTAATGATCACGCGGGTTTGGTGCGTACAGACATGACGCACGTTCTCGAGCGTCGCCTGAAGATCGCGGATGAAACACACCGTGTCGGCGATGATGATGCGTTCGAATTTTTCGTTCATCCGGAATGTTTCGGCAAAGCCCTGTTCAAACCGGAGGTTCGGATGCTGGCGGCGGGCTTCCTCTACCATGCCGCGGCTCAGATCGATTCCGACCCCCACCGACGGGTTCAGCCAGGAAAGAAGTTTCCCGGTCGAACAGCCAATTTCAAGCACGCGGGAACCCGGGGGTGTGTACTGCTTGAGCACGTTCAGGAGCTCCCGGTTGTATCCGGCGTTGCGGTCAATCCAGCGTTCGCGGTCCTTGGCGGTGGCGTCAAAGTAGTCGGAGACGCCGCGATAGGAATTTTCGAGATCGGTCGAAGTCATGGGAGAATTCATGCTGCGAGGTTCCTCTTCAGTGTCCGCCGTTTGATCTCGACGTCGATCTTGATCTCAAAGAATCCGCTCGCGTCCAGCAGAAGCGCGGTGATCGTGAAGGCGAGATAGGTAAAGAATAATACGAGTATTGCCTGGATGCGGTACGTGCAGCCCGGCGAGGACAGGTAACCAAAGGTCGCCGCGATCACAGCCGTCGCCGCAGGAAGAATCCACCGGAACAACGAGTCCCGCGGAACGCTTCGCGTCGCGAGCAGAAGCAGGGGAACCAGGTGGATGCCGAGCTTGAAGTCGATGCTGACGGAGGGAATGAGGACCATCAGGCCGAACAGCAATCCCGCGATGCCCGTCTCCGCAAGATTGATGGGCTGATTCCTGGACGCGTCGCGGTCGTCCCGCGTCCGGTAGACCCACCACTGAACAGCCAGCGTGAAGAGCGCGGCGAGCACGGCCAGGCTGACGGCCAGAGGAAAATAATCGGGAAGCCCCGCCTCGTGCATGTAGGTCCGGAGCGAATGGGAGGGAGCTATCCAGCCGTAGGCGCCGAACAACACCGCCGCGTTGGCTATGAACGCCTTCAGTTCAGCGATGCCCGCCACCAGAAAGAGGACCGCGTTGAGCGCGGCAAACTGAACCGCCCGTAAAAATCCATACCGGGGAATCAACAGGAGGCCGAGAAACGCCGGATAGACCCGCCATTGCGTCGCCATCGCGAAGAAGATCAGGGAAGGAATGCCGTTTCGCCGCCGAAGTGTGAAAAGTCCGGCGGCCGAGAAAAGCGTGGCGATGACGTCGGAATTTCCTCGTTCCAGTTCGAACTGGAACCAGTAGCTGTGGTACAGCGCTGCCGCCAGCGCAATGCTGATGGCGCCGGCGAATGCGAGGTGCAACTCGTCATTTTCGCGGAGGCACAGGAAAGTGGTGAGGAGAAGGGCCAGGATCAGAAGGACGCTGAACGTCAGGTAGCTCGGTTGTGCCGCGATCGACCACGGCAGGTGAGCGAGAACAGACAGCGGCGGATAGGGAATCGCCGAAAGTCCGCCGTGCACGATCGCGGTCGCGGATTGAACGTTGGCGTAGAAATCCCGGCCCGCGGCGAGTCCGCCCCGGATTTCCGGCGACAGAAAGTCATCGTGATAGGGATTGGTGTGGATCCGGAACCAGTTGGACGCGCAGAGGAACGCCGCGGTGAAGATCACGACGGCGAGCGAAATCTGTGTGCGGTCCCGAAATCTTTGTCTCTGGCGCATGACCGGAAGGGTTTCCATCGTTGAAAATGTATCGGTGATTCGACGGGAAGTCAAAGGCAAGTTGAAGAAATCATCCGATTTATCAGCGCAAATCTTATCTGGGGCCTTGAAGTGCCTGGGGGCCGACGCCATACTGAATCTTCAAATGTTGACCCGACATGTGTTCTTTTTCGGTCTCGCCCTGTTCGCGATCTCTTTCATTGGGTACTCCCATGCGTACCGGGTTCATACCACGCCGGAGTATCGCGATGACTTCCATATTCCCCGCTACCCGCAGCCCGGGCTCGATTTCGGCCTGGCCATGCACTGGGTTCAGGAAATTGCCGCGGGTCATGTCTCGAACGTCATGTTCCCGCCCGCCGCGCTGGTGGCCTATGTCCCGTTCAACCAGTTCGCCTATCCGGGCAATTATTTCTTCCATACTTTTCTCCTGCTTCTGGCCCTCTCGCTCGCGGTCTATTTTTCGTTGATCGAAAGCCGGATTCTGAGGGGGAAGATGAGTTTCCTTTTCACGGCGGCCGTGATGGCCGTGATTTACAACACGGCCTGGTTCCAGCTGGAGCTCGAGCGAGGAAACAGCAACTCGTTTGTCTCCCTTCTCTGCGCGGCGGGGCTT
>JAYTIE010000153.1:0-1511 GCA_043732015.1 Elusimicrobiota bacterium | reverse complement strand
TAGAACTCGCGGAGAACCGGATGCGCGACGCGGTCGGCTTCCATCGCGAACCAGAGTTTCGCGTGCTGAACCGGCAGCGAGACGATGTAGTTGGTGTAATCGTACCCCGTGGACGCGTTCATGTCCTGGCCGCCCGCCCGCTCATAAATCTTCCAGAACGCTTCTTCATCCAGCACGGCCGCATGTTCGCGTTCCAGCGAAGTGAACTCGGCGGCCAGGTCTTTCAGGCGCTTCTCGCTGGCCTTGGCGCCCTTGTCCTTCTCGTCCTGCAGCGCCGTCTGGACCTGGTCCATGCGCGCGAGAATCTTTGATTCCTTCGCGTAGTCCTTTGTGCCGATGGTCTGCGTGCCTTTGAAGAGCATGTGTTCGAACATGTGCGCGAGGCCGGACTGGCCCATGTCGTCATCGATTCCGCCCGTGCGGATGAACATCACGAACGACACCGTCGGGGATTCCGGCCGCTCCACGACGAGCGCGCGAAGGCCGTTCTCGAGCGTGATCTTCTTGACCCGGCCGGGGAAAGCGGCGATGGGGTCTTTCGCGGCCGGCGCTTCGGCGCGAACAACGGGAGAGACGAAGAGAACGGCGGCGAGAAGCAGTGGTACCCGTTTCATGCGGCTGGCCGGCGGTAGAAGAATTTTCCCCATTTTTCAAATGCCCCTTTCAATGACCGGTCGATGAGCGTGATGTCCATCGTTTTTCCCTTCTCGAGAATCCCTTCAGCGGATTTTGCCACAACGCCCGCGACGTCCCGCAGCCCGTCTTCCGTTTGATCTTCGAGACGGAGTCCGAGGAGAAGCCGCGAACCGGCGTCGTCCCCCACTTGCACAAAGGCGGCCTCGATGACATCGGGCATGGTGGAAAAGACTTCGCGAAAACGTTCTTCGAGATCGAGTGAATCGTCGGACGGCGCGCCCACGGCAACGGTGGTGTCTTTCGGAACGTTTCGAATTTCTTCTTCGGGCGCCTCCGGAACCTTGCCATCGGCCAGCGTCGCGATGAGATCGGGATGCAGGCTGAGCGTGAGGCCGTCGGGGCCGATCAGAACCACTTCGTGTTCGGAATCCGCCACGCTGGCGAACAGGGACCGCGCATTAACGGCTTTGAAAGTCAGCTCACGCTCGGTGTACGACGCCATGATTTCCGGTGACGTGAACAACCAGACCACCAGTTCCCCGTTTGCGCCGACGCCCAGAAGCATCGGGATTTCATCTTCTTCCGCACCGCGCGCGTTCACGGCCACGGGGACATACAGGTGGCACTTCAGCAGTGCGTCCCAGAAAAGGCCCGCCGCAACGGTGCCTTCCAGAAACGCTTTCGTCATGAGACCTTCAACGGCTTTTGGCGGAATGATTGGGTCGCTCACGGTCAGGCCGCCTTCCAGGAATCGAGACGCCGGCGGAAAATGACTTTTCCGACTTCCGGGCCCGTGGCGCGCGGTGCGGAAGAAGATGAAATCCCGATGCTTCTGGGCGTCGGCGCAAACGGGGAACTGGTGGTCTGGTTGTTCA
>JAYTIE010000152.1:0-10867 GCA_043732015.1 Elusimicrobiota bacterium | reverse complement strand
GCAACGTGCCTAGCTCGAGCTATGCCCCGAGCAACGCTCCCAGCTCAGCCCCGAGCTATGCGTCATCCCTTCTTTATTCCGTGAGCCCTGGTTCATCGCCCGGTAGCAATCCATCCATTCCGTCGGGCAGCCCCGGCCCGTCCGGCTTGCCCGCTGACAGCCCCATGACGGCGCCTTCCATGGTGCCCACAGTCGGAGCGTCGCCGACAGCGACAGCGATGAGCGAATGCACCGTGTCTCTCACGGCGTTGACGGGTGAAGCGGCGGCTTCCGCCGATGCCCTCCGGTGGGCGGCGACGAACGGCTATGTCGCGGTGGGACCGACATTCGCGCTGCGGAACGACGAGAACATCTTCCAGACGGCGCTGGACGCGGCAGCGCCGATTTCCGAAATGGCGTCCAGTTGCGTGTCGTTCATGTTCGCCTTCGACAATTCATCCTCTGGGCTCGGCATGACCTCGAGCGACAAGTACGTGCGCATCAGTCCGCCGCCCGCGGGAGCTGGCCAGGCGACCGTCTACTATCAATACACGCCCGGTGACTGGCGCCGCGTTCCGAATCAGCGGATGATCGGCGATCACGCGCTATTCGTGGTGCCGTCTTACTTCTCGTACTACCAGGTGTTCGCGGCGGCCGCGAACCTGCCGTTCAGCATTGCCACGGTCTATGTCTACCCGAACCCGTCCATTGGTGGCGCGATGCCGACCATCCATGTGGAGCTCAGCGTCGCCGATCACGTCACCACGCGCATCTACGATGTGGGCGGAGACCTTGTCGATTCCGGTGAGTTTGTCGAGGGCGTTTCCGTGGCCGGCGGTAAGGTGGCCTATGAGCTGAAGCTCGATCCGGCGAAGTACCAATCAGGCGTCTATGTCGGCGTTGTAACGGCCGAACGTGACGGAAAAGACTCCATCCGGCAGCAGTTCCGGTTCACCGTCATCAAATAAGCCGAACCTCGGTTTTTTACAGATTTTTTTCGCTGCTAGTTCTCAGCGTGTTATTGATACTGTCTGCTAATCAGTCATTATCAAGTCCAACCAACCCTCAAGCGTGATATCATCAGGTTGTCACGTCCCAGCCTTCTCCGAATCTTAATCTCGTGTTAAAGACTCCTTAAGCAGCGACCTGTAACATAGATGTAAAGGATCCCACGGTGGTTGGAAGCGCTTCTGACTGACGTGGGACCAAGCTGGATCTGGATAGGAATGAGGGAATGAAAAGCCGTTCAAGCCATCGAGGGATTGGCAAAGGCAGCATGTTGGCGACACTTCGCCTGCTTGCGGCCTTTTGTATTTCCACCCTCCTGGCCCCTCTCACCTTCGCCGGATCCAAGAGCAGCGCCGACTTCCTGAAAATCCCCATTGGCGCGCAGGGTGCCGCCATGGGTCAGGCCTACACGGCGCTCGCAGAAGGCGTCGACTCCCTGAACTGGAACCCCGCTGGAATCGCCCTCGCTCCCTCGTACACGAACAACCCCTCCCTCGGGATGTCCGTGTCGCGTCAGGAGCAGGCTTTCGGCACCGGTCTTGATCAGCTCGGCGTCGTCCTTCCCTCCAGCCTCAATCGCCATACAGCCCTCGGAATCAACCTCGTGCGCATGACGTACGGCGCGCAGGAAGAGCGTTCCGCAGACCGGCAGAAAACTGGCTCGTTCGAGTCCTACGACCTATCCCTCGGTCTCTCAGCGGCCCGGAACTTCAATGGCGTCTTCGCAGGTGCGCAGGTCAAGGTGATTCGTGAACAGCTCGCCAGCTACACGGCCGACGGCTACGCGATCGACATGGGCCTGCAGGGCGCAGGCCCGATCAACCGCATGTACTACGGCGTGGCCGTGAAGAATCTCGGCCCGAAGATGAAGTTCATCAACGACAGCTTCCAGCTGCCGTTGACGCTCTCCCTCGGAACCGCCTACCGCATCACGGGCCCCCTCGCCCTGACGGTGGACGTGCACCACCGGCCGTACCAGAGCCAGACGACCGTCGCGATGGGCGCGCAGTTCGCCGCCAGCCGCTCGGTCGCTCTTCGCGCCGGATACATGGCCAAGCTGAGCGACGCAGTGACCTCCACGCAGCGTAACACCGGAGCCAAGCAGGGAAGCAGCTTCGGAAACCTGAACGGCGTCGGCGCCGGATTGGGTTTCCGGTTCTCGCGCTTCACGATGGACTACGCGTTGACGCCGTTCGGAGAACTTGGCAACACCCAGACCGTGACGATCTCGTCCTGGTTCGGTGGACGCAGCGCCAAACGGGACCTCGACATCCAGCTCGAGACCGAGAAGAAAGCCCCGGCGCAGCGGATCCCGCTCGCGAACGTGGAAACGCAGACGGCCCCGGTCACGCTGACCCCGGCCGCGGCGCCCGCTCAGGCGGACCAGCGCCAGATGCTCGACGTGCCGCTGCAGCACGAAGACTGGTGGAACAACATGCGGTAAGGACGGGGGCTCGACGCCCGTCTCGCCGGACATTTCCACTTTTGATACAGTTCGGCCCATGAAACCGAACCCAAAAATCCTGGAAGTCGCGATGGAAATCGCCCTTCCGTTTGATTTTCTCGAACGCGTCTCCTCCCGATTTGGCTCCGAGAAAGCGCGCGAATGCGCAATGTCCACCTCCGTGGGTGGAATCGGACCCCTCCTCCGCGAAAGAATCGCCGCTCAATCCGAAGCCGGCATCGACGTTATCGGCGTCACCCTCCTGTACGAGTCGGTCTGGGTTCAGACCTGGCACGAGTGGGGACAGATCACCCTTCAACGCCGTTCCGTCGGACGCGAACTCCGCGACATCTTCAACAAGACCGACCTGGGCTTCCCGCTCACCATGTTCGACGGCACCACGGTGGACGTCGAGGTTTGGCAGACCCCCTACGACGGCGCCAGCGTCTATTTCCTGTCCTCTCCGTCCATCACCGGCGTGGTTTATCCCGGGCCGAAAGACATGCCCGCCGGGACTGGAAACGCGTTCGCGTGGTCCCATGACCTTCGCCTGAAGCAGAGCTGGCTGGTCGGCCGGGGCGCGCTGGTTCTTTCGAAGAAGCTGGCGCGCAAGCCCGACATCTCGATCCTCAGCGAAACGCCCACCATCTTCACCCACAACCGGCTGTTCAAAGACGACCTTCAGAACGATTCGTTCTTCGCCGATACGCGCTACATTTTCAACGACCACACGCCACTCGAATACGCGCATCCCATCTGGGACCAGGCCACGATCGACACAGTTAAAACCGACCCCGTCATCTACACGCCCACGGTGGCCTGGAACAGCCAGAAGAAGACGCTCGACATCACCAGCCTTCTTGTTTCGGCCTGCGAAGGCGTCTACGGCGTTGCCCGCAAGCACGGCGACGTGATGAGGGCGATGCCGTCCCTGCAGGAGTTCGCGAAAAAGATCCAGTACGTGACCAACGGCGTCCGCCGTCAGGACTGGCAGGCCGCGGACTACAGCGAGTGGGAAAAACTGTCGGACGAAGCGCTGGCCGAAATCCGGAACAAGCACCGCAACCGGCTGCTCGACTGGACTTGGCGCCATTGCCACTTCTGGCCCGCCTGGGCGCAGGAAAACCGGCACATGAAGATTGCCCTCTGGACCCGCCGGATCACGCCGTACAAGCGGCTGGACCTCGTGGCGAAGATGCTGAGCAACCCGGAATGGCGAGAGCGCTTCCTTCAGACCAACGTCCTTTTGTTCGTGGGCGGCCGCATTCACCAGCAGGACAACCATGCCCAGGACATTGTTTATGACCTTCTCGAGATCCTGAACAAAGACCAGGTGCTTCAGAAGCGCGTCATTCCGATCGACAATTTCAACATCTGGGAAGCGCCCATCCTTTACCGCGGCGCCGACGCCTCGGTGATGATCGCCGACGACACACGCGAAGCGTCCGCGACGGGATTCATGAAGGGGCAGATGAACGGAACCGCCATAATCGCCACGTCCGACGGCGCCGTGCCGGAATTCGTTCGCTTCTTTGCGAAAGGGAAAGTTCCGACGCCGGCGGAAGCCCACGGCAACCTGCCCGCGACGGAGCGCCCCAACGGCTTCATCGTCCCCTACATCAATGGGGAACCGACGCCGCAGGGCTTCCTCGAAGCCATCGAGCAGTTTGATCAGGCCTACCGCGACCCTGCGACCGTGGCCTCCATCACCCGCGCGGCGCTCGGCGTGACGCCGGAGGTGGACGTGGTCCGCACGACAAGGGAAATGGTCGCCCTCTACGGCCAGGTGATGCGCCTGCCCCGCGCCGAGCTCATCCGCGCCTGATTCCGTCCGTAATGACGCCGCTCCTCAAAGAATACCTTCAGAAGAATACCCATCTCGTTGAAGCGGCGATGAACCGCTGGCTTCCGGCCGAAGCGAAGCCGCCGTCGGTCATCCACAAGTCGATGCGCTATTCGATGAACGCCGGCGGAAAACGCCTCCGCCCCGCGCTCGTGATCGCCGCCGCGGAAGCCTGCGGAGGAACCGCCGCCCAGGTCCTGCCCACCGCCTGCGCCCTCGAAATGATTCATACCTATTCGCTGATCCACGACGACCTTCCGGCGATGGACGATGACGATCTCCGGCGCGGCCGCCCGACGAACCACAAGGTGTTCGGCGATGCCATCGCGATCCTGGCCGGAGACGCCCTGTTGACGCACGCTTTCCGCCTCGCGGCGGACAACGCCCGCATCAAGGGCGTGAAGCCCGCCGCCGTGGTCAAGGCCATCGCGCTTCTGTCCGATGGCGCGGGAACGGCCGGCATGGTGGGGGGCCAGGTCGCGGACATCATTTCGGAAGACGGCCAGTGGCGGAAGAAGGGGCGGCTCTTCACGTCGCCAAAAAAAATCCTGGAATTCATTCACCTGAACAAGACGGCGGCGCTGATTCGCACCAGCCTCACCGCGGGCGCGACGCTGGCGAACGGGTCTGCCAGACAGATTGCGGCGCTGGACGCGTATGGACGGTGGATCGGCCTGGCCTTCCAGGTGGCGGACGACGTTCTGGACCGCGTGGGGGACAAAAAGAAGCTCGGGAAACGCGGCAGCGACCGCGACAACGACAAGCTCACCTACCCCGCGCTCTACGGCTTGGGCGAATCCGTGAAGATCGGACGCCGCATGATCGCCGCCGCTCACCGGTCGCTGAAACCCTTTGGAAACCGCGTTCAAGTCCTGCACGACCTCGCCGACTACATCGTCGAACGGGACCACTGACCGCCCCGCCGGGTTTCGTATCATCACGCCCTCATGAAACGCTCCCTCTACACCTTCGCCCGGCGCACCAAGCGCATGCGCGCCTCGATCATCCGCGAGATTCTGAAGATCGCCTCGCGCCCGAACGTCATCTCGTTCGCCGGCGGATTGCCGGCGCCGACCGCGTTCCCGCTGAAGGAATTCGGCGCGGCGATCCGGAAAGCGCTGACAGTGGACGGCGTCCGTTCGCTCCAGTACTACATCACCGAAGGTCACCTGGGTCTCAAGACCTATCTCTGCCGCTGGTTGGGCAAGCAGGGTCTCAAGGTGGATCCGTCGGAAATGGTGTTCACGCACGGGTCCCAGCAGGGCCTCGAGCTCGTCGCGAAAATTCTCCTGAACCCGGGAGACAAGATTCTCGTCGAGGATCCCACGTACCTCGGCGCAATCCAGTGCTTCAACGGATACGAGGTCAAATACATCACGGTGCCGATCGATTCCGAAGGCATGCAGACGGACAATCTGGACGCCCTTCTGCGGCGCCACAAGATCCGCTTCATCTACACGGTGCCCACATTTCACAACCCCGCGGGCGTCACGATGTCGCTTCGCCGCCGCAAGGCGCTGCTGGCGGCCGCCAAACGCCACAACGTGCCGGTCATCGAAGATGATCCGTACGGGCTTCTCCGGTTCAAGGGCGCGGTCATGCCGTCTCTCTATCAGCTCGCCCGGGGAAAAGGCGTCGTCTACATGACGACGTTCTCCAAACTCCTGTCTCCCGGCATTCGCCTGGGAATGCTCGTGGCCGGGCAAGAGGTGATGCAGCAGCTTCTGTACGCCAAACAGGCGTCGGACCTCCAGAACAACACGCTGATCCAGTACGCGGTCTACCACTACTGCCAGGCGGGGAATCTGGAACGGCACATCCCGAAAATCATCAAGGACTACAAGCGACGCGCCGGGGTGATGATGGAATCGATCCGGAAACATTTCCCGGCGTCCGTGAACTACATCGAGCCGGAAGGCGGAATGTTCGTGTGGTGCCAGCTTCCAAAGCACGTGAAAGCCTCGGACGTCTTCAAATCCGCCATCGCAAAGAACGTGGCGTTTGTCGACGGAAGTGTCTTCTACGCGAACGGAGGTGGGGAAAACACGATGCGCCTCAACTTCACGAATTCGACGGATGACGCGATCCGCACGGGAATCGCCCGCCTCGGCGCGGTCATTGAACGCGAGATTGCGAAGGCCGGACGCCGCTAGAGTCTAGGGTAGGAGCAGGACGCGGGGCTCGCCTGCGGGAGAGAAGTTGAAGCGCACCCGCGGGGTTTCCTCACCCTGCCGGCGCAGATAATCCAGCCGGGGCGTCACCACCTGATCGAAGAAGTACTGCGGCTCGCGCAGGGATTCCCGGAGTTCCCGCTCCGTCCAGTGCGACAGAAGAAGGCGCCGGAGATCCTTGCTGAGATCAGCGAGCTCCATGCGCGCCCTCGGCCTGACAGGGCCAGCTCCGGACGAGCTGGACGATTGTTGCGATGAAGATCAGGGAATCCCGTGAGAAGGTGAGCCACGAGGCGGCCGAACCGCCCGCATGGAAGCAACCGCACGACACGTTCAGGCCCCGCACGAGCGCCGACGCCACGGCCGCCTGAAAAAACCCCATCATGATGACGAGAAGCACCGACGCGCCGCGCGTCATCCGGTCGGTCAACAGCGCCACGCCGCACACCGCCTGTATCCACGGAAGAACGAGGGCGAGGGGATTCACGGCCCAGGGCGGCAAAAGCCGGTAGTTGTTAATCTCATGGGCGAAAGCCGCGGGCGTGACGATTTTGTAATAGCTCGCGTAAAGAAACAAAACGCCGAGAGAAATCCGGAGGAGGGTCCAGAGAAGGTCGGTGGGCTTATTCACTTTTCCACCGTCATGCCCGCATTCTTCCATTCGGGGAATCCGCCGTAGAAAATGCGGACGTTCGTATAGCCCGCCTGCTGAAGCTGACGGCCCAGAAGAAGACTCAGCTCACATCCCACGCCTTCGCAGTAGATGATGAGGAGGCTGTCCGACGCCGCTCCCGCCAGCGCGGAACCTTGCGTGTTTTCCATGTCGTAGAACGGAAGGGTTCTGGCGCCCGGGATGTGACCGGCTTTGTATTCGCCCGCATCGCGCGCGTCGAGGAACCGCTCACCGTGACGGTGGAGTTCAATGGCTTCGCCGATCGCGACGAACGCGGGATCGCCGGCCTGGGACATCATCTTATAGGCGTCTTCCGCCGTCGTGTCCGACGCCGGCCAGCGGCCGTTCCAGGCGATGTGATTGGGAAGGAATCCGCGCGCCACGCTCGCAAGAAGCGCCAGCGCAACAATCACGCCCGCCTGAAGGACGGCGCGTTTCGCGGATCCGGTGACGGCGGCCACGGTCAGCCTATTTCTTCGGAGCGGGAACGGAGTTCGGCTTCGGGGCGGCTTTCCCGGAAGACTTTTTTGCCGGCGCGGCCGTTTCCTTGGGCTTCACAGGGGCGGCGGGCATCTTGTAATCCGGCGGCGGCGTGCCGGTGCGGACCGCCAGGGTCACGCGGTTTTCGTCGGGGAAATCGGAAGGCGCCAGCGTGAGCGACGTGTTCCGCTCATCCTTGTTGGAGCCGTCGACGGCAATTTCAATGACGGCTTTCTCGCCCGCCTTGATGGAACCCGCTGGGACTTCCGCCGTGGCCCAGGGGGCCGGCGCCTGAAGGACCTTCAGGGTGATGTCGCGTCCAGTCTTGTTGACCAAAGTGATCTTCGTCTTGTGCGTGGACGAATCGGGCTTGAACTGGGCGATGCCGTCGCCTTCCGGGATCAGCAACGCTTCGGCGTTGGTGACGTGCCCGGACAGATTGGCGACGTAGGGATTCAGGTCCTGTTCCGCCGTCATCACGCGCGCGGCCTTGTGGAATTTCATGTTCGAATAACCGCGCGTGTTGAAGGTCAGCGTTACTTTCGATTCTTCCTTGGAGCCGACGTCACTCGGCGTGAAGTTAGCGGCGGTACAACCGCAGGTCGGAATCACTTCTTTCAGCGGGACCATTTCCTCGCCGGTGTTGCGGAGGATGAACTCCGCGGTGATCTTGGCGTTGTCGGGCGCCCAGCCGAAATCAAAGGTTTGCGGAATCACTTCGAGGCGCTGGACCGCGAAAGCGGGTATGGCCGCCAGCACGAGGGCGGCGGTGAGAGAACGGGAAAGTCGGTTCATGTGAGATCTCCTTTCTAACGGAAAAGCGGGTTTATTCTAGTAAAGACGAAAAGGCGCCACAGACTTGGAAAATTCAGCCGATCGGTCGTGGTAGTAGGCCAGGAGGTCGTCCAGCCGCCAATTGCCGGACGCCGCCTCTTTCAGCCGGTTGGACCCCGTCACGACGCGAATCTCCTCCCAGACCGGTTTCAGCTTCTCGTGGTTTTCCTTGTCCAAGTACAGGAACGCGGTGACGAACACGTCGAAGGGACGGAATTCGTTGCGGTTCGTCACGATCAGGCGAACGCCATGACAGGTCTCGCCCTGGTAGGAATCCTTCGTCGGAACGAACGTCACGGGCTCGAAGACCACACCCTTGAAGTCCTGTTCGCGCAGGTAAGACGCCAGCGCCGTCGCATTGATCCAGGGCGCGCCGAAGATCTCGAATGGCGTGGGCGTGCCGCGGCCGACCGACAGCGCGGTGGCTTCGAAACAGCCGATGCCGGGGTAGAGCAGGGCCGTGTTCGGCGTCGGGATGTTGGGGGACGGCGGGATAAAGGGGAGGCCAGACTCGGTGTACCAGTCGGACCGCTTCCAGTTGTTCAGCTTCACGACTTCCAGATCCGCGCCGAGCTTGCGCGTCTTGTTCATCCAGCGGGCAATTTCTCCGACGGTCAATCCATGGCGGACGGGGATTTCAAAATATCCCGTCATTCTCCGGACATCGGAATCGAGAACGTCACCCTCCACGATGTCGCCCCGCACAGGGTTCGGGCGGTCCAACACAACGAACTTCAACTTGCGCTGCGCCGCTTCTTCCATCGCCATGCCCATGGTCGTGATGAACGTGTAGAAGCGGGTGCCGATGTCCTGGATGTCGAAGACAATGGTGTCGGCGCCCTGAAGCATCAGGTCGGTAGGCCGGTACGTGTCGCCGTAAAGCCCAAAGATCGGAAGGCCGCTTTTCGCGTCGGAGCTGTTCACGATCTTCACGCCGTCCGCGATGTCGCCCCGGAAGCCGTGCTCCGGAGACAGGATGGCGGTGACGGTGATGCTCTTTTCGCGACGGAGAAGATCGACGACGCTGTCGCCGTTCACGTCCACACCCGTGTGATTCGTGATCACGGCCACGTGACGGCCCTGCAGCGCCTTGAAATGCGAACGGACCAGCGTGTCCAGCCCGGTTTCAACGCGCGCCTGTGCCAGGGCGGGCGACAGCAGGAAGAGCGCCGCGAGGATGTTACGCCGGCGCATGTTCGACAGGCGGGCGTTCGAAGAAGGGCGCCAGAAGGACGCTGATCGCCATCGTTCCGAACGTTCCCAGGAGAACGAGCCACGTCCAGCCCAGTTCGAAGATGTGGCGCTCGGACAGGACGAGCAGGATGAGGTTGGTCACGGCCATGACGACCATGCCCACGATATTGGACTTGTTCGTCCGCGCTTTCGTGAACAGACCCAGCAGGAAGACGCCGAGCAGCGAGCCAAACGTCACGCCGCCGATCTTGAACGCCCACCACAGGAATCCCTGAAGGAAGCTGAAGAGATACGCCAACACGGCCAGGATCACGCCGAAAATAAGCACCATACGCCGCGCCACGGTCAGGTAGTGGCTGTCCTCGCGGCCGGGCCGGAAGACGGGACGGTAGAGGTCGTTCACGAACGACGCTGTCAGGGATCCCAGCGGTGAATCGATGCTGGCCATGATCACGGCCGTCAACACCAAGCCGCGGAGAATCGACGGCATGTGATAGCTCGCGAAGTACGGATAGATGTCGTCCAGTTTTTCCGGAAGACCCGCGCCCGGGTTCTGCTGGTAATAGACCCAGAGGCCGGTGCCGATGAGAAGATAGAAGCTGAGGACGAAAAGCCCGACCAGCGGCGTGGCCAGCGTGGTGCGCTGGCTCTTCTCGCGGGTTTCCACGGTCAGGAGCCGCTGCATCAGTTCGTGGTCGGTTCCGAAGGCCGCCATCGAGCCGAAGAAGCCGTTCAGGATGGCGAGCCACCAGATGTTCGGGTTGGTCAGCACTTCGTGCCAGAAGCGCGGCTCCGAGACGTTCGGCCCCCAGTCAAAGATGGCCATCTTGCCCGCATGGAGCGCCGTCGAGACGATGGTCGGGAACCCGCCGTTCACGGCGAAACAGAGAAACACGAGCGTGGCGATGCCGCCGAAAATGAAGGTCAGCGCCTGCCAGACGTTCGTCCAGACGACCGAGCTGATGCCGCCCCAGCTGATGTAGAGAATGGAAACGATCGAGAACAGGATGATGGTGGGAATCAGCTTCCAACCGATCAGGACCGAAACGGCCATCGATGCGACGGTGAGCCGGACGCCGGAGCCCATGAGGCGCGTGACGAAGAAGAACCCCGTCGCCGCGTACTGCGTGGCGGGACCAAACCGGTGGCGGAGGAATTCGTAAATCGTGGTGCAGTTGTATTTATAGAAGGCCGGGATGAAGAAAAACGCAAGAATGATCCGGGACGCGGCGGAACCGATG
>JAYTIE010000151.1:0-1520 GCA_043732015.1 Elusimicrobiota bacterium | reverse complement strand
GAAGCGGTTCCAGCGCGCCCGTTGGCCCTCTCGGGGACAACGTTCCATTGAAACTCGCATCTCCTGTGCGAAGTGTCCAGTCTCCTCGGCCAGCGGCGAACATGGCGCCTTCGGAAATGGTTTCGAGAACCAACGCCGCTCTCGGACCCTGGCCGTTAATCGACAGCCGGTAAGAACCGAGTTTGCCGGTGTTCGCGGTTCCCGCATTTTGCCAGGTGATCAAAGCCGATCCGGACGCGCCTGACCGTCCCAGAAAAAAAACCTTTGATTCGAGGCGAACCTGGCCATCCGGTTCGCCGGCGAGCATCGGCACATCGAGAAGCGCCGCCCAACCCGCGGGAACCGCCGCGAAGAACCGGCGGAACGCGATGGACCGAGGCCCCGCCTCAACTATTCCCGCCAGAGACGCGCCCGAACCGGATCCCGTGACATCGAGACCGAGACGGCCGGAAAAAAGGGAAAGAGGTCGGAAATGCCACTCCGTCCGGAGCGATACGCCGACGTTTTGAGGTCCGACGATCGTCAGCGTTCCCTTTCCATTCCAGAACGTGCCCTGGGTGTCCGACAGAACGGCGCGAGCGTTTGAAGAGCGGTATACAACGACGGTCATCAGCGATGCTGGCGCGGTCAACACGACAAACGCCCCATAGGAGAGAACCCCAGCGGCGATCCAACGGAGGGGAAGGTGGCGCAATCGGTTCATTCCAGCACCAGCCGGGCGCTCACGGCGCCGTTATTCGCCGCATCTTCTATGGACGCGCGCTTCACCCGAATGCCCTTGCTGAGCCGAAGATCGTCGAGCCATCCGAGAATCCGGTTGAACGACGCGCCTTCCAGCCCGATCGCAATGCCTTCGGAGCCGCTCTGCGTCATGGACGTAACCTGGGAGCGAAGGCCGCTCGTCTCGGCCGAGCGTTCCAGTTCGCCAAGGGACGTTGGGTCGAGCGAACGGGCGGTAACACCAGAGCCGCGAAGCTGAAGAATTTCCTGGGCGTTGCGCTTCATGTCCTGAAGCCGCGCTTCCTGGACGGGAACCGACGCCCGCAGCGCCGACGCACGAACGGCCATGTTCGTGGAGAGTCCCGCCACGAGAACGGCGCCGACGGCGACGCGAAGAAAAAGAGGAAGAGAACGAACCTGATCCATCAAACGGGCTGCGTTCATTGCGCCGCCTCCCGAACCCGGAAGCGCGCTTCAACCGCGCCGCCGCGACTCTCGGCGCCGAGCCATTCGGCGCCGACTGCCTTGTCGAGAGCCGCCTTAAAGGATTCAAGCGTGCGAAAATCCGGAACAGAAATCGTGGCGGTCAGTGCGCCATTGTCGTAATCGATCTTCCGGACGGAGACGCCTGTGGTGCCGCCGACCGCCGAAGAAATCGATTCCATCAGCGAAAGGAAGTCGTTCGATCGCAGCCCACCCGCCTGGGCGCGCAGCGCCTCGAGATTGCGGCTCATCTGGATAGAGGGATCAAGAATCGTGGTGGCGTCGGGGAAAATGCTCCGGTAGAGCTGAACCGAGTC
>JAYTIE010000150.1:0-1523 GCA_043732015.1 Elusimicrobiota bacterium | reverse complement strand
TCCGTTGAGCGAAGAGACTCCGGCAACTCGTAATCGAATGTCTTGAGAACCGGTACCTGAGCGGCGACTTCGAGAATCATTTTCCCGGCAGGCCGAGCCGGTCGCGCAACAACTTCATGTCCTCCCAGACGGACTTCTTCAGATCCGGGTCGCGGAGGAGGGCGGCGGGATGAAAGGTGGGCAGGACGGGGACGATGGTTCCGTCCTCGAGGCGCAGGTCAAAAATCCGCCCGCGAGCAGAGGTGATGCCGCCGATGTTCCCGAGCAGCGCCCTGGTCGAGGTGGCGCCCAGCGTCACAACGATCTCGGGCCGGATGATGGAAATCTGTTCCTTCAGAAACGGCAGACATGTCGCGGATTCTTCAGGCGTGGGCGGCCGGTCATTGCCGCGCGCGTCCGGCGTGGCGGGATCGGTCATCGGATGACACTTCACCACATTCCCGATATAGACCGACGTGCGGTCGAGTCCGATCGCGGCCATGATCTTGTCCAGAAGCTGGCCCGCCTTTCCGACAAAGGGTTCCCCTTTCCGGTCTTCATCGTAACCCGGCCCCTCTCCGACGAACATGACGCGGGCGTCCGGATTCCCCACGCCAAACACGAGCTTGATTCGCGTGTCGCCGAGAGGGCAGCGGTGACAGTCACCGATCTCCGTCTCAAAAAGAACTTTCAGTCGATCCGCTTTCGAGCCAGACGGCGCTACAGCGGCAGCAGCGGCAGAAGCAGGAGCAGCAGAGACGGCGGCGATCAGTTCGCCCCAATAAACCATCTCGCCATCGTTGTCGAGGATGTGCTGGCGAATATCGCGCGCAAGCGCGGTAAGAGTATCGTTGGTTTGGTTCATTTTTCGGGGAGAGAAGCCGCGAGCCAGCGGCCTATTTCCGACGATAGCGCTTTTTTCGAGATCTCCGGAAACCGGCGAACCCTCCCGCTTTTCTCGATCCAGAGCGGCCGGATCTGGGCGCTTCCGAATGACGACGGACCGTTTCCAATCACGAGGTCCAGGTTCTTCTTCAATAGCTTCTTCTTCGCATGGATTTCCACGGAGTCAGTCTCGAGAGCGAAACCGACCAACGCCGTTTTCGCGGCCATCGTTTTTTTCCAGCGACCCGCGTCGGCAAGAATGTCGGGATTTTTCACCAGGCGAACGGACATCGACGGAGCGGCGCCCTTCTTCATCTTCTTCCGGCGCACCGCGTTGAAACGCCAGTCGCAAACCGCCGCCGTCGCTATGAAGGCGTCCGAGCGAACGAGGAGCTTCTTCACGGCCGCGCTCATTTCCCGCGCGGTCATGACGTGAACGATTTCGATACCGGGAGGAACGGGGAATGACACGGGACCCAGGACGACAGTGACCCGCGCGCCCAGCTCAGACAGGTGGTGCGCGAGAGTCAGACCCATTTCGCCGGAGGAATGGTTCGAAAGGTAGCGAACGGGATCGAGCGGCTCCCTTGTCGGGCCGGCCGTGATCAATATTTGACGGGTGGAAAAAATATTCTTCATGCCGGAATCCGGCAACGGGC
>JAYTIE010000149.1:0-4251 GCA_043732015.1 Elusimicrobiota bacterium | reverse complement strand
AGCGCGGCGGCTTTGTCGACGGGCAGGTTACGGATGCCCTGCATCGACTTGAAGTGGAATTTCACCCAGAATCGCTCACCGTTCTTGTTCCAGAAGCTAAACGTGTGGCTGCCGAAGCCATGCATGAAGCGGTCGCCGTCCGGAATGCCGCGGTCGCTGAACAATATGGCGATCTGGTGCATGGCTTCCGGCGCCTTGGCCCAGAAATCCCACATTCGCCGCGGCACCTTGTAGCCGGTGCGCGGGTCGCGCTCGGTATCGGCCGAGCCGCGCTCGCCGGCGACCGTCGAGAAGCGAAGGAAAAGCGGGGTCTGCTTGCCGACGGCTGAGAACGCGGCGGCGCGCGTGTATTTCGAAATGTCGTGGGTGATGGCGAGGGTTCCGTACGCGCCGGAGCCCTTGGCGTGAACAACGAGCGGCGGCTGAAGGCGTCGCTCAGCTACCGGCCGTTTGACGGCAAACCGGTGGGCCGCGAAATCGGCCTCGCCGTTCGCAAACGCTCGGCGCGTCTGGACGAAATCCGGACGCTCGCGAAGTTCCTCAGCGACACCCGCCCCGACGGAACCTCCGCGCCCGCGTGAGTCCTAGTTCCGGCGGGTTTCTATCTCCACCTTGAGCGCGCGGAGAGACAGGTTGATGTCGGACATGAAGAAGATGAGAGAGACGATCAGGGAGACCATGGCCCCGCTGAAGAGCGGAACGATCAGCCACGGGGGGAACACCCCGAGCAGGGCGGAGATAAAAATTCCAATGATGAGCAGCGCGCCGCAGAGCGCGCTGGCCGTGGCCCAGAGAATGGCCCGCCTCAGGATTCGGGCGCGGTGAAAAAGGACCGGCAACTGTCCGTCGAGAGCGATGCCGTCTCCGGGCTCGATCGTGGCCAGGTGCCGGGCCCGGTCGATGGTGCGGCCGAGGCGGTTGGTCATCGTCAGAAGAAGAAGTCCGATCGCGGAGATCAGGATCATCGGGCCGATGGCGGTCTGCAGAGTCTGGATGATGTTCGATGTCATGACGTGGATTCTACCGGTTCCCGCGACTGATCCCTGTACTGATATAGTGGGCCTTCGAAAAGATAAGAGCGGGGGAGTGGACCGGGAATGATTCTGAAATGGCTGTCGCGGATACTCGCGAAACTAAGAGGCAAGAGCCGCAATGGGCGGCCTGCGCGCTGGCCCACCCGCGAGGAAATCGCGGAGCTTCCCCTGTTTGAATCCATCGAGCTGCCGGACATTGTGGAAGTATCGACGCCCGACGAGGCGCGCCGCGCGCATGAAGAGCTCCGTCACGCCAAAGTGCTGGGGTTCGATACCGAGTCCAAGCCGACGTTCGTGAAAGGGGAAGTGTCCACCGGCCCTCACGTCGCGCAGTTCTCCACGCTGGAACGCGCCTACATTTTCATGCTGCACGACCCGGAAGTCCGCCGCGTGGTGAAGGCGCTGATTTCTTCCAAGACCATCCAGAAAGTGGGATTCGGCCTGAGCGAGGACGTCCGCCGCATTCCGATCAAACTGGGCATTCAGCCGGAGTGCGTTCTGGACATCGAGACGATTTTTACGGCGAAGGGCTACGGCCGTGGCGTGGGAGTGAAGGTGGCGGTGGCGCTGGCGCTGAAACGCCGGTTCATCAAGTCACGGAAGGCCAGCACCTCGAACTGGATGAAGCGCCGCCTGGACGAACGGCAGCTTCTCTATGCCGCGAACGACGCCTACGCGGCGATCAAGGTCTTCCACAAGCTGGTGCCGGTCAAGCGCTAGCGGATAATCTTCAAAACGCCATTGAATGTTGTGGTGTTTTACCGCCACCCTGTCTCCTGCAAGGATGGAAACGATTCATTCGTATACAGGGGGAGAACAATGAAAAGTCGCTTTCTGGGGATGGCCCTTCTCGGGATTGTCCTCATGTCCACGTTCCTGATGGCGTGCAAACACAAAAATTCTTCAACGAGCGCCGGGGTGAGCCACTCAGGGCAGAGCATCACGACCCTCAAAGGAGCGGCACAATGAACATCCTCCATCGCGTTTCCTCGGTTCTCTTGAGCGTGGCGGTTCTTTTGGGCGGCAGCGGGCTGGCCGAGGCCGCCAACACGGGAAGCCCTCAGCAGGTGAAACTCAAGTTCTTCGAGCTCTGGGTCTCGCCTCACACCGACTGCTCGAACATGACCAAGATCTACGACGAAGCGAATCCGTCCTATCAGGACATGGTGGCCGGACCGACGTTCGGTGAACTGCATGTGGCCAACGGCACCTACCAGTGCATTGCTTGGAAAATGAGCGACATTGTGACCGTTGTTCCGGACTTCAACTCCGATGGCGGCCTCTGCGTCCGCGGTCAGCCCTATGTCAAAGACCTGTTCCGGGTCGGCGACTCGGCTGTTTCGCCCACCGGCGAAACCATCACGGCGACCACGTCGACGACGGTGCCCGACAACATGTGGGTTTATCTCTCGACCACCGGCTTGGAATCGAACAGCGCCAATTCGCCGTCGTCGCCCGCGAAGTTGCAGAACGCCTACGTCGTGTCGGCCGACAATGTCGCTACCCTGGTCGCGGACTTCACCAACGGCATCCAGGACACCGGATCCGCGTGCAGCCCCGAGCAGGTGACGTTCGGCTTCCGCTACAACCTCTAACGCTTCCTTGTGTTTCTAAAAAGCCTGTGCGACCCTCCGGGGACGCACAGGCTTTTTTTGTCCGGCGGGACGCCTTGAAATTCCGCGGAAAACGCGGCACTATCTGGGTGATGAATGCGGATAGGAATCAAGACGACGTTCCCGTTGATATCCGGGATTTTGTTCTCCGGTACATCGAGACCGTCACACAGCTCGAGATCCTTTTGCTCCTGTTTTCCGAGCCCGGCCGGGAGTGGAACCCGGCGGTGATCAGCAGCCGGCTCAGCAGCAATGAGTCCGCCGTCACGGAGCGCCTCGAGGGGCTTCGCGCCCAAAAGCTTGTCGCCATGAATCGGGTCGCCGGCATCACGCTGTACCGTTTCCTGTTTGAAAACGCCGAGGTGAGTCACAGGGTTCGCGGACTGGCGGAGGCCTACCGGCTCAAGAAAGCGCGCGTGATCGAGATTATTTACTTCCGGGGCTTCTAGAGTCCGGGTTGGCCGCTGATCGTCGCCACCGACGGAGAAGGCGTTCAAAACGTGTAAACTCTCCTGCAGATGCCCGCCCGGATCAAATTTGTCCTGAACGAACCCCGAAACCCGAAGAACATTGGCGCCGCCGCCCGCGGCATGGCCAACTTCGGCTTCCGTTCGCTCGCCGTCGTGAAACCGTACTCCAAGGCGTGGCGGGAGACGCGCTCCGCGGTCAAGGCCGCGCCCGTCGTCGAGAAAGCGAAGAAATACGCGACGCTGAAAGCGGCGCTGCGGGGGTCGCATCTCGTGATCGGCACCTCGGCCGGTTCGCGGCGGACCCTTCCCGAGCAGTGGATCGGGCTGGAAGAGCTGGCCCAGCTCGTGAGCCAGAACGCCAGGGCGCGCAAAGGCGTGGCCCTTCTGTTCGGATCGGAACGCTCCGGCCTTTCGAACGAAGATCTTGCGCACTGCCACTATGTGCTCAGAATCCCGACCGCGCCTGAGTGCCCGTCCATGAACCTGGCCCAGGCGGTGGCGGTCGTCGCCTGCGCGATCCGCGCTGACGGGATGGATCCCAAGTCGCTGCCGTCCCGCGTGGAGTCGCCGGAGTCGGTGACGGTGGAACACGTGGAGCGTCTCGTGGGGCAGGCGCTGAAAGCGGCGGGGAAAGCCCGGCTCCTGGGCCGGTGGGACGCGGCGCAGAGCGAAATGCGCTTTCGCAAGATGCTTTACCGCTGGAACCTCACGCCCGTCGACGCGGCCATTCTTCATGGACTGTTCGGCTGGGTACTCAAACACAAGGAACGTTCTTAAAACTTCATGGCCATCCTGCTCAGCTGTCAGAAATTAACCAAGACCTACGGCACCCGCCCGTTGTTCGAAAACCTGTCGTTCGGATTGTTCGAGAACGAACGCGCCGGCTTGATCGGCCCGAACGGCGCCGGCAAGTCCACGCTCCTGAAAATTCTGGCGGGCCTCGAAACGTCGGACGGCGGCGAGCTGTCGATGCGGCGGGGACTCCGCGTCAAATACCTGCCGCAGCAGGACACGTTCGAGGGCGTGGCCCAGGGGGCCACTGTTCGCGAAGAGCTCGTGCGCGCGGTGCAGGGCCTCGGCCTCGAGGACTGGGAAATCGACATTCGCGTCGACGAGGGAATGGCTGAGAACGGA
>JAYTIE010000148.1:0-1528 GCA_043732015.1 Elusimicrobiota bacterium | reverse complement strand
CGCTGCTCCACGAGGGCGTAGTTGAAAGCGCCGTTCTGGCCGATCCTTTCTTTTTCCTCGATCAGCGTAACGCGGATCCGGCTTTTGTAGGCGGACATGAGTTCCACGACCCGTGCGGCCGTGTTGTCCGTGCTTCCGTTCACAACGACAAATATTTCCGCATAAAGCTCCGCTCCAACGGTGGTGTCCAGCGTCTGGATCATTCGCTGGAACCAGTAGTCGAGCTTGTCGGCGCCGTTCTGGGTGGCGAGCGTGATGAAAACCGCGCGCCGCGAATCCCAACGAACGTCAGCGGGATTGAAATTCCTCTGTGTCCGGTTTTCGACGAACGCTTCCTGCGCTTCCCGGTCCGCTACGTTCTCACCCAGAACCGGATTGGGCGGCGCGTCGTCGGGCCCGATCGACATCTGGTACTCCGGAGGCGAGAGGCCGGACCAGACGAAATGGGTGGCGGTGCTGAGCATGAGGCCAAGCGCCACAACAGCCCCCGCTTCCAGGCCGGGAAGACCCAGGACCGGCACCCCGGTCACGATCATCGGCACCGCGGCGATCGCGTTGAAAAGGAGAACGGCACCGGCGCGGACGATGCGCTGGCGAAAGGGCGCTGTGGAATTGTCATGCCGCTCGATGAAACGGATTTGTCCCGCAATCCAGAGCAGGGCCGCGAGCGTCACCACCCCGAGGCCCGCCCCGCTCAAGATGAGCGCGCTCAAAACAATCACGGGGATGCGGCCTTCCAGGATGCGCGGCCCGGTTTCTTCCCTGAACGCCTTCATCAGCGCGGCCAGCGACCACCGGCCGGGGGAGGCCACCAGTTCCGGGCCCGATAGATCCGATGCGCCGACAGCCACCGACAGCGCCGACGCGGCGTACGCTCCGTTCATCGGGAACGAGACGTTCGCGCCGCGAGCGTCTCTTCGGACATCCGGTTTCAGCCCGGAAATCATTCGAAGGGGCCGGCCGAGCGCGGCCTGGATCGCATCCACCAGAATCCGGCCGCGGTTGCGGATTTCTACGGGATTCAGACGCTGGGAAAGGAAGAGGGTCCGGTCATCAAAGAGACGGTCGAGCGGCGTTTTCTCGCTGGCGATCACGCTGAGCGCATGCGCGCCCGCCGCGTCATCGAGGCGGGTCACGCGCGGAACGAAGGTGAAGGAGCGAACGCCAGCCGCTGAGAGACGGTCGTGAACGCCCGAAGAATGGAATCCTCCCGCCACGAGAACGGCGTGCCGGGCCCCGGTCCGCTTCAGCGCCGCCAGAAGATTGCGCGAAATGGCCGCGTCGCGCTTCTCCGCCTGGCGGTAGAAGTCTTCAAACGCCCCCATCTCCGGCGCGGCCGGGCCGCCGTACAGGGGTCCCGACGCGAGATACTGCCGCCACTCGCGGGAGGAAAGGCTGAAATCCAGAAGTTTGTCCGCCAGCGCCAGGCCGCGTCCCTTCTCGACGAGGGCGCGTTCGGCGTCCCCGCCGCAAAGCCGGTGGTAGGCGGCCGCTTCGGCCGTCTCCATCTCCTCGATCAGCGCGTCCG
>JAYTIE010000147.1:0-4266 GCA_043732015.1 Elusimicrobiota bacterium | reverse complement strand
TCATGGCCATCCTCACGCCACTCATGATGACCGCTGTATTCTGGGCGCCTTCGATCATTCGGCTTCTGTATGGGGACAAGTTCAACGGCGCAGGGACGGTATTGGCGATCTTGTTCTTCACTGTGTGGTTCATTGGTATGGCGACGCCCTACCAGTATGTTTTGTTGGCGACGGAGCGTCATCATTTGTTGACATGGCTGGCGCCTTTGGCGATGGGCGCACAGGCGGCGGCCCTGTGGTTCCTTTGTCAGAGATCGGTTGGCCTCGGAGCCACCGGCGCGGCGCTGGCCTACCTCGTCCCGCATCTGGTCCATTTCCCATTTGTCCTGCACCGAACACGAAAGCTTTTCGGACTCGGTCTTGACCGCACCATCATCGGCGCAACCGCCTGCGCCGTTACAATGGCAACCGTTTATTTTTCTCTCTCGCACCTCCAAAACGGGTGGCCTTCGAGAGTGGTGTGGACGCTGATATCCCTCTGCTCCTACGCGCTCCTCGCCAGAAGCCTCGGCCTCTGGAAGTCCGATGACATGCGCTACATTTCAATGGTGTTGAATCCCGCTCAAATGGTTCGGTATGTCCGTACCGAGCTGGCCAAGCGGTTTTGAGGATTCGTGAATATCTCCTTCTATCTAAATGATCTGTCGACCTTAAAATTTCTCCTGCCGGTGGCTGAGGCGATTCACAGCCGAACGCCCAATCAGCGAATGACCCTCGTGTACGCCCGGACGAACAAGAAATACAACGGGCTGGCGGACGGCGCCAGGTTTAAATTGTTTAGGACGATGATGGAGAGTCGTCCGTTTTTTGATGTCGAGGAACTAGGCCGCAAGCAGTCCTGTGATGTTTTGTTCACAATCGAGACTGTCGGGATCGAGCATTTTGAATACACCGGCCACTATGCCCTTCAGAACGGTTTTGATTATCAGTCGCTGGCGAAGTTCGCGACGCCGAAGACAACGTATCTGCTGGCATCCGAGGATTATTGCCAGGACCTGCGAACCCGTTTCCCCGTCAATACCATTCCAATCTCCTGTCCCGTCACATTCTGGCGAATCAAAGATCACGTCCAGAGCGCGCATCAGAAATTGTCGGCATGGGGCTGGAAGGGAGAACCCGTCGCGACGTTTTTCTATCCGGACGAGGGACACAATCGAGAAGCGCTTCGCGTCATCGAGTATCTGGAGCGAAAAGGCTATTTCACCGTGGTGAAGCAACGCCGCAAAGCGCAGGCGGTCCCGGCATCCGTGGCCCACGCGGTCTATGATGATCTTTGGTATCCGTCGGAATCGATTATTTTCTCCGCGGTCTCGCATCTGTCCGTCGGTTTTGCTAGCGGGGCGTTTTGTGACCTCAATGCGGTCGGTCTTCCCTATGTAGACGCTCGGTTGCT
Source organism: Elusimicrobiota bacterium (assembly GCA_043732015.1). Classification (GTDB taxonomy): domain Bacteria; phylum Elusimicrobiota; class Elusimicrobia; order F11; family F11; genus JBBRXR01. The sequence goes on along the minus strand of JAYTIE010000147.1, from coordinate 2,873 downwards.
GCATCCCGTTTATGGACTGTCAGGTTATCCAACCATTCGCAGTCCCTTCTATAATGGCGTCTCGCAACCGGAATTCGAGAAGATCTTCGACCTGTTTGATCGGGTTCCGGCTCCTCCGCCTGCCTGGGACTTCATCGAACAGAAGGTGACCGATTCTCTCCGGCAGTTGCAGCTGGGATGAACGGCCCGCCGATGGGAGACGCGTCGATAAGGTAGAATTTCTCCAGGACTCCTTCCGTCGGCTCCCCGTTGACAGTTTAAAGGGAAAAAATGACCAGCAGCACCGTTCAAAACATCCAGCAAAAAATCGCTGAGCTCAAAAAGAAGCGAAACGCCGTGATCCTGGCTCACAATTACCAGGTTCCCGAGGTTCAGGACATCGCCGACCTTCTGGGCGATTCCCTTATGCTTTCCCAGCGGGCGGCCAAAACGGACGCGGACGTCATCGTGTTCTGTGGTGTCTATTTCATGGCGGAAACCGCGGCGATTCTCGCTCCGACCAAGAAGGTCCTGATTCCCGACACACAAGCCGGGTGTTCGCTTTCCGCCACCATGACCGCGGACGATCTCCGCCGTTGGAAGGCCGCTCATCCCGGCGCTGTTGTCGTCACCTACGTGAACTCAAGCGCCGAAGTGAAAGCGGAAACCGACTATTGCTGTACTTCCTCGAATGCGATCAAGGTCGTTCAGGCGATTCCTGCCAACAAGGAAATCCTTTTTGGCCCGGACATGTACCTGGGTGACTGGGTTCGGCGGGCAACGGGGAGGAAAATTCATCTCTGGCCGGGTTCGTGTCATGTCCACCACATGATCAAGACCGATGAAATCAAGAAGCTCAAGGAGGCCCACCCGGCTGCGAAACTCATCATTCATCCCGAGTGCGGTTGCACATCGACCTCGCTCAAAATGGCTGACAAGGTTCTTTCGACCGAAGGCATGGTTCGTTACGCGAAGGAGTCGCCCGATAAGGAAATGATCGTCGCGACCGAAACGGGAATCATCAGCCGCATGGAAAAAGAGAACCCGGAGAAGAAATTCTACCCGGCGAACGCAAAGGCAGTCTGCGAATTCATGAAGATGATCACACTGGAAAAGGTTCTCTGGTCTCTGGAGGACATGAAGTATGAGGTCACGGTTCCCAGGGAAATCGCCGACAAAGCCCGACTCGCGATCGAACGCATGATTTCCATCACGTGAGCCTGAGCATGAAATACTTTACCGTTGAAGAAGCGGAATCCCTTCTTCCGCAGTTCACAGACATTTTTCGCGCCGCCCTCGCCACCAAGGTGCAGATTGAAAAGAAGGTAGAGAACTGGCGCGCCACAGCCGGAAAGCTGACAGACGCGGACGCGGCTCTTTACCAGGGCCAGGTGGAGTTTTTGGCGTCGCAGCTCGAGAAGCAGCTCGGCGAAATCGCGGCGGCCGGAGCGCTTCCAAAAGACCTGGATGCAGGCCTCGTTGATTTTCCTGCGCGCATCGAGGACCGGGAAGGTTATCTCTGCTGGCGACTCGGCGAGGAGCGCATCACCACCTGGCACGGCCTCACAGAAGGATTTCAGGGGCGACGTCCCCTAAAGCGAGAGGAACACAATGGATAACCGCGCGCCTCAGGCGGATTTAGCAATGAATGGCTATGATTCCGAGAAGGTCGAGAAAATCTCCTTTCACGTGGAGAAAATTCTCGAGTTGTTGGGCGAAGATCCGAAACGTGAAGGGCTTTTGAAGACGCCGCTCCGGGTCGCCAAGTCTCTTGCCGATCTGACGGAAGGGTACACGACGAACATCGACGCGATGATCAACCGCGCCGTCTTCGCAGAAAGCTACAACGAGATGGTTGTGGTCCGGGACATCCGCTTTTATTCCATGTGCGAGCATCACATGCTGCCGTTCTTCGGTGTTGCCCATGTGGCCTATATCCCGAAGGGTAAAATCATCGGGCTTTCAAAGCTTCCGAAGCTTGTTCAGGTGTTCGCGAAGCGGCTTCAGGTCCAGGAACGTATGACGCAGCAGGTCGCCGAGATGCTCCAGGAAAAACTCTCTCCGATGGGTGTCGCGGTGGTCATCGAGGCGCGGCACCTCTGCATGGAAATGCGGGGCGCCAAGAGTCACGACTCCCCGACGGTGACCAGCGCGATGCTCGGCGCGTTTCGCCAGAGCCAGCGGACCCGCGACGAATTCCTGTCGTTCATCCGGCATAGGTAGACGTGAAATCGTACGCCTTTCAGGCCCTCGTTTTTGATCTGGACGGCACGCTCGTGGATTCTCGCCAGGATCTTGCGAATGCGGTGAACCACGCACTTCGGGTCACGGGATTGCCGGAACGTCCGGCCGACGAAATTGTTACGTATGTGGGCAATGGCATGAAGGTTCTGGTCAGTTCAGCGATGGGCCGGGTGTCGGGAGAGGTGCTCGAAGCGGGGATTCAGGCGTTCAAGGTTCATTACGCGGAGCATTGTCTGGACTCAACAACGCTTTATCCGGGCGTAGCGGAAACGCTGGAAGAACTTTCAGAGAACTGCCGATTGACGGTCGTGACCAACAAACCCGCCGGTTTTTCTGAACAGATTTTGAGAAGCCTCGGGATTCGCCCCTTCTTCTCCGTGGTGGTGGGGGGAGATTCGCTTCCCGAACGGAAGCCCCATCCGATGCCCGTGCTGAAATCGCTGGAGTCGCTCGGGGTTCCCGCGACATCGGGACTCATGATCGGGGACGGCGAGCCGGATATCCTCGCCGGACGCGCCGCCGGGCTTAAAACATGCCTTGTGACCTACGGTTTTGGATTTTCTGCGGAGATCGCGGCCCTCAAGCCCGATTTCCAGATCGCCCGCTTTAAAGACATAAAGGAGATTGTGAAATGACGACGACGTTGAGCA
>JAYTIE010000146.1:0-1544 GCA_043732015.1 Elusimicrobiota bacterium | reverse complement strand
CGCGGATGCGCGCCACGAGCTCGCCCTGGTTAAAGGGCTTCACGATGTAATCGTCGGCGCCGATCTCGAGACCCGCAATCTTGTAGGAGTCCACGGACTGAACGGTGAGCATGACGATCGAAAGGTTGGCGGTCGCGGGGTTGCCGCGCACCTTCTTGATGATGCCGAAGCCGTCTTCATCGGGAAGCTGGAGGTCCAGAACCACGAGGTCGGGCTTGAACTGGGGGAGCTTGCGGTAGAATTCCGCGCCGCTGGCGGCCGAGTCGACCATGAAACCGTCTCGCTCCAGCACGGTTTCAACGAGCCGGCGGATGTCCGGATCGTCGTCCACAACCATGATCTTCTGCTTAATTTCAGACGCCACGCTTCCTCCGGAATTGGATCAACTTGCGAGTTTTTCTTTCAATTCTGCCGTCAGCTTCGGAACCGTAAAATAGAAGGCGGTGCCTTTTCCCCACGGAGCGGGGCTCTTGATCCAGATCTTGCCGCCGTGCGCTTCGATGATGCCTTTCGTGATCGCGAGGCCGAGACCGGTGCCTTTCGTGGCGCGGTTTTGTCCCTGGTTGGACTTCACCTGCTCGAACTTGTTGAAAAGTTTGCCGATGGAATCCTGCGGGATGCCGGCGCCCGTGTCCTGCAGGCTGAGCTCGATGTAGTTCGGACCTTCGTTCGCTTCGAGCTTGATCTGGCCGTTTTCAGGCGTGAACTTTATGGCATTTGACGTCAGGTTGATCAAGACTTCGGCCAGCTTGTCCTTGTCCACAAATCCATTTGAAATTGTCTGCGGAACCGCGTTGATGAACGCGATCTTTTTCTCGCCCAGCTGCGGCTTGAAGAGCACTTCCATTTCATGTCCGAGCGACCAGAGGCTGAGCGGTTCCGGCGTCAGCTTCATCTTGTGCGCTTCGATTTTCGCGACATCGAGCAGGTTGTCGATGAACCGCCCCAGGCGAACCGAGCTGTTCTTGATGACGCCGAGATAGTCGGTCTGTTCCGCCGAGAGCGTCCCCGCCGCGCCGCTCAGCATCAGATCGATGTAGCCGCGAATGGAGGTCATGGGCGAGCGAAGCTCGTGCGTGACGCTGGAAACAAAATCCTGCTTCATCCGGTCCAGTTCACCCAGCTTCTGGGCCATGTTGTTGAAATCGTCGGCCAGATCCCGCAGTTCATCGCTGGTGCCGACCTTGATCCGGTGGTCGAGCTTTCCCTGGCCGATGACGCGCGCGCCTTCGCGGAGCGTTTTAATCGGCCCGGTGATGAACAAAGCGAGCAGGAGCGCGCCGATACCGCCGATCAGGACGGCGATGATGAACGCCCGCTTGATTCGCAGGTCCACGGCCTTCAGGGAATCGGTCATGTCTTTCGCGATCTGGTTCTTGTCGAATCCCATCCGGGCCAGGCCCTTGTACTGGGGCGGGGTCCCGATCACGATCGGGAAGGAAATATCGAGGATGCCTTCGTTGTTGGGGCCGACCGCGTCCTGAATCACGGTTTCACCCCGGTCGTGGCTCTGGAGGGCTTTCTGGGTGTAGGGATCGTTCAGC
>JAYTIE010000145.1:0-11026 GCA_043732015.1 Elusimicrobiota bacterium | reverse complement strand
CCGAAGATCCGGTCCATTCAGCTGATTGAAGAGATCGAGAAGGAATCGAGGTCCATTTTTTACGGAAGCGCGGGATATGTCGCGGGCAACGGCAATTGCAAATTCAACATCCTGATCCGCACCGCCGCGATCCGGAGCGGGCGGCTGACCTTGCGGGCCGGCGCGGGAATCGTCGCCGACTCCCAGGCCCCGCGGGAGTATCGAGAGATTTTTGCCAAGGCCCGCGCCGTTCTAGAGGCGTCCGACCGCGTATGACGCCCACTGTCTATCTGAACGGGAAGTTCATTCCCGCCCATCACGCCACCATTCCCATCGACGACCACGGTTTCCTGTATGGAGATGGCGCCTACGAGACCCTTCGGGTGTACAGCGGCCGACCCTGGAGACTGGACGCGCATTTGACCCGGCTCGGGAAATCGCTGCGGGCACTTCGCCTCGCGAACCCGCCGGAGAGGAAGGTCCTGGATGAAGCGGTTTCAAAATTAATTGAAAACAACGGATTTTCTGAGGCGGTTGTGCGAATCACCGTGACGCGTGGCCCCGGGCCACGCGGCCTGGACCCGCGGCTGTGCCCGACGCCCACGGTGTTGATTACGGCCTTCCGGATCCCGGAGCTGGATCCCAAAATCTACGAAACGGGCGTGGCAGCAGTGATCGCGCTCATTCGCCGCAACGACCCCGCGGCAACGCCGCCGGTCATCAAATCCACCAGTTGCCTGAACACGGTGCTGGCCAAAATGGAGGCCAATGACCGAAAAGCGTCCGAAGCGATTCTCCTGACCGCGACGGGCGCCGTCTCCGAGGGCACCGTTACCAACGTGTTCATCGTTAAGAAGGGCGTGGTTCTCACCCCGAAGCTCGATGGCACGCTGCTGGCGGGCGTGACCCGGGACGATGTTCTGACGCTGGCCCGCCGGGCCGGACTGACCGTGCGGGAACAGCGGTTGATTCCGCGGGATCTCGTGTCCGCCGACGAACTCTTTCTGACGTCGACGGTCATGGAAATCGTGCCGGTCTCGCGGCTCATTGTTCAGAAACCACGCGCCCAGACGTTCTCGATCGGCTCCGGCCGTCCGGGGCCCGTCACGCAGGACTTGCACGCCCGTTACCGGGCCGCCATCTCCGCCCGCTAGGCTGTCCCGCCTGCCTCCTCCTCTCCGCTCCTCCGAGGGAGAAATGCTACGATGCCTCAACATTTGAAGGGGACGATTCGACCATGAAATCCGGCAACAGAGTTCTCAAACTTGGCATGCCCAAGGGCAGCCTGCAGGAATCCACGATGGAGCTGTTCAAGAAAGCCGGCATTCGCATTTCTGCCGGCGACCGCTCCTATTTCCCGGCCTGCGATGACGAAGAAATCGAAGTGATGCTCATCCGTTCGCAGGAAATGGGCAAATATGTCCAGGATGGCCTGTTCGACGTCGGCCTCACCGGCTACGACTGGATTCAGGAAACAGGCGCGGACGTCCACGAAGTATGCGAACTCATTTACGGCAAAGTCGGCTTCCGCCCGGTGCGCTGGGTGCTTGCCGTCCCGAACGATTCTCCTATCAAGACCGTTGAAGACCTGAACGGCAAGACCGTCGCCACCGAGCTCGTCAATTTCGTCAACAAAACCCTCGCGAAGCGCAACGTGAAAGCGACCGTCGAATTCTCCTGGGGCGCCACCGAAGCGAAAGCGGGCATGCTCGTCGACGCGATCGTCGAACTCACCGAAACTGGCCGGTCGCTGAAGGCCAACAAGCTTCGAATCGTCGAAGACCTGCTCTCCTCGACCACCCGTTTCATCGCCAACCACAATTCGTGGAAGGACGAATGGAAGCGCGAAAAGATCGAGAACATTGCGCTTCTCCTGAAGGGCGCGCTGGCCGCTGAAGGCATGGTCGGCCTCAAAATGAACCTGAAGGAAGCGGACCTCGACAAGGTCATCAAGATTCTTCCGGCGCTTAAGCGCCCGACCATCAGCAAGCTGACCGAAGCCGGCTGGGTCGCGATTGAAGTCATTATCGAGGAATCGATCGTCAAGAAGGTCATCCCCGATCTGAAGCGCGCCGGAGCCGAAGGCATCATCGAGTATCCGTTGAACAAACTGATCGCCTGATTTTCAGGCGACGGCGAGGGAGGGACCGATGGAAATCCGAAACGAGACGAAGTGGTTGTGTCAGAACGCCCGCACACTGGAAGGCCATTCCGGTAAGTGGGTGATGTTTGACGCGCAGCAGGGTTTCGTTCGCCAGGGTCCGTCGCTGGCCACCCTGCTTCAGAAGGCGTCCCTCCCCGGTGAAGCGAAACGCTTTGTCCTTCACGTTCCGTCCAAGCAGGAGCTTCTTAAGCCTCGCTTCATCATGCGCCGGGACTGATCCGCGGAATGACAGCACCCAATGTGAAGGCGCGGTCCAAGGCGCCCACGATGTACCAGTTTCCGTACGTCCGGTTCCACGGCAAGTACTACCCGCTCATCCCGCTGACACTCACCCAGGACACCCGCGTCGTCAACACATTTGCGCTGCTCGACTCGGGGGCCTCCATCTCCGTGTTTCGTCCCGAGATCGCCGACGCGCTCGGACTCAAACACAGCAAGAAGGGGGGGATGCGCCTCGGCACCGCCGCCGGTGGACTCGAGATCGGCGTCAGCCGCGTGCAGGTCGCGGTGGGTAAAACCGTGTTCAACGCCAAGATCGGATTCTCACGCGCCTTCGCCGCCTCATTCAACATCATCGGCCGCGAAGGTTTTTTCCGCCACTTCAGCATCGTCTTCAATGAAATGTCCCGAACCGTTTTGATGGCCCCCCTGGAGGATTTGCCGTGATCAAGCCTCGCGTCCGATTTGCCCCTTCGCCCACCGGTTTTCTTCACGTTGGCGGCGCCCGAACGGCGCTCTACAACTGGCTGTTCGCCCGCCGCATGGGCGGAACGTTCATTCTTCGCATCGAGGACACCGACGAGGCCCGTTCCACTGACGAATCCATGCGGGCGATCATCGACGGCATGCGCTGGCTGGGACTTGATTGGGACGAAGGACCGGAGGCGACGCAGCCCGATAAATACGGTTCGTATTTCCAGATGCAGCGCATCGACATCTACCGCAAGCATCTCGACATCCTGCTCGCGTCTGGAAAGGCCTATCCCTGTTTCTGCACGAAGGAAGACCTGGAGACCATGCGCAACCGTGCCATGCTGGCCAAGCGCCCGCCGAAGTACGATGAGCGTTGCCGCAAGCTGACCGCCGACGAACGCAAAGCGAAATTAGCTTCGAGCGCGCCGCATGTGTTCCGATTCGCGCGTCCGCACGAGGGCGACGTTGAGTTCAACGACGTCGTGAAGGGTCCGATGAAGTTCGAAGCCGAGCTTCTCGACGATTTCGTGATCGTGAAAACATCCGGCGTCCCGACGTTCATGTTCGCCGGGGCCGTCGACGATCACCTCATGGAAATCACGCACGTGATCCGCGGCGACGACCACCTTTCCAACACGCCGCGCCAGGTTCAGCTATTTGACGCGTTCGGCTGGACCGACAAGCCCGTCTTCGCCCACATCTCAATGATCCACGGCCCGGACGGCGCGCGCCTTTCCAAGCGTCATGGCGCGACCTCCATTGAGGAGTTTCGCCGCATCGGCTACATGCCCGAGGCACTGCTCAACTATCTCGCGTTGCTCGGCTGGTCCACTTCCGATTCGCAGCAGACCTTCAGTGCGGCGGACCATTTCAAGGAGCTCGTCGAAAAATTCGAGCTCGAGCGCTGTTCCAAGAGCCCGGCGATCTTCGATACCGAGAAGCTGAACTGGATGAATGGCGTCTACATCCGCGCCCTGAGCCGCGACGAGTTCCTGGATCGCACGTGGCCCTACCTCGTCGACGCCGGTCTCGTTCAGGCGAAAGCCGACGGGGCGTTGCGCGCCTATGTTCATGCGGCACTCATGCTAGAGCAGGAAAAGCTCGTGGTTCTGTCCGAGGCGCCCGGTCTGATTGATTTCTTCCTGACGGACGACGTGAAGTTCGATCCTGAGTCGGTCGACAAGGTTCTGAAAAAGGACGGAGCGCTCGACGTGGTCCGTGATATCAAAGCCGTCTTCGCGGCACTTCCCACGCTCACGGCCGAGAACACCGAGAAAGCCTGCCGCGATTTCGCGCTCGCGCGGAACCTCAAGAACGGACAGGTGTTCCATCCGGTCCGGGTCTCAGTTTCCGGGCGTACAAAGGGACCGAGCCTTTTCCACATGCTCGAAGTAATGGCAAAAGACCGCGTGATTCATCGAATGAGCGTGGTCGCTGATCGGCTGCCCGCGTAAGAAAGCCCATCGGGAAAGGCTGTGATATAATCCCGGAACGGGATTTTCCGACGAGAAGTCTCCCCCGTTGTCAGTAGAGCCAGATGGAAAATAAAAACTTCTTCTCAAAAATTAACTTCAACAAGACATGGACCGAGAACGACTGGGAGAAATTTTTCCTGGCGCAGGATGACTATCGTCTGGCTTCCCAGAACAAGGAAGTCCGGAAGAAGCCGATGTCAAAGTTGAAGTTTTCCGGCCCCGACGAAGTCACGGCATTCGAACCAATCCTTCGCGAATACGGATTCGGAAGCGTTCCTTCCGTGGTTCACCAGCTTCATGGAATCCCTTTCCTCGGTGACAAGAATCCCGAAGCTGATTATCACCCCGCGACCGACGAAGACCCGCATTACTGGGGAGAGGGCGCGCCCCTCACGACCGTTCTCATTTACCGCGATTGCTGCCGGTTCGCGATCTGCACGTCCCAGGAAATCGACCGGTACCTGAAGACGAAGGATGCCGCCTACAAGCGGAAATACAACGCGGAGTTCGAGTCGCTGCGGTTTCATGCGAACTGGATTGCGCTCAACGTCGCTGGCGGGCATCGCATCGGATATTCGGAAGACAGAATCCGCGGCAACGTCGCGAAGTGCAAGCGGGCGCTTGCCCACGCCGAAGTCTGCATGTCTCTTCTTACCCGCATCTCCACGAGAACGCGCTCAAGCCGTCTGCGGCGGGAGCTCTTTGCCTTCGCGGTTCAACTGCGGAACGGATTGTTTTCGTGGATAGACGAACTCCGCGTGCGCGCGGAGTAGTAGGTCCAGCCTCAGTAACCTGCCTGAATTAGAACTCTGATTGCCGTGATTTCTTGAGGCTTCGGAGGGGAATCCGGAGGATGGCCGCCGGATTTTCGGTGATGATCCAGGCGTAGGATCCCTGCAGGGCCAGCCCGGTCGGCGTCCCTCCGTGCAGGAACGGATCCAGATCCAGCGTCGCCAGGGGTTTAAGATCCTTCTGTACGCGGAAGACGTCCACTTCACGTGATTTTCCATCCAGCACCCAGAGACGCCGGTCTTTCAGCTGCAGCGCCGTGATGTTCACGCCGGGAAGCGAAAATTTCTCAAGCACTTCACTCGGATCGTCTCCACGCACGCGAAAGAGTTTGTCCGCTTCCGCGCTCGCGGTCCAGAGGGAGCCGCGATCCTCAGCAAGGCCCGCGGGCCGGTTTCCGGGCGCCGGGAATTTCGAGACCGGGCTGTGATCCGGCGTTTTCGCGTGCCGCACGATTTCCGAGGTGATTCCATCGGACGTCCAGATTCCTTCCGCATCGACGATGAGCCCTGTCGACAGGCCGGCCGGGAGACTTTCCACCGCGAGGATCGGCGCGCCGCGTTTCGCAGCATGCACATAAAGGGATTTCCGGAGCCAGTCGGCGATGTAAATTTTTCCATCGAAGACCGCGACGGCGCCGGCTCTCGCGTAGGGAAGCGGCGTATAGGACGCGATCTGTTCGTGTTTCCAGAATCCGGCGACGGCGCTGACAACGAGGATGACACCGAGAACGCCCAGGATCCATCCGCGTTTCGGCTTGGGCACCGGTGCAGGCAAGGCGAGCGGAGCCGCCGCCGCGGCGGCCTTGACCCGGTTCTCATAGGCGTGCATTTCTTCGGCCATACGACCGAAAAATACTTCGACATTTTCCCGAGACGGCGATGGCCGGCGTGGTTTCGCGGTGGGACGTTCCTCGCGCTTCTCTCCCTCGAGTCCCTTGTGGAGAAAATCGTCCATGATCGACGAGATCCTCTGCTGATAGGCAGACCTTGTCGACTGCCACTCCTCACTCAGAGAGTCTTCAAAGGTATTCACGTCTTCGACAACTTCCGCTGATGACGGGGTTATGTCGTCAACCGGGGGCTGATCGTGGGGGGCGCCGGCCTCTCCCTGCGCGCGCTCAAATGAGTGAAATTCTGGTTCTGGATTCATATCAGTCTTCCTTAGTTTGGAACGGGTCCGTCACGGTTTCCATGCTCTCTTATTTATTCGGGCTGTTTTTTCCGGCAGATCTGTTCATCCGGGCCCGGATGGGGCTTAGTTCGGCATTGACCGCGCCAGCCTCCGATTCGCCAAATCTGGTCAGCATGGAGTTCAGGATTTCGACCTTTTCGTAGTCCGAAACTTCGCGCGCAACGGCCTCCCGGTAGAAGCTCCAGGCCTGTTGAACCTCGGTTCTTTTGGCGGCGGAACTTGCTTTAGTCTGAGAATGAGCAGGTTTAACGGCAGTGGCCGGTCTGGCTGGCGCAGCCACCCGGGCGGGAGCGGCGACCGGCACCGGGACGGCGACGGGGGCAATTTGGGCGACCGGGGCTACCTGGGCGACCGGGGAAGCTGGGATGACCGGGGGCATCGGCGCTGCCGGGGCGCCGGGCGCTGTAATAATAGGAGCAACAGATTCGGCCACAGGCGCCTGCACCGGCGCCACCGGCTGGACCGGTTCGGGCGCCACCGGGGTGGCCGGCTGTTCGACCTGAGCCGGCACGGCGACAGCGGCCGGCGGAGCCGTCGGTGGCATCATCGGTGTGACCGTCACAGTCGGCTGCGCCGGCACCGCGTAGGTTGCCGGTTCCTCTGCCGCCGGTTGAACGGCGCGCATCGACGTGGTGTCGATCGCCTGAAGCTGCCGCAGCGCCTGGCGAACCATGTCGGATGACGGTAGCAGGGCGGTCAGGCTTCTCACCGCGTTGATCGCGTCCTTCAGTTTTCCCGCTCTGAAAGAGGACGCCGCTTTCTCGCCCATGGCCATCGATTCGAGGGCGATGACCGAAGGCCGCATCCGCGCTTCGGACGACATGGTGGCAATGCCCGACACCGCGCGGTCCACACCGCCCGAGGTGTAGGATTTCAGGACTTCGGCGGCGATCTGCTGATCGTTCGTTGACATCCCGCGCGTGAATCCTGCCACAACCATTGACCATTCGTTGCCGTCGCTGAGCGCGTCCTGCAGTTCAGGGGTGGCGTCGGCCAGGCCCGCGTCGTTCAGCGAGAAGCGGCGAATGACCAGGCGGTCGACGATGGACCGGGCTTCCGAATTCAGCGCCGGGACCTCGCCTACCAGCAGGTGCGAAGTAAGGCTGTCGTAACGGAAGGCATGAATCAGATCGAGTTTGTCGTAATGGGTTTCGGTCATTCGCTCGGAATGGGCGGAACCGAATTTGAACGATAGGCCAATGTGCTGCTGGCCATTGGCGTTTGTCAGGTTCCCGAGCGGGAAGCTGATGGCGTAATCGAGATCAAATCCGCCCCAGGTGTAGGACGCACCGATCGTGGCGGCGCGGTAGTCACGCGAGCCGGTGGCATAACCGCCGCGTACGGTGACCGCAGAATTTCGACCGACGCGGAAGTAGCGTTCCGAGCCGATGGCGAGATCGGTGTCGTTCGTGCTCGTGAGGCGCTGGACCTGGCGAATTTCCGCCGAGATGAGTCCCCACTTCGGCCGGTGGGCGATGCCGAGCTTCATGATGGACGGCACCGCATCTTTGTCGTTGATTCCGATGTTCGGTTTGTTGAGGTTCATCGCGGTGGCGCCGATGGACGTGTTCAGGTGCGGACCGAATTGATACAGGATGCCAGTGTCAAAGGCGAAGGCGGTGGCTCTCGGATTTCCGGCTAGAACGAGGTCGGCCTGTCCCGTGGCGCTGCCGGAATTGCTGAAGGCGTTTGAGGCTTCGCCGCCGGGGGTGAACGTGCGCTGGAGAATCTTCGCGTTTCCGCCGATGGAGAGAACGCCGTTGATACCAATGGCATCGAGCGAAATCCGGTGTCCGGCGCCGGCGAGATAGGTTCTCTCCTCGAGCAGGCCAGAAACGCCGAACGTGTGGTATCCAAATCCGAGCACGGTTTCGCCGCGCATCATCGGCTGCGTATAGCCGAGGAACGATCCGCTCAGTGACGACCCGTCGTTGAGGCCGCGCGCATACTGGCTCATCTCGGCGCTGAGGCGGCGCTCGCCCACCTGCACGAGACCGGCCGGGTTGTAGAACGGCGCGGCGGCGTCGTCGGCCACCGCAGTCTGGGCGTCGGACATGCCGGCGCCGCGAGCGCCCACACCCACGTCGTCGAAGGACGCGGAAGCGGGCGCTGTCATGAGGAACAGTGTCGCCGCGACCACGCCGAGACGTCCGGCGAGGAGCATCAGGAGGTTATGAAGGCGACGCTGGATCATCGCGCCACCCCCACGGTTCCGGTGAAGGAATGACCTTCACCTTGGATCTTGTAGATGTAGACGCCGCCGGGGACAACCGCGCCGTTCGAGTCCCGGCCGTCCCAGTTGAGTGTCGTTCCGACGCCATTCGACAGGGATGGATCAGCCAGTCTCGCGACCAGGCGTCCGTCCTTGTCGAGGATCTCACCGCTCACGATGGAATTGTTCGGGTTTTCCAGAACGAAGAAGATGCGATCGTTGAGACCGTCGCCGTTCGGCGTGATCAGTCTCGGGAACACATTCGCGCGGTCCAGATTGAGGGACGTCGCCGCGACCGATATGCGGAGCTGGTACTCACCGAGCACCGATGTGTTCAGGCTGAGTGTGTGTGACGCCGTATTTACCTTTCCTCCAACTTTGATGAGACTCGCTCCGTTGTTCCAGAACAACGACAGTTGATCGGGTGTCGCGTTCGATACAATCGCCGCCGAACGAACGGAAAGCGGTGAACCGCGCACGATCTCGCCGTTCTGTACCGCGTAGCTGATCGCGATGTGAGCGTTCGGCAGGTTGAATTTCATGAACTGAACTGGCTGACGCGTGTCACCGCGCAGCAGTCGCAGGTTCACGGCGCGAATCTGGTGCGGATCGCCGCTGAAGGGCAGTTCCTGAAGATCGATCGTGAGCGGCACGCCGAGGTCGTTGGATCCCGACCGGAGAAGGCCGTTGACGGTGGAAGGCAGCGTGACGGAGGTTTCTCCATCCGAGCCGACGAAGATGACGTTGTTTTCCGGGCTTGAGTCGGCCAGCAGTGATTCAACCGACAGGTTGCCGGACGTGTCGACGGTCCGGACCGTGTAGTAGTAGACCTGCGAGTTGATCTGGTCCGCGAACGCCGTGATGGTGATCGGAGTCGTGGTGACGCGAACGGCGGTGCCGTTCAGCAGGCTTCGACGATAGACGTGATAGCCGAGGATGTCACTGGCGTGCGTGCCGTCGTCGTTCAGCGCTGTCGCTTCCCAGGTCAGCGTAAAGAATTGTTTGCTCGAATCGGTGACGCCCTTCAGGCCGAGTGGTTCGGCGGGCGCCAGGAAGTCGGTCTGCGAGGGGATCGCCAGAAGGACGCCGCTGACCAGGGTCGGGATGCCGTCCCCGTTGATGGCCGAGACCCTGTAATAATAGGAGGTTCCTTCCGTCACCGTGGTGTCGCTGTAGGACGGGGTCGCCCGCAGTGTCAGTGTTGAGAAGCTGCTGTTGTCCAGTGATCGTTCAACTCGATACTGGGTTCCGGCCGGGTTGGCGTTGGCGTTCCACACCAGGTCAACGTGGGTGTTGCCGAGACCTGCCGTGGTCGGCGTCGATGGCACGGCCGCGAAGGTATAGACAGTTCTTGCCGCCGTCGCGGGTGAAAGCCCGGACGAATTTCCTGCTTTCAATGTTCGAGTGATGGCTTTGTTCGGAGTGTGGCCGCCATCATCTGCCAGAAGTGAGGATGTCTGAAGTACCAGCGATCCCGAGGGGGATGCGTTCAGTGTGTAGAAGGTGGCGGTGGCCGCTGCGGACCACTGCCACTCAACGATGGTGCTGCTGATGGCAACACCAGTGAATCCTGCCGGCGTTGGAGGCGCTCCACCTCCCAGATTCAGCGGCATGCTCTTCGCCTGTTGTGCCGTGCCGGTTCGTATGTCGACCGGGGAGATCTGCAAGTCCAGGTCGACCGCTTTCATGCCGAAGTAGAACGTTGTCCCGACCGTGAGACCCGTGACGGTCCCGAATTCGGTCACACCCGGCGCATGCGCGGGTGACAAGGTTCTCTGGCTGGGAGCTTGTGTCGCCCACCACGACTCGGCGGCGACTCCTGTCCCGTTTGCCGGATACGTTGCGAACCGGACAAGGTAATTCTGGATTGCGATGCGATTGTCGTTGGACGGTGCGGTCCAGACAAGTTGAACGTCGCCGGTCTGACTTCCCACCGGGGAGGCGGAAAGACCCGTAACGGCGTTGGGGGGATTCAGGATGTGCATCTCAATGGCAAATGAAGCGGCCTGCGCGGACATAGGTGTTCCCGCGAGCCAACCCGCGAGGGTCAGCCCGAGCACACCGGCGACGCGCTTGATGTGCGCGTTATGTCGCTTTAGCCAGTTCATTCCGTTCTTGTCCACCTAAATGACTTCATCCGGAGGCCTCTACTGACGCCTGCGGACGGATCCATTCCGGAAATGCCGAAGGCCACGCTCCCCAAAAAGGGCGTGACCGGATATTTCTCACCTTTTGCCTCCACCTGGGGGCCAAAGTGCGGTTCCGTAGCGGATCAACTGCGTCACTTTCAGCTCGCTTTCATAAGTCCCCTTTACGAACTTCGATTAGTTGACTGCCAGCGTGATGGTTGCTTTGTGAGCGCCAGCGTCTGAGACAGCCGACGGCGTCTTCATGCGGAACCACAGGCTGCGTGGGGAGCCTGGAAGAACCGAGAGACCCGACTCTCCTGCGGTGCCGTTACCAAACACCGTTGCGGTGCAGACGATGGCCGATGTGGTCATGTCGTCGGCTGCCCAGCTG
>JAYTIE010000144.1:0-11027 GCA_043732015.1 Elusimicrobiota bacterium | reverse complement strand
CGACGAGGATGAGCATCGTCCCGGTCGAAAGAAGCACCTTCTTCAACCGGCGCCGCAGACTGGTTCGCGAGAAAAGGATATGGGCGACGCCATACATGCCGGCATAGGCGCAGGCCTGAAGCGCGAAAATGAGGAGGAACAACCCTGTCTTATAATGGGACAGCGCCCAGAGGTCATCACCGAGCAAGACACAAAGGTTGGAAGGTCGGTTCAACTTGAGGACGTCGAACGAAACGCGCCAGCTCAGGGCAAGAAGAGTAAGGCTGGCCGCGATACCGAGAGTCGAAAGGACTTTAAACCGGAGTCGGGCGTTCTTCAGCGAATAGCTGTTGTTCTTCCTGTGGATCAATTTCAATCAATGCTCCGGGGCCGGAACTGGAGGAAGGGAAAGTGGAGCGGGTGAAGGGAATCGAACCCTCGTCTCAACCTTGGCAAGGTCGTGTTCTACCATTGTACCACACCCGCAAAACTCACCCTGGGGCACAGCCGCCAGGGTCGAACATTTAAATACCAATTTTTCTCTCAACTACCAAACTTCTAAAGCTGCGCGGGACAGGACTTGAACCTGCAAGCCTTTTGGGCACTACCACCTCAAGATAGCGTGTCTGCCAATTCCACCACCCGCGCGGGAAGTGATCTAAATCTATTTGCCTTTCACCGGAGCCGGAGCCGCCGCATCAGGAGCCGCCGTCGCGGGCATCTCCGGGAGGGCTGCCGGTTGTGAACGCGTCGGCATGTTCGTGAACACCGAGCGTCCACTGCGACGGCTGGAAAGCACCGTCAGGAAAAAGGAAGTTGCCATGAAGAGAGCCGCGAGGGCGACCGTGGCTTTTCGAAGTCCGGACTGTTGGCTCGACGCGGTGAAGAGGGCATCTCCCCCGCCGCCGCCCATGAGACCGGAAAATCCGCCGCTGCGGCCCGCCTGAACGAGAACGATCAGGATGACCAGAACGCAAATGATGCAATGAAGTGTGAGGATGACACCGTACATTTATGATTATCCTTCGGGGAGGGCTTTGACACCGGGAAGCTCTTTGCCCTCGAGGAATTCCATCGAGGCGCCGCCGCCTGTGGAGATAAAAGTCATTTTTTCGGAAACGCCGGCTTTCGCAACCGCCGCGACAGAATCTCCGCCGCCAACAATCGCCGTTGCGCCTTTGACCGCCGCGTCAGCCACCGCCGCCGCCAGCGCCATCGTGCCCTTGGAGTAGGCGTCCATTTCAAAAATACCTGCCGGTCCGTTCCAGAAAATTGTTTTGGCCGAAGCGAGCGCCGGCTTGATGGCCTCGATCGTCCGAGGTCCCACGTCCACGCCTTTCCAACCCGCCGGGATGTTCGCGTCCGTGGTCGTCTTGGCCGCTTCGGGCTTGTCGATCTCCTGGACGATCACGTGATCGAGCGGGAGCACAAACTTGACGTTCTTTGCCCGGGCCAGAAGACCCTTACAATAGTCATCCTGGTCCACTTCCACCAGAGAATCCCCAACTTCGCGGCCCTCCGCCTTGAGGAATGTGTACGCCATGGCGCCGCCGATGAAGAGCGTGTCCACCTGTCCGGCAAACGCTTCCACGACGCCGATCTTGTCGGACACCTTGGCGCCACCGAGCAAAGCGACATAAGGACGCGCGGGGTTTCCCTTCACCTGGCCGAGGAAGGAAAGCTCTTTCTCGAGAAGGTCTCCGGCACCGGACGGAAGCAGTCCCGCCACCGCCGACGTGGATGCATGCGCGCGATGAACCGCGCCGAACGCGTCCTGAACGAAAACATCAGCGAGAGACGCCAGCTGCTGCGCGAAAGCGACGTCATTCTTCTCTTCTTCCGGATGAAAACGCAGATTTTCGAGCAGCAGAACATCGCCGGGATTCAGTTTGGCGACGGCTTCGGCGGCCTTCGGACCTACGCAATCTTCCGCAAACGCCACCGGGGCACCGAGCAGCTTTGAGAGCGCCGGTGCCACGTTTTTTAGCGTGTACTTCGGATTGACGGCGCCTTTCGGACGACCGAGGTGCGCGATCAGAATGACTTTCGCCTTCTTCTCGCGGAGATACTTCAGCGTCGGCAGGGAGGCACGAAGCCGGGCGTCATCGGTCACTACACCGGTGGCCTTGTCGAGCGGGACGTTGTAGTCCACGCGCACAAGAACGCGCTTCCCCTCAACGGGGAGCGTTCGGAAAGACTTCCGCCTGGTGATGGACGCCGCAGCGACGGACATTTAGGCGTTAACGGTGGTCTTGAGCGTCTTCGCGACGAGGGTGGTCAGGTCGACAAGGCGGTTGGAATAGCCCCATTCGTTGTCGTACCAGCCGAAAACCTTCACCAGCGTTCCCTCCATGACATCGGTGATACCGGAGTCAAAAATGGACGAGTGCGGGTTCGCGAGGAAATCGCGGGAAACGAGCGGCTCGTCGGTGTACTGGAGATAACCCTTGAGGGTGGTCTCGGCGGCTTTCTTGAAGATCGCGTTCACTTCTTCCTTGGTCGTCGGCTTCTCGACTTCAACGGTGAGGTCGACAATCGAGACGTCCACGGTGGGAACGCGCATGGACATGCCATTCAGCTTGCCCTTGAGCTGCGGAAGGACCAGGCCAATCGCCTTGGCGGCGCCGGTCGAGGTCGGGATCATGGAAGCGCTCGCGGTGCGGGCGCGACGGAGATCCTTGTGCGGGAAGTCCAGGGTGACCTGGTCGTTGGTGAAGGAATGGATTGTGGTCATCAGACCGCGCTTGATCTTGAAGTTCTCATCCAGGATCTTGCCGAGCGGCGCGAGCGCATTCGTGGTGCAGGACGCGTTCGAGATGATGTTGTGCTTGGCCGGATCGTAGGTCTTGTCGTTGATGCCCATGCAGATGGTGGCATCTTCGCCCTTTGCGGGAGCCGAGATGATGACTTTCTTCGCGCCGGCGGTGATGTGCGCCTTGGCCTTGTCTGCGTCGGTGAAATGGCCGGTGGATTCGATCACGATGTCGACGCCCAGCGCCTTCCACGGCAGCTTCGAGGGATCGCGCTCGGCGGAAACCTTGATTTCCTTGCCGTTGATGACGATAGCGCCTTCCTTGGCGACGACGGTTCCGTCGAACACGCCGAAGGTGGAGTCATACTTAAAGAGATGCGCGAGGGTTTTGGAATCCGTCAGGTCGTTGATGGCGACGAATTCGAGTTCCTTGTTCGCGAGCCCAGCCTTGAGGGCCAAGCGTCCGATGCGTCCAAAACCGTTGATGCCGACTTTCACTGCCATGGTACGTCCTCCTGAAGATCTTTCAGTTATTTACTGCGGATTTGATGACTGGGAAGAGAAGAAGCGAGGTTGGGAACGTCCGCCCATATCAAAAACTGGGTGAATTGTAGATATAAGACCAAGGCTCGTCAAGACGGCCCCCGAGATTCTGGCGCTTCCCACGCGAAGACGAGGCCTTTTACCGACGACGCGCCCGCCTTCAACAAAAGATGCGCGCAGGCCGATAACGTCGCGCCCGTTGTAGAAACATCGTCGACCAACAGCACGTTTCTCCCTTTCACCGCGATTGAAAATCCAACGACGAAACTTCTGTTGGCGTTGAGGAGGCGCTCTCTCCTGCCCAATTGCGTCTGGGACGGAAATCCCGGACGGCGCCTAAGAAGCGAGGCGTCCATCCGCACCCCCCACTCCCGCGAGAGGTTTCCAGCCAATCTCTCAGCGGGATTAAAGCCCCGCATGATACGTCGGAATGGCGGCAGCGGAACAGGTGCGATCAGGTCCACCCCCTCTCTCAAGGTGACCGCCGCTGATGCCAGGGAGGCTGCCATGTAGCGAGCGAGATAGGTCTTCTTTCCGTATTTCAAGCGAAGGACCAGGTCGCGCGCCGCTCCTTCGAACAGATGAACGGCCTGAAAACCGCATAAGGGATTCGGAACCACCAGCAGAGGCGCCCGCCTCAAACCAGCGCAACATCGAGGGCAGAGCGGCGCCGAAGAAGCAGGATGAATGTCTTCCTGACAGGAATGGCAAACAGAAGGGAATATGACATGGCGAACAAACAGAACGGCGGGGTGCATGTTCCCTCCAGATCAGGATCGAGGGGTGGCGGGATTCTGACGAGTTAGAACTGAATGGTCAACGTCGAATTGATGCCGAAGGAAGTTTTGTCGAGCTTTCTGAAGTCGGGGTGATGAATTTCCTGAGCGAAATTTCCGCCGACGGCGAGCCGGAAGTTCTGGGATATGGTGTAGTCCGCGGTTCCGGTCAGGCTGTAAACGTCCACGTAATTGGTGGCGGGATTAACGGTGGACCGCTTCCGGTCCAGTTTCACCGTCGAGTTCACGATGACCCGGTTCGCAAGACCGATTTCCTTCCGTCCGAACCGGATACCGACGGGCTTCGCGATGTCGCCATAAATCTGAACGGAGAAGATGTCGTTCTTCAGATCGTTGGTGATTTGAACCGCGTCGCGGGATTCCGTCTGCGCATGTTCATACCTTGGGGTAAATGCCCAGACGCGCCACGGAATGCGGGCCTGAACCGCGTAGTTCAGGGAATCCGTCTTCGACGTCAGGGAATGGGTGACGAGATTGTCTTCACGCTGGTTGTTGACCGCGAAATTCGTCGCCACGTCGTACTTGCGGAAGAACTGGAACTGGTAATCCGTTCCCCAGCTTTCCGCCCTGGCACGGCTCACACTCACCGTGTTCGTCTTGCGCAGGTTGTTGCGGATTACGAGCCGTGAATTGTCCACGACACGGTCCACTCCGAACATGTCTTCGATATCGTTCAGCGTCAGCACCAGGTCCGGGAACGTGGTCGAAAGCGTTCGGCGGGTCGTGCCCGTTGTTTCGGAGTTTTCGGTGGTTTTCAGGAAATTTGTGGTCAGGGACATGGACTTCAGCGGCTTCAGCCTTCCCATGATGTCGTAAGCGCCCAGCGGATGCCAGGCGACGTTCGTGCGGAACGTGCGGCGGTCGGTGAGATTCGCGCGGGTGCCGGTGCTGATGGCGAGCGGGTTACCGATCCAGAGTTTGCTGCGCCACGCGAATTCGTCCGGGACATTGTTGTACGTATCGCCATTTTCGAGACGATAACTGGTGTTGATGTTCATGCTCTGGACGAGCTTGATCTTGGGAAGCACCTGATTGACCTGGATGGCCGACGACAATTCGCCGTCGCCGTTGCGCGCAATCGTCTTCCGCTTGTACGCCTGGGGGTCCGTCAACGTCGGAAGATTGTTCGTCTCGGTTCCGCTGACGGAATAGCTGTAACGTGGATCCAGCCATTTCAGCAGTCTGAGATTTCCGGACGCTGAAACCGTCTGGGTCTGGGCGCGCGGGACGATCTTGCGGTCGATTGCCGACGCGGTCGGAGCGGCCAGAATTTCTTCATTCCGGAAATCGCGCCGTTCCGTTTCCACCTTCAACCGGTAATTCGGATTGAAAGTGAATCCATCCCATGGACGGAATCCCAGCCGGCCTTCGTTTTCATCCAGGAACTGGGTGACATTGGTCGAACTGAACGGAGCTGTTGAGATACGGAAGGCGGCCAGTTTGACTTCACCCGGAAAGCGCAGGCGCGTAATCTTGTGGGTGTAAAGATAGGTCATCGAATTGGGGAGCGGCCGGAACGTGAGCGGTCCCGGCAAGAGATCCAACGTTGAGGCTGGCGAATAGCTGGCTCCCACATTCACGGTATCCGAGTACTCGTGGCGTTGGGTGATTGTGTTCTGGGCGTCGTCCGTGCGATAGGCAAAGTCAACCAATGGCATCTTGGGAACAATCAATTTCGCCGTGGAGGCGTTCGTGACATGCTCGACGCGGCCTTCCTCAAGGAACGAGACGAGAGCGTTCGCATTCGAGCGGAAGGCAGACGGGGTGACGGTGCGATCCCTGGTCTGCTTAAAGGACATCGGAAGGAACGTGAGACGGTTGAGATTGATGTAAGCGTCCTGCTGCGTGCTGTCCTGGTTGGTCACGGAAGTTGTGGGTGTTTGCCAGTTCCGGTCAACGTCACGGAAGTTGCCGCCGAAATCGGCCCAGCGCGTCCAGGATGAATCGAACGTGTAACGCTTGGCGTGTCCAACGCGTTCGTGCGGTTGCGCCACGTGAATTTCATTCACCCACAGTTGCCCCTGCACGGTGGAGGGAGTGGCGTTGATTACGCCCATCTTCAACTGGGCCACCTGCGTCAGGTTCGGCGCGTTCCCCACGATGCTGACCGTGACCCCTGGCGTCGCGGATTCCCATGTATCCGGCGTGCCGTCACCGTTAACATCCTTCTGTTTCAGCGTTACGACCAACCAGCGGTCGTCGGGCACGTTCGCGACATCGATTGACGCCTGCTGATATTCGGCTTCGGAGCCCACCTGCATGAAGAACGTCCCCCCCGGCGCCGCTCCGGTCGGACGACGCAGGAAGAATTTGAAGAGGTCATGCTTCGAGAAGTCACGCGGGGCGGAATAAAGATTGCGGGTGGTCGCGGTTACGCTTGAATCCAGAATATAGTCGAGCGAGAGCGCCTGTTCCTTGGCGGTGTGGTCCGGCTTCCCATCCCGGTAGAGATCGTTGAAAGCCGGATCGCCGATCAGGGAGCGGTAGCTGGAATCGTCCTTGTTGTTGATGGCGCGCACGGTCATTGTGCTGTTGGAAATCGTGTTCGTACTGAGAGTGGCCGGTTCGTAGGTATTTCCCACCATCGAGAGGCGCGTGATCGTGACCTTTCCAGTCTTGGCCGCGACGTTGGAATTCCGGAGCGTGACTCGGATCTGCTTGACCGAAGTCAGGCGCGCTTTCTCTTCGTCGTTAAGATTCTTCGGGTTGATCGGAATCTGGAAGAGGAGACGCTTCGTGAAGCTGAGGTCGGTCACCGCCGCCGGGTCATTGACAGGCTGCTGCGGGCTCGTGGCCGAGATATAAAAGAGAGGTTTGTTGATGAACACGGGCAGGTCCTGCGTGCTGAGCACCCGGTCGCCGTTCAGGTCTTCCGTGTTGAGGCGCGCGTTTCCGGCGCCGACGGAGACGTTGATATCGTCGCCGTCGCCCGCCACCAGATCCGGCCCCGGGCCGTTGAACGGGTAGCCGACGTCTTCACCGAGGTTCAAAGTGGCGTCAAAGGGAATCGTGTCTTCGGTGTCGAGCGTGTTATCGCCGTCGGCGTCTTCATTGAACTGGCCATACTCGACCAGCATTTCGACGCCGGCCCCGGACGCTCCCGCGCCTTCCATTTCCACCTCCAGGGTCGTCTTCTTGGTGAAATCCCTGCCGGTGACGGAGAGAATCGTCACGAGGGATTCCTGTTCGCTCACCGTCGTCGCCTCGGTGTTCAGCTGGTAAAAAACGTCCAGCGCCTTCTGCGTCGCGGAACCATCGGACGTATCCGTCGTCTGGACATCGTTGTCTTCCCAGCGCAGGTGGCTCGTCGCCACGTCCCGTCCGCGAAAGTCGTCGATTCGGTTCGAGCTATTGAACGGAACAATGTTCGGATTGGCGGCGGGCTGCCAGCTGTCTTTGAGCAGGATGGCGGCGTCATCCTGCTTGATCCCTTCCATGGAATCGATGATGGCCTTGCCGAAAAGGTTGGGGTTTTCCGCGGACCGGGCGGCTTCAACACCGAAATTACTTTTGAACGGCAGCGCGCCGAACTGAACACCCTTTAACTGGGTGTCGCCTTCCGTGACCAGAAGGCTTGAAGGAGATGAGCGCACGTCCGGGGGCGCGATCGGTTTTGCGGAGAAGTTATAAAGGACGGTCGTTCCCGCCTTCCAGCTGTCGATGCTGAGGACTCCCGCTTTCTTGTTGCCAAGGATGTCATAGGTTCCGCGCGCGCCCACGAGCGTTTCGCCGAGCGTCGCCCCAAACGGCGCGAACTCATAGGTACATTCTATGACGGTCGATTCGCGGATCAGGTCTTCGTTGAAGAACGTGATGATGCCCACGTCGTAGTCGATGAAATAGTCGATGTCGCGCGCCACCTTGCGCCCGTCCACTTCCACCCGTTCGGACTGAAGGACAATGTTGGGACGGAGGGTGTAGGTGCGAAGCACGGACTGGTATTCAAGCGAAAAGACGACCTGGAGCGGACTCCCTGAATTGACGCTGGTCGAATATACCTCCGGGAATGGAAGGTAATTCTTCACCTCGAAGATTCCGGTCTCGAACTTCATTTCGATGTCGTCGGGGTAACGCTGGATCGGTGAAAGCGAGTTCCCGATTTCTTTTTTTCGGTCCTTGTCGAGAACCTTGAACACGAAGTTGCCGAGGCCATTGTCACGCACGATGTTCTTCGTGCCAGCAGAATAAAACCCTTTCAATTCCTGACTGACCGGAATCGGTTCCGGATTGCGGTCCTTGATCAGGAGAGCCAGACCACCGGCGAGCGAGGCGCTCAGTCTTTGACCGCTCGCCAGCGTAAAGTCGACCGCGATGCGGGAATCTTCCGGAATGCTGGTGTTGAAGGAAATGATTCCTCGGAGGCGATCGATCGAGTAGTCGACGCCAGGCGACATCTGCCGCATGCGGATGGAAACCGTGTCCGTGGTCGGCGCCGTCGCGACGGCGATCGAGCGAAAGGACGCCTGGGGATTGGTTGTGTTGTCTTCCACGTACAGCACTTCGGGATTGGTTCCGTTGATCGGCAGAACGGTGCGTCCGTTGAAAGGGCCGCCCGTGCCGTACATGGGACCGGTTGAGAAACCGACGAAGTTTTCAGTTCCCGGCGCCTTGAACGTCATGTCGTAAAAGCGGCGACGGATGTAAGCGGTGTCGTTTATGAAAACCTGCTGGCGGGTTGTGGCGCCGGTGAAGCGTTTCGTTTCGGTGGTTCCCTTGGTTCGAGAACCGATCGCCATCAAACCGAACTTGTGGTACTTCAACGCAGTCCGGATACCGAAGAGCTGCTTGTTGTAATTCACAAATTCGGTGGACGGCAACGACAGGACGATGTCACCGAACGCCGCTTCCTGGACGACTTCATCCGGGTCACCCTTGTAGACCACGGAGAAGTCCCGGACGTTTTCCTTCGTGTCATCGAAATTGACGTTGATCGTGGTCTTTCTCGCCACGGTTCCCTGGATGCGGGCCTGCAATTCCTGCTCCATATTGAAGGTCTGTGTGTCCTGGCGTCCGCCAAGCTCATCCGCGCGTTCCTGGGTGATGTGGGTTTCGCTGATGTCGAGCTTGATGACTTTGCGGCCGGTCACCGAGAGCGAAGACTCATAAGGTAAATCAACCTGAAGGAGACCGGGCGGCGGCTTCGGCGACGGGAGTGCCGTGGGCGTTCCGGTAGACGATTGGACCGGTTGAACGGCGCCAGGCTCATGCCCTTCTTCAATAGAAGTCCGGACCTTGTTCCACTCTTCCTGGGAAAAGCCGGCGGGGGCCGGGGCGACAGGAGCGACCTCGCCCTTCTCCGAGCGCTCCGCTTCTTCCAGGGTAGGACCCAGGCGGAAACGGT
The DNA here is from genome assembly GCA_043732015.1 of Elusimicrobiota bacterium. GTDB lineage: Bacteria > Elusimicrobiota > Elusimicrobia > F11 > F11 > JBBRXR01. Next base: position 1,615 of record JAYTIE010000144.1, on the reverse strand, counting down.
TCGCGTTCTGCGGTTCAGCCGCGGAAAGCGCTGAAATTGCAAGAAAAGGCGCAAATCCGAGAAGAAGGAGGCGCGATAGGGACGTTTTTGTTGGAAGTCGGCGCAGAATTTCTCCCCTTGTTTTGGGGAGGGTAACATCAAAAGCCTGTGTTTTCAAGGCGATTTGACCGTCTGGAAATCGAAAGTCGACTTTAGATTCTCCCGGGAGCCACGAAGCGGATTTTCCGGCCGCTTTTACTAGTATGGCGCGAATGGTTCTTCCTTTTTATTTCTTTCGCCAGTTCTTCCCCTCATTCGCATTCGGTTCCGTGATCTTTCTGTTCGTCCTGATGTTGGACAAGTTGTTCGACATTATCGACCTCGTTTTCAACAAGGGCGTCTCGTTTTTTACTGTGGCGCACATGTTTGCGCTCTTCATCCCCACGGTCATGCCGCTCACCCTTCCCATGGCGATTCTGTTTGGTTGCCTTGTCACTTTCGGCCGGCTCTCGGAAGAGAATGAACTCTCCGCGGTTCGCGCCGCCGGCGTGTCGCTCTTCAAGGTCCTTTGGCTACCTCCGCTCTTCGCGTTGATCGTCAGCGCTGTCATGGTTCCCTTCAACACGCACATCGCGCCATGGTCTGGCCGGGCATTCCGACAGATGTATGAGAAGATCATCAGTGCGGACCCGCTGATCACCGTCGAAGCAAAGCGATTTTTCTCGATCAAGAACTTCAAGCTTTACTCTGAGTCCGTCGACAAGAAGAATGGCCAGCTCCGCGATCTGATGGTTTATCAGATGACCGACGATGCAACGCCGGCCCAGCGTATTTTCGCCCGGCGAGGATCCATGGATTCACGTGGAGGCCAGTTTCAGTTGAAACTGCTCGACGGACAGATGCAGCGCTACGACAAATCCATCCCTGCCCACGTTCTACATACCTCATTCAAGTCCTACACGATCACCATTCCGATGGCGAAGGAGGAGGCGAGCGTGAGCACACGCTTCCGTAATATTTCTTCGCACGAGCTCGGGAAGATGGTGAAGGAAATGAAGTCCAAGGGCCTGATCACCGCGCCACTCGAAGCAGAACGCAGCCTGCGGTACGCCATTGCCTTCGCTCCGCTGGCCCTGGGATTCATCGGAATTCCGCTCGCCACTGTCCTGAAACGCGGAAGCCGGGGATTTTCGTTCGGCTTGGCCGTCGTCGTTATTTTCATCTATTACACGCTTTTGATTTTCGGTTTGACGCTGGCGGAAAAGGGACTGGTGCCGCCGGACCCCTCACTCTGGCTCGGCAACATACTTTGCTTTTCCGTCGGCACGTTTCTGATGGTAAAACTATCCCGCCAATGAGCATTCTCAACAGGTACATCCTCAAGCAATTCATCAAGCCTTTCCTCGCTTCGTTCGGGGCGCTGTGCGTGCTGTTGTTCGTCTCTCAGATCTTTGACCGGCTCGACCGGTTCCTTCAGCAGGGCGTCAGTCTGGGACACGTGCTGGGCTTCCTCCTCACTTCCCTCCCGTTTCAAGCGCTGCAGGTCCTCCCGGTCGCCTGTCTGCTGGGCACCATCTTTGTCGTTGGAACGTTGTCGAGAACACGCGAGTACGTCGCTGGGCTGGCGGGTGGACTG
>JAYTIE010000143.1:0-4307 GCA_043732015.1 Elusimicrobiota bacterium | reverse complement strand
CGGTCTGAAACCGCGCTGGCTCTCCGGAAAGCATCCGTCTTCTCCGGCGAGCTCACCGCTTTTGATCAGTCGGCCGCGCAATACCGCGCGGGCGCGTTGTCCATGGGCGCCTATGCGGGCGTCCTCGAGAAGATCTCTCCCGAGATGCCCGCGTCCGTCAGAAACTTTCTGGAAGCCTGGCGCACCGAGCAACAGCTGGATTTCACCCGGGTGGAAGCGGAGCGCCGCCAGGTTCTGGAATCGTTGGTGGCAAAGCTCAGCGCCCACCAGATCGAAGCGCTGCTCCGGCTCAGCCTCGGCTACCGGCAGGGAACGGTTTTCTTCGGCCGGTACTACGCCGAGTTGAAATTGATTTGCGAAGCCGCCGGCGTGAATCTGACCAAGACTCCATTCTTCGCCGACTACCTTCACTATGTTCTCCTGGCCGACGACATCGATGCGGACGCTTTGTTCTCAGGTCTGGACGAGATGGAGGACCGGGCCTACGACCGCCTGGCGTCAAGCGAGCTGGAGAGAGGGCTCGTTCGCGAGTCCCGCCGTCTGCGTTTGCTCCATGGCCTCACCGGTTTCTCCATGACCTCGCATGACTGGAAGCGTTACGCCGCGTCCGGAACAGGGACAAGCGGCGCGATGCTTCGCCCCTTCGAAGATTTTTACCGTCTCGCGGAAGAGCGCAGCGCGTCGCTGGCATCCGCGGCGGTGACGCCCGCGGACCTGTCGGTTCTTGTCGCGGGTGGCTACCACACCGCGGAAATTCTCCCGCTGCTCTCGGCCACCGGCCGCACGGTGATCGTCTGCTCTCCGCGTCTGACCAAGGCCGATCTTACGACCGCGTCTTCCTATCTTTCCTTGTTCGAAAGGGAAAAGGCCCCGCTGGATCGGCTCTTCTCCGGCAAACAGATCTTTCTCGCCACGCCACCTGCGGGCGCTGCGACCTCATTGGTTGATTCCCAGAATCCCCTGCCGGTCATGGCTCATCTCTCCCTCGTGCTTTCGATGGCCTGGGACGGGACCCGCCGCCGGTGGACGGAATACCGCAAAGCCGCTTCGGCGCTGGGAGACGCCGTCAGGGTGACCGGTATTCGGCGCAGCGGATCAAGTGTGGAAGTTGACTCCGCGAAGGGCGATCAGCAGGTTCGCACCGTCGTCGGCGATGAGACCTCGAACACCGGAACCGGTTGGACCGAAATGGATCAGAGGGTCGTTGATGGAACGACCGTCACGACGCTGGTTCGGGACGCGCGTCCGAAATATGCCCGGTACCTGGTGTATGCGCTGGGTGTTCTCATGCTGGCCGGTATCCCGCTCGTGCTGGGCGTGTTCGAACTCAAGATGCGGTCCGTGACTGCGGTTCTTCCTGGTCTTAGCGCTTGTGGCGTGCTCCTCCCGCCAATGATCATCATTTTCCTCGTGTTCGTGATGACGGTTAATATGACGAGCGGCGCCTCCTCCGGCTCCGGTACCAGCACCGATGGCCGGGTACACCTCCTCCGGGCGTTGTCGACGGACGGCAAGGGCGTGGAGCCCTGGCTGGAAGGGCTTCGCAAGGCCACGATTGTTGAACCCGGCAGAAATGTGGTTGAGATCGCCGCCGAGATCTCGGCCAATGAAGGGAAAAGTCATCCCGTCCATCTGTACCCGGTCCTGACGAGCCCGCTCCTCAAGACGGTTGCCGAGTATGGCGCCAAAGGCGTCAACGTGACGGCCGCCGCCGTGATCGCTGATTTGCGCTCTGGTGCGTATGACGCCGAAGTGGAGACGCTGATCTCCCGCGGTGTGACGGATCCGAAGGAAATTGTCCGTCATTTGTTGCGGTCGCTCGCGGTTGTCGCCAACGCCGTCCTGGCGATGGATGGGGGATCATCAAAACGCCTCCGGGTGTCACAGGAAACCGACATGGCGCTCGCCGTCACGGAAGGAGAAAAGGACGGCGTCATGGCGGATGTCGCGCGGGTCTCGGAAGGGAATCACCAGATCGGCGCGCGCATGCCGACCTGGGTGTTCGGACGCAACGGAACCGAGCGCCGCGGCGCGGTTGATAACCTTTATTACGAGAGCGCGCTGAATGGCACCATTCCCCAGATCAACAACAATTTTGGCGCGCAGTCCTACCTTCTGACGGTGAAGGGCTTCCTTTACGGCCTGCACCAGCGCATCCACAATATTTTTGAAGACAGCATCACAAACGGTGTCCAGGACCATGATGCGCGCAAGATTGCGCAGGAAGAAGTTGCGAGACTTTCAACGTCGATTGGCGGCGTTTCCGTCGACGAACTGGATCGCCATCCTGTTTTCGGTTTTAACGCGCTCATTGATCTGGGTATTCAACTGAAGGAAGCGGATCTGGCCCGGTTGACGGCGATCGACAGCGTCGACCCCGCCGGCACCCTGGCGCTGACGAAAGAACTGGAGGAGCTGCGCGCGTTGAAAGGCAAGGGCGGCCTTGCCATGATGAAAGTGATCAGCGAGATCCACGGATATATTTTCTTCGGAAAGCCCCTGCATGAGCATGAAATCGAACGTCTGTTCGGCGCGTTCATGCTCCCTGACATCAACGACGCGCGCGGCATCGTACAGCGAATCACCCGGGACACGGGCGTGGTGCCGTTTCAGCGAATCATGATCGGCGCTCGCGGGATGAACGGAGGGGACCCGGTGATCCGCACCGCCGGATTCGCCGGCGGTTGGGAACCGGGGACCGCTCCCCGGTCCGCCGCCTACACGCCCGACGAAATGAGTCAGATGGGGAGTTTCCTTCTGGCGACGGGACTTCCGAAACGCGAATTTTCCGCCGAATCCATTCCGGCCGACGCGCTATCCGAGAACGAGTTGGCGGCCGCAATGATCGGCGGCCCCTCGCGGCGCAAGGAGCCCCTGGCGGTCCTAGCCGAGCTGAATGATCTGGTTCGCTTCCTTCAATCACGTTCCGCCTTGCCGTCCCAGGTGGTTGCGACCGCGAAAGATCACAACCGGACCATCTCGATCAATGACGTTTCAGAGTCCGTCAACGAAGCGACCGCGATGGAACTGGCCCGCGTCCGCAAGGAAGCGGAAGCGGAGGCGCAGCAGGCCGTCTTGCGCGTCTCGCAGACTCCCGGCACCCGCCAGACCAACCTGACCGGCCGGAAAATTTCCAACCGCCTGTTTCTCATTTCGACTTTTATCACGCCTCTCCTTTTGGTCACGGCGGCGTCTTTATTCGTCAATCCGGGAACGGCTCTGTGGGCTGTCGCGATTGTGTGGGCGATTGGCGGGATTCCGTTCCTGATCCAGGCGATCCACATGGCGGCTGCGGTCTATGGGGTGAGGCCGTGGACGGGATTGATTTTGCGCGCCCTCGATTTCCCGAGAAGGGATGAGCGCGGACATGCCGGATTTTCCCATGGCGGAATGGTCTATCTGAACTGGTGGATTATGGGTCGCCTGACGCCCGCGCAGCAAAGGTCCGTGATCGCCGAGGAAGAGCGGCATTTCCGGTATCAGGTTCAACGCCTGTATGTGATCACCGATCTTTTCGAGCCGCGCTCCATCCTCCAGCTTGCGTGGGAAGAATGGTACGTGAATGTGGTGATGCCCCTCGTCGACGCGTTTAACGCGCATCACGGCATCCATCCTGTCTCCCCTTTCAGGCAGGCCGGATTGGATGTTTCGGAGGCCTACGCGAATCTTCTTCATCCGAGCGCGAGAAATTCAAACCATCCTTTTGGCCCGACCTCCTACGGCGGATTCGGGATGATGGTGCCCGCTATCGGTTCGGGCAATGGCGTCAGCTGGGTTGGTTTCGCGGTGGCGGTGGCCGCCGCTGCGGTGATTCTGTACCGATTGGTGAAGCGTTCCGGCCGGGTGGACGAAACGGCCCGCCGTTGGGCGGAGGAAGGCGCTCAGCTTTCGCGGGGCGTTACCGAGCACAAACGGGTCGTGGATGCGCTGATGATGGCGGCTCCGGCCAAAAAGATTTTTGAAAGGGACGACGAGAGAAGTCTTCGGGTTAAATCAGTGCAGGGATTCATGGCGGCAGCACCGGCTGGCGCGGTATTGAACCAGATCCATTTCTCGGGATTCGCGGCCTACCGTGAATCGGTCGCGGCAAGAACGGTGAGCGTTCCAGAGGCGGTCAACGCCGCGATCCGCTCGCAGGCTGACGGCATCGTCGTGTTCCACCTCAATCAGCTGGGCGACCCGGCCGTTCTTGCGGAAGAGCTGAAGGAGCTGGAGGCCGCCGTTCTTCAGGCCGAAGCGAAGCGGGCAGAAGGCCAGCGTGTGGCGATTGTCGCGGCTGTTTCCGGCGAGATTCCGGCGGACGTCCT
>JAYTIE010000142.1:0-29995 GCA_043732015.1 Elusimicrobiota bacterium | reverse complement strand
GACCCAGCGTATTAGGATCGGACATCGGCCAACCCCTCTTTCGCGGTGCTTTGGGCAGTGCCAACTTCTTTTTCGGCGACGATCAGGAATCCGTTCGAGGTTTCCGGGTGTCTCTTCGCTTTCTCCACCTTCCAGAGCGAAAGTTTGCGGTATAGCGACAAAGACAGGCCGCCGATGATGTCGATTGCGCCGACCCAGAACGTGTCCGCGACCACGGTCTCCATGGGCTTGCGAACGACGAAGCCGTTCCGGGCGAGTTCCTCTCGAATCTCATGCGTTCGGTATTCGATCTTGTGATCCCGGTCCGCGTAATAGAAAAGGCCGGCGGCCTTCAACGTGTTCTTCAGCGGCGTGACTCTGTTGGGAATGGTCACCATCAACCTTCCGCCGGGGCGGAGAACCCGGTTCATCTCGGTCAGCGCGGCGTCCCGCTTGTTAAGATGCTCGAGTACATCAAGAAGAAGAACGACATCGAACGAACCGTCCTGGAACGGAAGTCGCTGCTCGACATTGCCGTCGAGGAAGCGAACGTTTGGAAGTCCGTTCTTTTTCGCAAGCTCGGTCGCGATCTTGAGATTCACCGGGTCGTACTCAATGCCGACAGCCGAACGACAGCGCGCCGCAGCCGTGAACGCATGGGTGCCCACGCCAGAGCCGATGTCGAGGACATCGTCTTCCACTCGCAGGTGAGGAACGTACCACGAATAAAAGTCTTCCTTCGCCATCAGGTGTTTGGGATGAACCCGCTGGGAGCTCTTGCCGGTCCATTTCACCAGGCTCATCGCCAAGCGCTTGGCCTTGTCGTTGAAATGCCCGAGGGCGATGAGGAACGCCTTGATCGGCGCATTCAGGACGGACCAGCGCACGGAATCTGACCGGAGGTCGCATTCGCTGTAGATCGCCTCGATGTCGCGAAGCGTGGCCTCGGGTGAGAATCGGTTCTGAGATCGCTCCCAACCTTTCCGGCCCATCTCGCGGGCCTTTTCCGAATCCGAGAGGATCATGTGCAGGGCTTCCGTCAGCGCCTCGGCGGAGCCGCGGGCGGCGACATAGCCCGTTTCCCCGTCGATCACCTGATCGGGAAGAGATCCCGCGTCCGTGGTCACCACCGGGCTCTTCTGCGCCATCGCTTCGAGCACGACCCGGTTGAACGCTTCCGGAACGATGGAAGGCACCACCACACAATCCGCCCCGGAGATCAACCCCTGCGCCTGCGCGTAAGACACGCTTCCGAGATCCTGAATGGGAAGGCCTGGACGGAACGTCCACGCGCCCTTCCCGGCGAATACGAAGGTCACGTCCGGGTGAGAGGACGAGAGACGCTCGATGGCGTCCTCGAGCACTTTGACGCCCTTTCCGAGCGAATACTTGCCGAGATAGAGGACGTAACGCCCCTTGCCCGCGAACGGATTGACGGGCGCCGAACTCAGGCTTTCCTGGGGCGGCGGAAGGTGCGGGATGATCTTCCAGTCGGATTCCTCCATGCGGATGCGCGCGGGCAGGGACTGAAGAAGTCCACGGCTCGGCGAGATTCGGCGATATGCGTTCCGGACGCACCATTGCTTCAGGACGCTGTCCGGCCAGAGTAACGCCGCGCGAACACGGATGTTGATCCAGTCGTAAAGCCGACCCGGCGTGTAGTTCTTCACGAAATATGCGGAACAGGAACCCGCGGCACAGCGACCGAGCGAACATTTCTCCACGTCGCCGCCGTTGATGAAACACATGCCGAACGGACACGCGATGCCGATGTCCCGAATGGTGTGAACGAACGGAATTCCCGAAATCTTTGAGGAGAGTGCGGCGGCGACCAGAGAATTCTTGGTCTGGGAATGAATCAGGTCCGGCTGATATCGACGAAGAACCGAAAAAAGGAAAATGGAAAATGCGAAATGAAACAGCGGGTTCTCCAAAACGCCCTGGCGGTGAATCGTCTGTCCCGCCTTCAGGTGGGACGGAAAGGGCATCGCAAACACCGTGACCCCTTCCGGAGCCTTCGGCGTTGGGCCGTGGTTCACGGTCGCCAATCCCACCTCATGACCGCGCTTCACCAGCGCGTCGGCCAGGTGATAGATGCTCCACTCCGCGCCGCCTGGGGCAACCGGTGGAAAATATTCCGCGACGAACAAAACCTTCATGAGACCGCCTTTTTTTGATTGAGGAGTCCGTCCACGCGCGCGATCACTTCTTCCGCAGAAATGGCGCGCATACACTTCATCTCGTAGGGGCACGGTGTCTCCAGCAGACAGGGAGAACACTCCAGCTTGGTGAACAAATTTTCCTGACTCGCATATCCTGTCTGCGAGGGGCTGATGAACCCACCGTAGACAATCACGGACGGCGTTCCCACGGCGCGGGCGAGATGCATCAAAGCGCCTTCGAGTCCAATAAACAACCGGGCCGCCTTTAAAAGAGCCGCGACCTCTCGAATCGAGGTTCCGCCGCGAAGGTCCGTCGCTCCGGTCAGGGCCGGCCCGCCGGGCAATCCGATCTGGAGGACCGGACCGATCCCGGCGCAATGATTCGCCACCCTCTGGAACCGGTCGGCGAACCAGTTCTTGTTTGTCGTGAAATCCGTCTTCGCTGAGGTTTGAATCAGGACGGCACCCTGCGCGGCCGCCCGGCCGACGGCCGCTTCCAAATCCGTGAGATAAATTTTCGGCGCATATTCCCGGGTGTCCGGAAGTCCGACCAGCGTGGCCATCCGCTGCTGATGCGTGCGACCGTTCGCCGGAACGTCTTCGTAAGCGAGGTGAACGATCCGCTCCGTGAAGCGACGCATGGGTCGAACGAACTTTGCGGGGAGATGCCCCTTCACGTTCGGGTTGTTCTCCCAGAGATCCGGAAAATTCGAAGCGACCCAGGGCCGATCCCCCCTCTCCGCGAGCGCCTCAACGACGCCGGTCATGAACAAGGTGTCCCCGATGCCTTTCCCCCCGCGGCAAAGAATGCGTGAACCGTACCTCATCGCGCCGCCAACTCACGGACGAATTGGAACGGCCGCTCGCCGGCCTGCGCGAGTCGGTCCTTGAGCCACGACAGCCCGTACAACACGAGCTCGCGGTCGTGAAACGCAAGGAGCTCCGAGTCGGAGACATAGGTCAGCGCCGGGCTTTCGGTCACGGGCGGCCGGCTACAGGAAAGCCACCGCAGGCCCGCGGCGCGAGCGAACTCGAGCGTGTCCGGCGTGTGCACGTTCCCCGGCGGCACGAACGTCGTGGGCCGCTGGCCGAAGCTCCGTTCAAGAATATCCTGCGAGCGATCGAGGTGATCCTTGCGAATCGCCGCCGGAACCCAGTCCCAGAACTCACGGTGGAAATTCCGGTTGTCGCGCCAGAAACCAACGCGAAACTTACCTTCCTCCACCACGCAATGAGTGAGCCCGTGATTGGCAATTTCGATCAACCCTGCCTCAACGCCCTCGCGGATCACACGACGCTGCTCCGGAAACTTTTCGTCGAAAGGCGTCAGTCTCCCATCTTCCTCCACCCAGCTCGCCGTCACCGCGACCGTCATGCGGGCGCCGGAAGAAGACAGGATGGACAACGTGGCTTCCCATTCAGGAACGGACATCTCGCGATAGGGACCCCAGCGTCGGAACGGAGGGATCGACTTCAAGAACCAGAAATTCCCCGGGAACGGAACGGCGACGCCACCGAAATGGAGGCGCGTGTGTCCGTGGCGTTCGAAATATTTGGAGGAGGCGCCCACGTCGTCCATGCGAAGACAGACGATGGGGCGATCCGGAACTCTCATTTCACTGGCGGCCGCGATCACTGGATGGTTCCCCCCCTTTTCAGCTCGGCTCTCACATGCGGGAAATAACGCATCGGATTCAGGATGTGGCGCACGTAACGAACGTCCTCCCTCTGCAGCTGCCGCAATACAACCATCAAGGAAAGATAAACCGTCAGCAATGCCGCGGTGGCGATCGCTTTAACCATTAGGTGCAGAGATTCCACGAGAGGATCGAAGTAACGCAACTGCGTGAGGTCGTTGACGAACAATCCGGTCATGGATGCTTTTTCTTCACGCTCTCGGCGTCTTTCGGGGAAAGAAGATCCCAGTCGACGGGCGTCCCCTTGCGGGCGGCGCGAACGACGGTTCGACCGAGAAATCCTTCATAGAACTTCGGCGCCAGTCCGCGTCCGGGTCGGACGGCGCGAAGGTTCTTGGCCGTCAGGGTATCACCGGCGCTGATGTCCTCGGCGATATAGAGCGAGCGTCGAAATTGGAGGCTTTTCTTTTCATCTTCGCCGGGGCCAAGGAGTTCCTCGCCTAGCGCCTGCCACGCCCGCTCCGATTCCTCGACAAGAGACGTCAACTCCGCGGGCTCGAGCGAGAAAGCGCTGTCGACCCCGCCGTCTTTCCGGGCAAGCGTGAAATGCTTTTCGATCACGACGGACCCAAAGGCGACACTCGCCACGGCCGCGCCGATGCCGAGCGTGTGGTCCGACAATCCGCTCCAGACGCCGTACTTCGACGCCAAAACCGGAATGGCCCGCAAATTGGAGTTTTTTGGAGAGGCCGGATAGCTGCTCGTGCACTTGAGAAGAACAAGGTCCTTGCATCCCGCGCCCCGCGCGGCGTCTACCGCTTCTCCGATCTCATCCACCGACGCGAGGCCGGTCGAGATGATCATCGGCTTGCCGGTGGCGGCGACGCGACGGATCAAAGGAAGGTCGACGTTCTCGAACGAGGCGATCTTGTAAATCGAAGCGCCGAGCGACTCGAGAAAATCCACCGCGGTGGCGTCGAAGGGAGTGCTGAAACCGATTATTCCCTTCTCACGGCACCGGCGGAAAATGGCTTCGTGCCATTCCCAGGGCGTATAGGCCTTCTTGTACAGATCATAAAGCGCGTAGCCCGCCCACAGGCTCGTCGCGTCATCGATCAGGAATTCCCGCTCCCGGACGTCCAGCGTCATGGTGTCGGCGGTGTACGTCTGGATCTTGAGCGCCTGACAACCGGACGCGGCCGCCGCATCAACGAGAGCGAGGGCGCGCTCCAGGGACCCGTTGTGATTGCCGGACATTTCAGCGATCACGAAAGGTGGCTGATCGGCCCCGATCGCAGGCTTACCATTGATGAGAATCTCGTTCGGCATCTAGCGTCCCCGAACCACGCAGCGACCCAGCACGAAGGCTTCCGCCGCCTTCGCACCGACGGTTGCGCCGCGCCAACCCATCTGGTGCAAAATGGCTTCGTATGACCGGCTGTGCGGCCATGGGCGCATTTCCGACGCATACGCCTTGAGCGCCGCTATCTTCTTTTCCGCGGTCTCCGAGACGTCAACGAACCAATCTGGCGTGAAGGGCCGTTTGAAATCGGGGGTCTGCCACTCCGTGCTGGAAGCGACCTCAAAAAACAAAAGCGTATCGACCGGGTGCCCCGGAATCGGACGACACGCGGCCACCACGGCTTCGTGGGTAACGCGATGATCGATGTTCACGTCTCCCGAATGATGCGTGTAAACCATGCTGGGTCGATGCTTCTCAACCATCGCCTCGACCCGCTTGACCACGTCGAGCAGATCCACTGAGTCAAAACGATTGTCCGGAAGGTCCAGCAACGTCACCGACTGCGCGCCGAGAAGGTCGGCGGCTCGTTCGGCACTCGTCTTCAGTTTGGAAAGGACCTGTTTGAACGCGGTCCGCGACCGAGCGCCGGCGCGGCTCGTTGCGCCCTCTCCCAGAATCAAAATATGAACGTTGTCCCCCTGCGCCGCATGTTTGGCGATCGTTGCCCCGCAACCAAGGACCTCATCGTCGGGATGCGCGGCAACGACAAGAATGCTTTGGCTCATGACTTTCTCCTTTTGACGACCACATTGGCCTCCACGGCGTCTTTCAACAATCGGGCGGAATGAAGTTCGAATCTAAATTTTCCGAGATCCACGAAAGCGGGCGGGTACCCTTCGCCGTCCAGCATCCGAATCAGGTCATAGAGCTGAACTGGATCGCTGATGCCCGCCAGGTTCCCGTCCGCCGGCGTGCGCCGCTTGAACGAGACGACGCGTCCCTTTTGGGCGCGGGGCGTCGGTCGGCGCTTAGCGATCAAAGCGATCATGCCTTCGATGATGACGGCCGCGCGTCCGAGGATCTCGCCCGCCGTTCCGGCCAGCGACAAAGGCTTCTTCAGGTAGATAGGCCCACCGTCCAGCACCGCACCGCACCGCAGAGCGCTTATCTTCGTCGCGCGGTGCCCCCGAACAATGAGGTTCTGAAGCGGAGAACCACCCCGGCCGTAGGGAAGATCCGTCATGTGAAAGATGACGCATTCAAATTGGTCGTAGATCTCGGCCGGTACGATGAACGACCAGTGCGGTAGGAACACATAAAGAGGATTGAGGCGCTCGAGCTTTTCGCGGGTCAGGTCTTCCTTCCGCTCAATGAGCACAACCCTAAATCCTCTTTTTGAGAGGCGCCGAGAGACTTCCCGGTAAGGCCCGCGGGATGCTGCGATCACGATGGGACGGACCGTATTTTTCGCCATGTTCAGCGCGCCCAGGCCGTTCGGTCGAGACTGAACCGGACGACGTCCTGAGGCTTTCCGTTCTTCACGTGCTCCCCTGAAACAACGGAGTCCCGATTGAATCCAAGACGGTCATGAAATCTGATCCCTCGTTCATTGAACGCGAACGTTTCTGCGAGGACACGGTCCACCCGCAAATTCGAAAAAGCGTACTCCAGACCCAGACGGCCGAGGATTCTCCCACTTCCTTCCGGAGACTTTTCCTCACCAAGGTAAAAGCCCCAGGTGGCCTGCTTCTTTTCCCGTTCGATGGGATTGAAATACACGAGCCCCGCCGGCTTTCCCTTCACTTCAAAAATCAGATAGAGCCGGTCGGGCTTGCCCGCCAGTCCGGCGAACCAGCGACGCTGGCTCTCTTCAGTAATCAGCTCATCGGAATACATCACGGACCGAATCCGGTCGGAATTTCGCCACCGGCGGACCGATTCAAGGTCGGCCTCTTCGAGCGGGCGCAGCCGGCAATCGTTCGGAGAAAGAACCGTCATCGGAGTTTGAAAAGCGGAACGAGCGGTTCACAACGCAAACGCGAACGAACGTCGCCCCGCGCCGAGGCTTCGGCCAAAATCGGAAAAATGGCGTCGTAGGCGGAGAGAACGGCATCCACGTCCGACTCCGAATGCGCGAACGACATGTTATGGGATCCTAAAGTAAAAATTCCGCGCGCGAAGACTTCCTGCAAAAAGAGGGTTTTCATTTCCCACAGCGTAGCGTTCGCCGGCTCGGAAAAATTCAGGAACGACCAGGACGGATGTCCGGATACCGACAGGAATGAAGAAACGCCGTGGCGTTCGACCGCCGCTCGAACACCAACCATGAGCCGTTCACCGCGGCTCCGAAGCGTATCAGTGACCGGCTGGCCCTTCAGCTTCGTCAACGTCGCGCGCGCTGCTGCCAGGGACAACGCTTCGCCGCCAAAGGTAAACGAAAAGAAAACCTCTTCCATGAGCTTCATGACGTCCGCTCGGCCCGCGAGGGCCGACACCGGATACCCGTTCGCGAGCCCCTTCCCGAACGTCGCGAGATCGGGCGTCACGCCGAAAAGCTCCTGTGCGCCGCCGTTCGAGAAGCGGAACCCGGTGATGGTCTCGTCGAAAACAAGCAGCGCGCCGTTCTTGTGCGCAAGGTCCCGGACCGTTTCAAGAAATCCGGACTTCGGTTCCACCACGTTCATCGGCTCGAGGATCACGGCCGCGAACTGGCCCGGGAACTCTATCAGGAGCTTCTCGAGAGAAGCTGGATCGTTGTAATTAAAGGTGTGAGTGAGGGCGCGCGTGGCGGCGGGCACGCCGCGGTGGCGTGCGGTCGCGCCGATGTACCAGTCCTGCCAGCCGTGATAGCCGCAGACGGCGACGCGGTCCCGGCCCGTGAACGCGCGGGCGAGACGGACGGCACCGGCCGTGGCGTCCGATCCGTTCTTGCCAAAGCGGACCTGCTCCGCGCAGGGAACCATCTCCACAATCAATTCAGCGACCTCCGCTTCGATGGTGTGCGGGAGAGAAAAAATGACGCCGTTCTCGAGCTGGCGGCGAACCGCATCGTTCACGTCCGGATCCGAATAGCCGAGCGTGACGGACGCGAGACTGTTCACAAAATCGATGTATTCGTTGCCATCGATGTCCCAGAGACGGCTTCCCTTCGCGCGGCTGGCGAACAGAGGAGCGGAGCCCACGGGAAGCTGAGTGCGGCTCTTGCTGAACGTCTGCGATCCGAGCGGGATGACTTTTTCCGCCCGCGCGAGATAGCTCTCGGACTTCTTGTAGCGGTCGCTCAAAAGGGTTTCTCCTTCTTCAGGGACGTCTCATATCCTTCATTCCGCCGGTGATGGGTGTTGGCGGTGGCGAGCTCCGGATGAGCGGACATCAGCGTCAGCACGTCCGCCGTGTCGAATGCGGGTTTCGACGGCCAGAGCGCCTCGTAAACCGCCTTGATCACGGTGAAATCCGCCGATTCGTCCACGGTCCAACGGTAGTTAGACAAATCACGCGCGCCCTTAACCACGCCCACCTTGAAGCGTCGCGGCGTCTTGTAAAGATAGGGCGTCACATGTTCCCGTTCGGACGAAAGACGCGCCTCTTTCCACGCCGTCTCGAGCGCGGAGAAAGTCATCGCTTCACAGTCGAGACCGTCCGGATACGTCGGCTCAAGCGCGTTGCTGGTGTAGTCGAAGCCGCCGGAAAGATGCATCCCCACGACCTCGTCGATCACGGCCGGATCAATCAAGGGACAATCGCCGGTCAGCCGAACTAAATGGTCAGGTGAAGACGCCTTTGCGGCCTGATAAAAACGATCGAGGACGTCGTTCAGAGATCCCCGAAATACCGCAACGCCTCTCGAACGGCAAACCTCGGCGAGCGGATCGTCGGACCGGTCGTCGCTCGTCGCGACCACGAGGCCGGTGAGTCCCCGGGCGCGCTGAACCCTTTCAATCTGCCGGACGATCATGGGTTCACCGAGGATCGGCATGAGAACCTTTCCAGGAAGTCGCGACGATGAGGTGCGCGCCTGAAGAACCGCGAGGATTCCGCTCACCGCGATACCCGATCAAAGGCGGCGACCACGCGCTGAGGGCCGCGACCGTCCACAGATTTCAATTGCTTCCGGCGCATCTTGGCCCGCTCGGACGAAGAAAGAACGAGGCGGCGAACTGCACGGCGGATCGAGTTTTCGCTCGCGGACTCTATATTTCCGAGCGAGATGGCGACGCCCGCACGGTCGGCCGAACGCGCGTTGTCCTTCTGATTGTCGGCCAGAACGAAACAAACGGCGGGAATCCCGAGATAGGACAGTTCATATAACGTGGTCCCGGCGGCGCTCACGGCCAGGTCGGAACGCCGAAGCAGAGCGGCCATGTTTTTGACCGGGCCGGTGATTCTGACACGAGATCCGGCCGGTAAGCGGGACCTGGAAAGAACTTTCGTAAACCCGGAAACGACCGTCACCTCGGCACCCGGCGCTTCCTCCGCCACGCATCGCACGAGCAAAGACATCGCTTTCGGCTGATTCCCACCGCCCGCCGTGACCACGACTCGTCGAACGTCCTTCGAGCCCCGGGCCGCCGGCTTTCGCGACAGAAACTCCGGACGAAGGACCGCGTGGCGCGGGCCGAGAAGAAATTTGACCCCGGCTGGTGCACGACGATAGAAGGCCCTTGTCGCATAAAAATTTTGGTTAAGAACCAGGTCGACGCCTTTCAACGGCGTACCAAGGTCTTCGAACTGAAGCACCGCCCACTCGGGCCGGAGCCGACGCAGGGACGAAAGATACGACGCCGGGAGGCCGTAACGATCGACGACGATTCCCTGCGCGTCCCGCGCCGAGGTCATCGCCGCCATGAGCGCCCCTTCGGTGTCCGCGGAAAGATTGGCGGGAAGTACGACCTCGCCGAACCGTCGGCCGCGGATGAGTCTCCTCATCTCCGGCGACGTTTCCTTCGTGACGAAGAACGGACGTCGACCCGATTTCCGAAATGCTTCGGCGAGCGCCAGGCAACGCATGAGATGGCCGGCGCCGACCGCGCCGTTGGCATCGGTGCGAAAAAGGATGGTTGGATGAAACGCGCGTTTATCCACGGTTCCACCGCGTGGGAGAAAGGATTCGCTCGTCATGAACTTCGAACGCCGAAAAATCCAGGGACACGGCGGATTTCGCGGCTTCGAGAACACCGGTCAGCTCAGCGAGAGACGCCACGCCGACAAGAACGCAATCGAAGTCGGGATTCCCGAGCGCGAAGGAGAGCGCGCCCGCGAGTCGGGACCGGCCGGCCGTGCGACACGCGGAATCGAATCGCTCCACCGGGCCCCGCGCTTCCGAAAGATTCGCCGGCACGTCGATGGGAGACATCAGCAGGAGCCCTTGAAGGAAGACAGAACGGACGTGAATCTCCACGCCGCGTCGCTTCAACTCACTCACATGTCCGCTTCGGATCAGGCGCTGATCAAAAACATTCGCCGGCAGCTGAACGATGTCCGGCACAAAATTCTTCAAAATAGAATCAATGTCCGACGCCGTATAAACAGAGACGCCGATCTTCTCCACCAGACCGCGGGACTTGGCTTCTCGTAGTCCTTCGATGACGGCCTTGCCCTTTTCGCCGATCGCGTCTTCTGCGTGATGAGCGAGAACGCCATAAACATTTTTGCGACCAAGTCTGTTGAGCGAGGCATTCAGCGCGTGGAGAACCGAGCGTGAGTCCGCTACGCCGGGGACGGTCTTGGTGACGACGCTAAAGGCTTCGTGGCCGTCGAGAACCCGTCCCAGAACAGCTTCGCTCTCTCCGTAGGCCGGCGCCGTGTCGACGACGCTGACACCGGCGGTTGCGGCGGCCTGCACGATGGCGCGCGCCTCATCCTCCGTGGGACGGCCGAGACGGTTCGAGACACCGTAGTCGAGTCCGAATTGAGCCGTCCCCAGTCCAAGCTTCATGAAATCAGAGCCTTCACCGCCGCGATTACCCGGTCCTGCTCCGAATCCGTCATCCCGTGATAAATCGGAAGGCTCAGGGCTTCGGTGTAATACCGCTCGGCTTCCGGGAAATCTCCCGCTTTACAGCCGTACCTCGAATAAAAGGGCTGAAGGTGGACCGGGATGTAGTGAACCTGCGTTCCAATGCCGACCTTCCGCAGCGAGTCCATCACGTCGCCGCGCGTGACACCGACCGAATGGAAATCGATCCGGAGAACGTAGAGGTGGTGCGCACTCTGTTTGCGCAGCCCGGTCTGTACCGGACGCGCCTTCTTAAGGGATGCAAACGCGTGGTCATAGCGCGCGACAAGTTCGTGGCGTCTCTTGATGAATCGATCGATCTTCTTCATCTGAGATTCGCCGAGCGCCGCCTGGATGTCCGTGATCCGGTAGTGAAATCCCAGGTCCTGCATTTCGTAATACCACGGATTCAACTTGCCATCCGTGAACGCGAGGTCGCGGTTCCGGTTTCCGGATTCGCCCTTGTAGATGCCGTGGTTGCGAAGGCGGCAGAGCTTGTCGTAAAGAGCGGAATCGTTGGTCGTGATCATTCCGCCTTCTCCGGCGGCGATCAGCTTCACCGGGTGGAAAGAAAAAATCGTCATCGCGGAATTCGCACAGTTGCCGATCCGGCCGCCATCCGCATATGTTCCCCCAAGCGCATGAGCAGCATCTTCAATAACCACCGCGCCGGCCTTGTCCGCCATTTTTCGAATCGCGGTCATATCGCAAGGAGCGCCGGAAAAATGGACGGGAAGAACAGCGCCGAAATTCTTCGATGACGACAACGCGGCTTCCAGGCGCGCCGGACTCAGATTGAGCGACGCGGCCTCGATGTCCGCGAATACCGGACGGGCCCCCGCATAGGCGATGGCGTTGGAGGTCGCGAGGAACGTAATGGGCGAGGTAATCGCAGATTTGTTCGCATCGAGGCCGGCGGCCAGCGCCGCGATGTGCAACGCCGCGGTTCCGCTCGCGACAGCGACCGCGTGGCGCGCTCCGACGTACTCGGCCACCGTTTTCTCGAAAGACGCGATCGCGGGCCCCTGCGTGAGGTAGGGACCGCGGAGAACGCGAACGACCGCCTCAACATCATCGTCCTCGATGAGTTGGCGGCCGTACGGAAGGAACGTCGGGGTGTTCGACTCAGCCAAGGATTATCCCGCGCGGACCGGCAGCGGCAGATTGTTTTCGCGAGCGACCGCATCCACCATCTTGAGAAGCTCGTCGTCCTTCAGCCATTCTGTGTTCGTGTGGCTTTCATAGCGGAACCCATCCGCCGGGCGTTTCCCCTTCCAGTTCTCGAAATTCCACCAGTGGTGCTCGGGCTCAACGACATACTTGTCGGCGAGCTCGACGGTGTGGCGGGCCTCGTCTTCGGTCAACAGCGCTTCGTGAAGCTTCTCGCCCGGCCGGATGCCGACTTCCTTGAGCTGACAGGACGGTCCGCCGATCACCCGGGCCAGGTCCGTCATCTTCATGCTTGGGATTTTCGGGACGAACACTTCCCCCCCGTGCATAGATTCAGCCGTGTCGGTCACCAGCTTGACGCCCTGGTCGAGCGTGATCCAGAAGCGGGTCATCCGGCTGTCCGTTATCGCAAGGGATCCCGATTTCGCCTGACCGAGCCAGAGAGGAACCACGGATCCGCGGCTGCCGACGACATTGCCGTAGCGGACGCACGAAAAACGAACCTTATGCAGACCGGCGTAGGAGTTGGCGGCGATGAAGAGGCGCTCGAGACAGAGCTTCGTGGCGCCATAGAGGTTCGTCGGATTGGTGGCCTTGTCCGTGCTGAGCGCCACGGTCCGCGGCACGTCGTGCTCGATGGCAGCTTCGATGATGTTCTGTGCACCGATGATGTTCGTCTTCACGGCCTCGAACGGATTGTATTCGCAAACCGGCACGTGCTTGAGCGCCGCGGCGTGAACCACGAGCGTGACTCCTTCCATCGCGCGGTGAACGCGCTCCTTGTCACGAACGTCTCCGATCAGGTAGCGCAGCGAAGGATGATTAAACTTCTTCTGCATCTCGTACTGCTTGAGTTCGTCGCGACTGAAAATGCGAACTACTTTCGGATGAAACTTTTCAAGCATTGCTCGGACGAATTCATGACCGAAAGATCCGGTTCCGCCGGTTAAGAGAATGACTTGTTCCTGCCAGTTCATTGATGTCTCCCATCTGAGATTTCGAAAAGAGTGTGATTCAGGCCGCTTCCGTCGTCCGCTCGCCGGCGACCAAGATCTCGTTCAGGACCGAAATACCGATGTCCCCCGTATCCGGCTCCCCGCAATTAAGAATGCAGACTTCGGTGACCTCGTCGGCCTTGTCCAGGAGGACGCGCCGCTCGAAATTCACCCCGGACGGGGCCTTGAGCCGCAGCGCGATCGACACCAGTTCCGCGATGTCGCCTTCGCCGACGACAACAAACCGCCGTTGCCCGCTCTGGATCCGGCCGTCGATCAGGGAACCAATGCGTTCCAGGCAAGTGTTGTAGGTGCGAACGGTGCGCTTCAGGTAGTCGTAGCTGCGGCGGGACTTCTCGGAGAGGCCCTTCGGCGTGAGAATGTAGCGGACCTTTTTGGCCGTCAGGCTCTGGATCTTGAGGTGCCCGGTCCGGACCAGGCGGCGGACCACCGCGTTGACGAAACCCAGCGAGAAACCGGACGCATCCGCAACCTGTCTCTGGGTCGCGGCGTTTCCGTTGGCGAGGAGTTCGAGGATGGCTATTTCGCGTTCGCTGGGCATGTTCAGACGGTGAACATACCTATTACGTGGGACGGCGGCAACAGGACTCCCGTCAGGAAACAGGTGAGGCGGAAAGGTGCGGGCCGGCATTCCGGAACTCCACCAAATCACGCACCGCCTTCGCGGCCCTGGCAGAGAACACGTAGCGTTTTTCCCCCGCTGCCGTGCTCTCTGCCAGAACCGCGCCGAGCAGTTTCAAAAAGACCGCCGAATCCGGGAAATACCACCGCGTCGAGTCTGATGCCGAGGTCGTTTCGCGGAGACCGGCGGAATTGCAGGTGGAGGCAATGAATTGACCGACAGGAGCGTTCACGGTCCGAGAACGTTACCTCATGCCCGGCGGGAGAGGCAACCCGCAACTCAGTGGCGAATGGGCGAGATTTCGTAGGGAAGAAACTGGCCTCCGGCGCGCCAGTTTTCGGGGTTATCCCGGACGAATTCAATCCGGAAAACGTACAGGCTCGGATCCTCAAACAGGGTGCCGCCGGAATCGGCCGGTCGCACCCATTCCTCGTCCTGTTGCCAGGCCGGACCCGATCCGATTTTACGAACGGCAACGATGCCGTCGGCCAGCGCGTTCGTGATGAGACGCTGAAGACATTCGTAGATAATCCACGGGTCCGTCATCGGATGTTTCGGATTGAGCGTCACGATCAGGCGAACCACTTCCCCATCCAGTCGCTTGGACCAGTCCGAAATGCGGGAGAGCAGCGAAAAGGGCGGCGGCATCCGGAGTTCGGAAGCGGGCGCCTCGAACACATGGGCCGGCGCCACGGTTTCGCGGATGGCTTCCGCCCGGCCACTGGCGACGACCGCGCGCACGACTTCCGGCGCCGTCCGCACATAGGCCACGAGGGCGCGGAGTTGATCCGACGACGCGTTTCCGTCGTCCACGATCACGGCGATCATTCCGGTCGATGTGTCCACGTCAGCTCTTCCCGCGTGAGGAGCCGTTCGCCCACCATCCCGCCGTGAAGGTGGCGCGCACCGGGAAGGGCCCGTCCCAGCTTGCCCGAAGAAGCTGGGAGCGCACGGAGGTGCCATACGCCGGAGAGAGGACGCCGTCCTCAACTGTGAAACGAAGACCGTCGAGGTGCGTGCGAATTTCAAGGGTTCCCTCTTTCCCCGTCAAAACCGCCGTGCCGTCCTCGCGGACGTGAACCTCGATGCCTGCGCCGCAAACAAAGGTCCAGACTGCTTCATGTTTGCCGTCTCCGGTCAATTCGTCCTCAATAACCCATCCCAGCGGATCGTTCATGCGTTGAAGCGAGCGCTTGTGACGCACGGGCGACGAGAGACGCTCATATCCGGAATGGGAGGCGGCCACGCGAACCGCTTCAACAAAATCAACCAGCGTCACTTTCGCGTCATCCGAGAGAGCGAACAGATTGTCCGGCGAAAAGCGGTTCTGTTCCTCACCGTCCACCATGACGGTGGAATGAGACCGGGTCGCGCGGAATGAGTTCCGCGCCGCCGGGTCGCCCGAGTAGGCCAGGGTACCAGGATCGACCAGGAAATCGTCCGCGCCGACCGACAGAAGAACGGAAAGCTTGTCGTTGTGCGTGTGGTTCCCCACGCCGCGGGTGCCGTTCGGCGCCATCAGGAACCAGGCGACGTCGCGAGGTCCCCGAAGCGTCACGATTCCTGAGGGACCGGGCCGAAGATTGGGCAGCCGCGCCTGCGCCACACCCACCGCTTCGATCGACACCAGGGCGTCGCAGCCGAACAGCCACGCCGCTTCCGAGGCGGGCCTGGACCCGGCCACGCGAGCGCGGTCTTCGCCAAGGAGCTCGGCCCCGAAATCGGACAGATAGCCCATGTCGGCATCCGGGCGGCGAAACAACGAATGAACCCGGGCACTGTCGTTGTCCCCAACCAGCGGAGTGCCATGGTGGGGGCCGGCCAGGGCGCCGGACATCCGGAACATCAGCCGCAACCGTTCGATGAACTCCTTGCCATAGCGGGAAATCAGCGCCTCTCGCCGCGGCACCATAGGGAGGGACTGAGCGCCTTCCCCGTCAATCAGGCAGAAATAGAAAAAGATCTCTGTTACCAGCCGGTGGTAGCCGGTCGAGCCCTCAAAATCGAAACCGTCGGGGTGGGTTTGCCGGCCGATCTCGTGGACAAGTTCTTTCCGCGCGAACTCGCTCCAGGACACCTCGCCGATCGCGTGGCCAATATAAGACAGGCCCAGAAGATTCCCGAGATAATGATTGGTACTCAATTCGCCGGCCCATTCAAGATGTCGAAGTATGTGCCGACCGTGTTCCCAGAGCACACCGCCCAATTGCTTGCCGAGCGCCGCCTTAACAATTCTGGACTCTGAGAAAAATTGCCACGCCGCGATCCAGTTGGCGGCCCGGAGCGCCACCTCCAGAGAGGACACCCAGTTGGGCCCATAGTTCGGCGGATTTTTGCGAATCCAATCTTCAAGCTGATCTGAGAACGCCATCGAAAACCGTTCATCTCCCGTCAACGCGTAGGCCTGCCCCAGCATCACGAAGTGATTGCAGCGGGACAGCTCCCACACCGCGCGAATATCCCCGCCCGCCCCCCAACGGATCTGGCTCGACCACGCGGTGGCGGGCCACGTCTTGCCGGAGAGCGCATCGGTGTGCCAAGGGATCGGGCCGTCTGTTTCCGCTCCACCTCGGGTCGCCCGTAGGTTAACCGGGCTTCCAAAAAGGTCGACCACCAGAACGGCGGCTGCGTTTGCGGCTTGAATCAGGGCATCGGCGTCCTCAGGGAAGTGATTACGAAACGAATCCCGGAAGGCGGGGGTGTGGACCGAAGGATGAAAGAGGGATATACGGCGGACATCACGGTGAGGGGAGGCGCGGCGGGGTCCGCGCGGGGTGTAAAGAACCCGATCAACCAGCTTCTCGCCGACCCGAGAGAAGCGGCGCTTCAGGAGGCGCGGGAGCTCTCCTGGAGCGAGGTGCTTTAGGCGGAAAAGGCGGTCATGAAGGTCCATTCGCCGCGGCCTTTCCCCACGCCTGCGCGTCCAGCGCGATGGCAGCCTGGGCTGAGGCGTAAAGCTCTTCCCACGGAATCGGGAATCCCTTTCCGGACGAGATCGCCGCCAGGAATTCTTCCAGTGCCGCCAGATGGCCCTTCTCCTGCACACCCGACCAGTTCCCGGCGGACCCGCCGTGAATGCTGAGCGCCTTGAAATCATCGATCACGGCGCTTTGGCCGTCCCAATGCACCTCGATGCGCTCTTTCGGCAATCCGGAATTCCCGACAGAGGTGTAAACGAGATCCGCCAGCGATCCGTCTTCAAACTGGAACTGGGCGGAAAAATTCTCATCCGGCCGGGCCGCGGACGAACCACGAAGCGCGGTCAGCGACACCTGCTCCAGCGGCTTTCCCACCAGCGCCTGAAAGAGATCAATCATGTGGCAGGCTTCGCCACGAAGACGGCCGCCGCCCTGCGCGCCGTTGGCCCAATGATCAGGGGCAAGCGCACCCGCGTTGACGCGGTAGGTGGCGACGAGCGACGACGTGCGCTGGGCCAGCCTGGAAATGACTTCCTTCACCTGAAGCGAGAACCGGCGGTTGAAGCCCACCATGAGAACCGGGCAGTTGGGAAGAGAACGGATGGTTTCATCCAGGCTGTTCAATTCTTCCATCGTGAGCGCCAGGGGCTTCTCGAGGAACACGTGCTTGCCCACCTTCAACGCCGCGATGGCGATGGAGGCGTGGCTGTCGTGGCGGGTCGAGATAAGGACGGCGTCTACGTCCGTGGATTTCAGGACGTCGTTGTAGTCGGTGGCGACGAGCGTCGCGCCCGCCTGAGCGGCCGTCGCGGCCGCGGAAGCGCTGGAGGCCGCGCAAATGGCGGTGACCTTAACACGGTCCGACAGAAATTTTAGATTCGGGAGATGCGTGCCGCGGGCGAACGCGCCCGCGCCGATGATGCCAAGACGCACGCGACCCGCCAACGCCGCCGTCGTGCGCGGACCGGTGATGGCCCCCTTCGCGGGCGCGCCCTCGTACGTGAGCACCACCGCGAGCGGTTTCGGTTCCACCTGAAGCGAGGCATAGGCCTCATCCGCCTTCAGAAGCGAAAACGTTTTTTCAGCGAGCGCTTCCACGCGGACGCCGCCCGCGGCCACAAGGTCGAGGAATGCCGACATGTTGCGGCTTTCGGTCCAGCGGACAAAAGCGTACGGATAGTCCCGCGCTTGCGATTCGTACGATGGATCGTAACGGCCGGGGCCGTAGGAGCAGGAAATAAGGAAATCCTGTTCCTTCTCGTAGAATGGAGAACGCTCAAGGTCCATGCCCACCGCGCCCACAACCACGATGCGGCCTTTCTTCCGGGTGATGTGGAATGAGAGACGGGTCGGATCGCTCGAAGGTGACGAGGCCGTAATAATCGTGGCATCGACGCCATGGCCGCCGGTCAGGTTTTCGCCCGCCGCTTTCAGTTCGTTCGCGTTGGTTAAACCGGCGGTCAATCCTGATTCCAGCGCGCGTTCAACACGCGCGGAATCCGGGTCGAGGCCGATAACGCGGCATCCGGCCGCTTTCAGAAGCTGCGCGGTGATCTGGCCCAGAAGACCGAGGCCGATCACGGCCACGGTTTCTCCCAGCCGGACGTCGGCCCGGCGGACGCCCTGAAGCGCAATGGCGCCCAGCGTAACGAAACTCGCGGAAACGTCAGAGACGCCGGCCGGAATCTTTGCCGCCAAGGTGACGGGAATCGAAACGATCTCGGCGTGATTCGCCAACCCGGAACCGCCGCAGGCGACGCGGTCGCCCGCCTGGAATTCCGTCACATCGTCCGCCACCGCGATCACGGTGCCGGCGCAGGAATACCCCAGCGGATGAAGTTCATCCAGCCGGGTCTGCATCATTGAAAACGTCCGGCGGAAACCGCGGACCTTGATGGATTCGATCGCTTTCGCCACCGCGGCGGGCCGCGCCATGGCTTTTTCGACGAGGGACGCGCCGGAAGTCTGGATGGTGGAGATTTCGGTGCCGGTGGAGATCAGCGAGCGGGACACTTCAACCAGAATGCGGCGGGAACCGAGAGCGGGCGCCGGAACGTCGGCGATGGAGATCTTGCCGCGGCGAAGAAGGACCTGCTTCAACGCGTTACCGCCGAGCGCGCCTGACCGCTTCCCAGCGTGTGGAGCTCGAAGCCAGCGGGCAGCCAGCGCTCGGCCTTCAGGTGATTGTGCGTGTCGAAAATGACGCGGCGCGCCATCAGGCCGCCCACTTCCGTGGGATCGAGAAAACGGTATTCGTCGTGCGGGGTCAGCAGGACGGCCAGATCCGCGCCGCGGAAGGTTTCCTGGATTCCCTCGGTGGCGAACTCCCGCGACTTCACATGCGGTTCGTAAATGGAAAGCGTCCACTCGGGAAAACGGGATTTCAGGAGACGGACGACGGAGACCGCCGGCGATTCGCGGTCATCATCCACATTTCCCTTGTAGGCCAGGCCCAGGATCGCAATCTTCGCGTTCTTCTTGTTACCGGCCAGCGACGCGATGCGATCGGCGACATAGGCCGGCATGCCGTCGTTCACGGAACGCGCAAGACGGATGACGCGCGCTTCTTCAGGAAACCGTTCCACCAGGAACCACGGGTCAACGCTGATGCAATGTCCGCCGACGCCGGGACCGGGACGGTGAACGTTGACGCGCGGATGCCGGTTCGCAATGGTGATGACTTCCCAGACGTTGATGCCCAGCTTTTCGCAGAGCATCGCCACCTCGTTGGCGAGCGCGATGTTGACGTCGCGGAAGGTGTTTTCAAGAAGCTTCACCATCTCGGCGACGGTCGGATCGGTCAGGAAAATTTCGCCGGAGACAAATGACTTGTAGAGCTTCTTCGCCATTTCGGCCCAGTTGCGGTCGATCGCGCCAATAACGCGATCGTTGCCGATCAATTCTTTCAGGGCGGAGCCGGGGATCACGCGCTCGGGACAGTAAGCCGCGCCGACGTCCGCGCCAGCCTTGAAACCGGCTTTCTCGATCAACGGCACGATCACGTCCCGCGTGGTGCCAGGCGGTGACGTGGATTCCAGAATGACGAGGTTCCCCTTCTCGAGAAACGGAAGGATGGATTCGGCGGCCGCGCGGACAAATGAGAGGTCGGCGGTCGGCGTGGCCCCGTGGTGTTCGGTATAGGGCGTGGGGACGGCGATGATGAAAACGTCCGCCTTGACCGGCTTGTCGGAAAGCTGAAGATTCCCCGAACCGATGGCGGCTTTTACGATGGTTGAAAGACCCGGCTCTTCAATGTGAAGACGGCCTTTCCGAAGCGTGTCGAGGATGGCGGGATTCACGTCCACGCCAACCACGGCGTGGCCGTGAGTGGCGAACATGGAGGCCGTCGGAAGACCGATGTATCCGAGGCCGAGAACGCAGATCCGTTTGGATTTATCTTCCATAAATTATTTCCGGAAACGCTTCGGATTGTAGCTGAATCCGCCGCGGATCGGAGCCGTTATTCCTCTTGGCTCGTGGCCTTTTCCTGAGCGCGTTTCACCGAGTGTTCGACCTCGGCGATGGCTTCTTTCGCGCCGGCCCAACCCTGGACGTCGATCTTGCCGCCCTCGAGCGTCTTGTAGGTGGCGAAGAAGTGCTCAACTTCCCTCAGGAAGTTGGCGGGAACGTCATCGAGCTCGTGGATTTCGGAGAACAAGGGATCGGTGTTCGGCACGGCGAGAACCTTGAAGTCGTCGAACCCATTGTCCTTCATCCGGAACAGGCCGATCACGCGCGCCTCGATGAGACAGCCGCTGAACGTGGCTTCATTCACCATGACCAGGATATCGAGCGGGTCGCCGTCTTCGGCGAGCGTCTGAGGAATGAGACCGTAGTCTCCCGGATAATGGCTGGAAGCGAAAAGGTAACGGTCGAGACGGAACATGCCGGTTTTCTTGTCGAGTTCGTACTTGTTCCGGCCGCCCTTCGGGATTTCAATGATTGCGTTCACAACCCGCGGGATATCGCTGCCCGGGGAGACGTCCAAATAACGATGCCTTTTCACAGTGACCTCATTTCAGTATCACCCGACGATGCGGTCGAAGGGCTGAACGGCGATTGTACGAACACCGGAGAGCCTTGAGAATCAGGATGGCCGTCGGAAAACGGAGATAACTTCGCGACAGGCGCGCCGGGCCGGAATCAGGCGTGGGGCGAACGGAACGCGGCGGTGGTAGCGG
This sequence comes from Elusimicrobiota bacterium, assembly GCA_043732015.1. GTDB lineage: Bacteria > Elusimicrobiota > Elusimicrobia > F11 > F11 > JBBRXR01. The sequence continues at coordinate 9,072 of JAYTIE010000142.1, read as the reverse complement.
ATCTGGCAAAGAAGAAACCCGAGGTCGCCGGCCCGTTTGAGGGTCCCGTCCAGTTCGCCTTCTTTGTTGCGGGTGGAGACCACGAGCCGGCCGCCGGGCGATACCAGGCCGGCTGCCTCATCCACGCTTGACGCCACCACGAGGTCAAAGAGGACTTGCTTGCCGGCGGATGGGTTCGTGCTGAAAACAGGCATACCGAGGCTGGAGAGAAGCGGCGAGAGATAGACGCCGACGTCCGCCATCAGGTAAGCGCGACCGTTGCGGATGGCGTTGACGGTCAGGAGATCCGTCCAAACCGCCTGTCGGGCGTCTTCAGAGCGGGACATCAATCTCTTTCCCCTCGATCCACAGTTCGTGCCAGAGCACGAAGTTGAGAAGGAACCAGGTGACGTTGCGGCCGCTGTTCTTGATCATTCCGGCCAGCGCCGATGGGTCAAAATAATCGGTGCGAGCGGCGAACTCCAGAATCTTGGCTTCGGCCCAGGTCCCCAGCTTCTCGCGGAACCAGTCGTTCACCGGAACGCTGAAGCCCTGCTTCTTGCGATAGATGACCTCATTGGGAAGAACCGGTTCTACGGCTTTCTTGAGAACCGACTTCAGGACGTCGCCCTTGAAGCGGACGTCCTCAGGCAGCCGCATGGCGAACTTCACCAGTTCCTGGTCGAGGAAGGGCACGCGCCCTTCAACGCCCGTGGCCATCGTCATCTTGTCGACGCGCATGAGCAGGATCTCGGGCAAACGCAGGCGAAGATCGATGTATCCCATCCACTGCAGCTCATCCCCCTTCCCCTTGGAATCACTGACAAAATCCTTGCGCAGGCGTTCCACGACGGACAGGGAAGAGTAACCGTCGAGGCGCTTCAGGAACGCGCGGGAAAGGAACTTCTTCTTCCCCAGTTCCTGGAAGGCTTCGGCGCCGCCCCAAAACGCCGGCTCATCGAACGACACGCGGCGAAACACGTCGGCCCGCCGAACCGCCTTCCACGGAAGGAACGGCAGCGACGTGACCACCCGGGCGGCCAGGCGGCGGAGAAAACCAGGAATGACTTGATAGCGCGCGGCCCATCGGCTGGCGCCGATGGATTTCGCCCAATGCGGATAGCCGCAGAAGAGTTCGTCCGCGCCTTCCCCCACCTGACAGACGGTGGTGCCGTTCTCGCGGGCCAGCTTCGAGAGAAAATAGATCGGCACGCTGACCGGATCACCAATGGGCTCTTCCTCGTAGTAAACGAGTTTCGGTAGAAACCCCACAAACTGCTCCGGCGTCATGATGAGTTCGTGATGCCTTGTCCTGTAGCGGTCCACGACGAGGCGTGCGAAGGGAAGCTCTGTGAAATGGATCGGGCCTTCAAAACCGACCGAGTAAGTGTCAACCGGGCCGGCCGAGCGCTCCGTCATCACCGCGCAGATCGCCGATGAATCGATCCCGCCGGAGAGAAACACGCCCATGTTCACGTCGCTCACCATGCGGTAGCGGACGGACTCACGGAATTTCTCCAGCGTCTGCGCGGGCAGCGCTGCTTCGTCCAGTTCGGCGGCCTTCGGAAAATCGCTGAACGGGTTCCAGTAACGGTGAGATTCCATCCGTCCGTCGGAATGAACGGTGAGTGTGTGCGCGGCTTCCAGTTTGCTGACGCCCTGGAACAGCGTGTTCGGAGGAGGCGTCGCGATGAAAGTGAGGTAATCGTAGAACGCCTTTTCGTTTACCTTCCGCGGAAACCCGGGGTAGGCCAGGATCGCCTTGATCTCGGAGGCGAACAGAAAGATTCCGTTGAACTGCGCGTAGTAAAGCGGCTTGACGCCCATGCGGTCCCGCGCCAGCCACACGTCGCCCTTACCCGCATCCCAGATCGCAAACGCGAACATGCCGCGCAGCCGGTGAAGGACTTCATGTCCCCACTGTTCGTAACCGATGAGAATGACTTCGGTGTCCGAGTGATCCGTCTTGAAACGGCGGCCGAGCGCTTCCAGCTCTTTCCGGACTTCCGCGTGGTTGTAGATCTCGCCGTTAAAAATGAGCCAGACCGTTCCGTCGGCGTTGCTCATCGGCTGCGTGGCGCCCTTCGAGAGATCGATGATGGAAAGGCGGCGGTGCGCCAGACCGATCACGCCGTCCGGCGAGAGATAATTCCCGTGATCGTTCGGACCGCGATGCGCCATCGTATCGCGCAACGTGGTGAGAAGGTCATCCGTGATGGGTGGGGCGTCGGGAGCGACGCGGAAGAGACCGAGGATGCCGCACATGAGCCGGTCAGCGTTCCACGGGCTTCGTTCCACACGCGTAGAGGAACCATCCCCACCGCGACTGGAACGTCTTGAACAGGAAATCCGGAATGAAACGTCCCACGAACGGAAGCAACATCCATCCCTGAATCGAATGGACACTCAATTCAATGTTCTCGAACTGGCGCACGAAAGTCCGCATTTCGTCTCGGGAGTAGACGTCGCCCTTCGGGTTGCCGATTCCATCCACTTCATTCACGAGCTGCTGAATGGACTTTTTCGTGAGAAGATGAAGAATCGGGAATTTGAAACGGTAAAGGATTGAATCGCGGTGGTAGAGCATGAGGTTCAGGCGCCCACCCGGTTTCATCACGCGGAAAATTTCCTGGATCGCCTTCTCCGGCGTCTCGGTGTGGTGGAGCACGCCCATGCTGCAGACCGCGTCGAACGTGTTGTCCGGAAAAGGAAGCTCCTCGGCATTCGCGACGCGGAAATCGCCTTTCAGGTTCGACAAGGCAAAACGTTTCCGGCAGAGATCGACCCCTGTAGGGGTGATGTCGACACCGAACACGTCGGCGCCATGCTCGGCATAGCGGCTGAGGATATAACCGTTGCCGCTGCCCACATCCAGGACCTTCTTGCCGCGGAATTGATCGAATCCATAGAAGGCGCGGGAGAAATCCGGCGCCTCGACGCGGTCACGAAGTCGGTTGAAATAGGAAAAGTAGGCGGGGCTTCCGATTTCGTGAGGAATTCCTTCCGCGCAAAGCGGGTTGGAATCCCAGAACGAGCGGATGCTTTCGATGGACGGCATTTTAGGCGGGCCTGCTCATGCGAGAATGCTATTAAAAATCGTTTTCCCATGTTGCGAACCGTGGGCCCCGCCGATTTTCCTAGACTGGCTCACGAATGAATCCCGCTCCCGAAAGCATGTACGGCGAAAGACGCCGGCTCGTCTATTTCCTCGAGGCCATCGCCCGCCTGTCGCCGTCCGCGGCGCCGCGCATCATCGAACTGGGATGCGGAACCGGCGAAGGCCTGCTCTCACCGCTCGCCGCGGCTTTGCCGTCGGCCAAAGAAATCGTGGGCGTTGATTTCGACGCGACTTCCATCGCTACGGCTCAGAAGCTTCTCGGCGAACGGCCCTTCATCCCGCTCCGGTTCGTTCTGTCCGAGGCCGAACGCCTTCCGAATGATTTTGAAGCCGGCGCTTGGGATGTCGTGATCCTGTCCGAAGTCATCGAGCATGTCGAGAACCCGTTCCCCCTTCTTGAAACGGCCAACCGGCTTCTTCGGCCCGGCGGCCTTCTCCTCGTCACGATTCCCAACGGGTACGGCCCGTTCGAGATCGAGAATTTTTTCTGGGACGGCTTGAAACTGGAAAGAAAGATCCGCTCGCTTCGGGCCATTCTCGGCAGGAAGTCCGCAGCAACGCCGAGCACGATGGCGGACACGAACCGGCACGTCGGCTTTTACGCGTGGGGTAACGTGAAGAAGCTGCTGTCCGAAGGCGGATTTGACATCCGGGAATCAAGAAACCGCGAATGGTTCTGCGGTCCCTTCACCGACCTTCTTCACGGGATGATGAAACGTGTCGGCGCCGGCGGACTCCTCGTGGCACTCACGCAGGGTTTCGCGGGCGTTCTTCCCCGGTTTGCGGCGGCGGACTGGATGGCGGCGGCCGTCAAAACCGGAACGCCGTCGTCCTATCGCTTTCCTGTCCCGTCGTCCGGGTTGTCTGGCTGGTGGTGGCGGGTGAAACGGCGGCAGTCAGGGCGCTAAGCGGAACGGCGGAGTAACGCGCTCGTCATGCGCCTTTGTTCCCGCCAATGAGACCGGCATAAAGGTCGCGGAATCGGGTGGCCTGGACGCCAAGCGCATACTCCTCTTCCGCCGTACGGCGGCTTTCCACCGATAAGCGCGAACGCAGTTCATCGTCGTTAAGCAATTGAACGATACCCTCGGAGAGATCGGCAGCGTCCTTGTTGCGCGCGAGGTAGCCCGTCTTGCCGTGCCTGACCACGTCGCGCACGCCAGTATTGTCAAAGGCCACCTGCGGAAGGCCGCAGGCCATCGCCTCGGAATAAACCTGTCCAAAAGTTTCCATCTGCGATGCGTTGACGAAAATGTCGGCGGCGGAATAGAGCTGCGCCATGAATCGATCGTTGTTAACGAAACCCACCTGCTCAATCTCATACCCATCGAGCGCGTCCTTACTCAAGGAGTCGTTGCCGGCGGTCAGCAACACCACCGGCCCTTTGTATCTCTGGCGCGCCATCGCCAGCGCCTGTTTCATGTACGGCCAACCTTTGCGAGGGCTGCCAAGAGCCACGGCCGAGAAGAAGATCACCTTTTTATCCAGAGGAAGATTCAGAGCCTGGCGGGCGGCGGCCTTGTCGAGCGGACGAAAGACGTCGGTATCGAGTGCGTAAGGAATCAAGACCGAGCGAAATCTGGAAAGCAGCGGGCTCTGGGCCGCTGCATCCTGGGTCCAGCGCGACTGCGCAACGGCGGTTATGTCACAGCGGTCGTAGAGGGCTTTCTTGCGCTTCCAGAGCCATCGCGTGCTGTCGATGGAGAGCGGGTAGAAATTATCCTGCTTTAGCCCAGGGCATTTTCCACATCCCGTTTTCCACCGTTCGCAATCCGCCATACCTGGAAAATAGCAATGTCCAGTGAGCGGCCAAAGATCGTGAAGGCTCCAGACGATTTTCTTTCCGAAGCGAGGCAGGACGCGCAGCGGGAAAAAGCCGTTGTGGAGATTGTGGAGATGAATCACATCCGCCTCACGAACGAACGGGTGGTCCGTAAACGCGCGGGCCCAGGGGAGCAACTGGGATTCAAGCCCGGTGAGCTGTTCCAGCTTATGAATCAAGCGAATGCCAAGACGGCGGTTGAAGGTGTCGCGGTTGGGAATCACATCAATGTCGGAATTATTCTGTTCCCCCTTCGTTCCGACGAGCATGCGGGAGGTGACGCCCAGGCGCTGCAGCCCGACGTGGATGCGAAAGGCCGCACGCGCCGCGCCGCCGATGTTGTCGGTCGCGCTGATATGAAGAATGTTCATTTTCCGCTCCACTCCCATTCTATCTTCTCGCGCCGCTATGAAGAGACCGCGTTCCTCAATTGCTCCTGAAAACGGGCGCGCACCGCGGCGGCGTCATGGTTCCCGATCGCGACTTCGATTCCCCGACGCCCCAGTTGTTCCCGCCGGACCGAATCTCCCATCAATTTCAGAATGGCCGCTTCAAGCTCCGCTCCGCTCTGCCGCGAGACGACTTCGCCCCATCCTGCGGCACCCGCGTACTGAACCGAGGCCACGTCCGGAGGACCGTAGACGAGGATCGGTGTTCCCGAGATGAGGTAGAGCGGTATTTTCGCCGGCATCGAGAACCGGATGTAGCGGCGGCTTGCGGCGTCAAAATTGACGGGCAGAACCAGCAGGTCCGCCGAGGTGAGCGTACGGAACACGTCTTCTTCACCGCAGGCGGGATTGAGGCCAACCGCGGCCCCGGCGCGGAGCTCATCGGCGTGGCTGTCGGAGGCCATGCTGTAAATGTCCAGACGAATCGCGTGCCCCTTGCGGTGCAGGCTTTCCACGGCCGCGGCCACATCACAAAGGCTTTTGAGTTGAGAAAGGTGAAGGATGGACCCGATGTAGACAACGCGAAACGGCGTCCCGGCCGCCCAGACTCGTTTGACGTGCGGCAAACGTTCGCTGAGATCCGCCGGGTTCTGGAAAACCTGGAACTCCGAGCCGTACCGCTCGCGGTAAACGGCGGCCATCGGTTCCGAGATGGAGAGTCGGATTGCCGTCCGTGACAGCAGGCGGCGAAAGTCGCGACGAAGGCGGCGAAGCACGAGGCCGCCAAAGAGTCCCCCCAAAGGAACGCTCGGCCAGTCGTCCATCACGTGCGCAACGACCGGGATGTTCCACCGATCCGATATCGCCGTCGCGAGCCGCATGTAAGCGCCGCCGGGAAGGACATAGATCACTTCGGGCCTGAATTCCTCGATCCAGGCGGTCAACCGCGGCGATAGATTTGAATCCCACGGAAATTCCGGCGCAATGGCCCGCTTCAACGCTTTGCGCAGTCCAGATTCACCGCCCTTTAATCGCAAACCGTCTCCCGCAGTCGAAGTGCTTTCGGGGGATCTATTTTTTCCCTGAAGCAACGAAAGCGGCCATGCCCAATGGATCTCATCGGTTCCTACACGGAAGAACCGGTCGCAAACGCTGTGGTCTACCGGGAGAGGATCGCCGTGAACGGTGGCGAGCGAATCCATCGGCCATCCCCGGAAAAGATTCGTCAGCAGGACGCCGCCCCCGGAATAATTATTGAACACGCTGGGCGAGACGACCAGGACGCGGGGTGTCTTCAAGCGCGTTCCAGAATGTCCAAAAGCGAGAAGGTGGGGCGTGAGTGGCAGCGGTCTTCAATAAAAATGCGGTGCCAGACCTGAAACATGAATGCGCGCCAGAGCGTCTTTGAATGGTCTGCGCCTTTCTGATGGGCCGAAAGCAGGTCGGCGTAGTAGGCCGGGTTCATAAGGCCCTGCTTCTGGAGCCGTTCGCTCGACAACAGTGACTCGGCGGACGCGCGAAGGACCGTCCTCAACCAGTGCCCCACCGGCAGTTCATCCGGACCGCGTGTGCTGTCGATAAGTTCATCCGGAAGGGTGTGGCGGGCCGCCCGGCGAAGCAATCGCTTCAAGTCCCTGGGATGCGTCCGGAGCGACGACGGAATCGACAGCATGGACTGGACAAACTCGTGGTCCAGATAAGGCATGCGGGCCTGCATCCCGTGACCCATCGAAAATCGATCGGCCATGGGCAGCGCGGCGCCGGTCAGTTGCGCATTCAGATCGGCCCACGTGGACGCATCCCGGACATCAGAGGTACCGGCCTCACGAAATAAGTCTTCGAACAAGGTCGCCGTATCAGACATCTCGCGGGAATCGATAAAGACGTCAGACCGCTTTTCACGGTCGGGAAGCATCGATGCGCTCTTCATGTAAGCGCCCGCGATGGGCGAACCGCCCAGGCCAAACAAATGGGCCCAGCCGCTCATGCCGCCGTCGCGCCACTTGCGCATTTGCGTCCGCACCGGCCAGCGCTCAAGCGCCCGCCATTTCCCGTCGCCGCCGAACACCTCGTCGGCGCCCGTACCGGTCAACGCAACCTTTCCTTCGGACGCCATGATTTTGAAAACGAACCAGGGCAGCAGACCGCCGCTATGGGGTTCCTCGAGATGCCACGCCATGGGAACGATGTCGTTGATGACTTCCTCAGCGGACACCGTCAATTCGTGATGATCGGACGACAGAAGACCAGCCGTATGTCGTGCGACGGCCAGATTCGCCGGAGGGCGAAGGCTGCCGTCGGAAAATCCGACCGTGAAGGTGGTAAGGCGCTGGGCGGTCCGACTCGCATAAAGAGAGGCGATAACCGCGGAATCCAGTCTGCCGGACAACGCGCACGCCACCGAGCCGTCGCTGAGCGACCACCGTTCAACGGAAGCGCCAAGTCCGTCCCGGAGGATTTCGACGGCTTCCTGATCGACAAGTCCGTGCTTGGCATCCAGTCGCGGTTGCCAATAGCGGCGGAACGAGATTTCGCTCCGGGAAAAATCCCAGACAAACGTGTGGGCCGGCGGGACGCGCCGGATTCCCTCAATGATCGAATCCACACCTGGGACATATCCTAGCGACAGGTAATGGAACACGCTCTGGCGATTGACCGCTGGCTCCGCTCCGGGGAGCCTCAACAACGCCTTTATCTCGGACGCAAGTGTCATCCCCGTGCCCGTCTTCGTGTAATAGAGAGGCTTCATGCCGAATCGATCGCGCGCTCCAAACACCCGGCGTTCCTTGCGATCCAGGATCACGAACGCAAAAAATCCGTTCAGGTCCGCCGCCATGGCGTCACCTTTTTCTTCGTAAAGATGGAGCAGGACTTCCGTGTCGGAGTTCTGCGAAAGGAAACGGCGCCCGGAAGCCTCGAGACGACGGCGAAGCTGCGGCGCATTGAAGATCTGGCCATCGAAGGCGACCCATAGGCTGCCGTCCGTGTTCGACATCGGCTGGTGACCGTTCGCGCCGTCAACCACAGACAACCGCCGAACCGCCATCGCGACGCCAATTTCCGGATCGACAAAGACGCCGGAGTCATTCGGGCCACGGTGGGACACGCTTTCAGACAAGCGATCCACGATCCGGGAATCTCGGGAGCCAATGGATACAACGATTCCGCTCATCGATTAAGATCCTTCATCGGAGTGATTGTAGGCAATCTAGATCTCGATCCGGTCTTTCACGTCGACGAGGTAGTCTTCCCCGCCTTCAGCGGCCCACGCCGAGAATGAGCGGATGTCCGCGGCCGAGCGGAAATCCGCCGCGGTCCGGACTTCGTCGGTCGGCAGAATGTTCACGCTGAACGGATTTTTGACGTCCTTGAGGGGCATCCGGTCAAAACGAAAGCTCTTCAAGGTCCACGGACGCATCTTGAAAAGCGTGAACGCGAAACGGCGGGCCAGTTCCGTCTTCTCCGCCGTCATGGGCAGGGTGTCCTGTATACGCTCGAGACGCTGGAGATATTCTTCCTTCGTTGCCGAATCCAACGTGAAGCCCATCCCGGAGTAACGCCCGGTTCCGGCGGTGACCACCGAGATGCCGCGGCACGCCATCTCGATTCCGATGGTGCCGCGAACGGTCAGGCAGTAGTCGGTGATGCCAAAAAACGAAAGTGTGTCGATGTCGGTGTCTGGCGGAACGATTTTGATGTGCGGAGGAAGGCCACCCGTCGCTTTTTCGATCACCAGAAGATCCCGCAACTTCCCGTTATAGTTC
>JAYTIE010000141.1:0-4339 GCA_043732015.1 Elusimicrobiota bacterium | reverse complement strand
GCCCGGAGACGCCGGCAACCCGTCGTCGCTGCCGTTGCCGGACAGCCGTGCGTTGGACCCGAGAACCACGACAGCATTGCCGCCGGCATCGGCGGTCGGCGCCTGATTCACGGCTGCGGGCGCCTGGACGGTGACCTGGAGGTCGTCGTCATCAGAGAGCGAGCCGTCACTGGCCGTCAGACGAAAGACATACGTGCCGACAGTGGTAAAGGAGACGGACGTGATCCGGGACGTCGCCGACTGGATCTGCGCGCCGGACGGGCCGCTGACTTTGGTCCAGGAATAAGAGAGCGTGCCGGGCGGCGTGGGCAATCCGTCGTCGGTAACGGTGGCGGTCAACGCAGCATTGGTGCCGAGCACGACGGTCGCGTCGTTTCCAGCGGCGACGGAGGGCGCCTTGTTGGTGGCCGCGGGCGCCTGGACGGTGACCTGGACGTCGTCGTCATCGGTCAACGCGCCGTCGTTGGCGGTCACGCGAAACACATAGGTACCGGCGGCGGTGAAGGAAACGGAGGTGGCGCGGGCCGAGGGCGATCCGAACTGGGCGCCGTTCGGTCCGCTGACCTTGGTCCAGGAATAGGAAAGCGCGCCGGGTGGCGTGGGAAGGCCATCGTCGGATCCGGTGGCGGTGAGCTGGGCAACGGTTCCAAGCGTGAGGGTCTGGTCCGAGCCCGCGGCCACGGACGGCGCGGCGTTTCTCGCCGCGCTTCCCTGACCCACCGTGATGGCGTACCCGTTGGGGTTCACAACGCCGTTCGGGTCAGTTACGTACACATAGGCCCTGGCGCCGGTGGAGAACGAGGGCGTGTAGGTCACGACGGACAGACTGCCGTCCGCCCAGGCCGTCGGGATCTGGATGTCCAGCGCGCTGCAGGAATCCCACGTTGGCGCGTCGCCAATCATGACGTGCGCCCATGAGGTGTCCATGTATACGCTGTCAGCCCAGACCTTGTTGCCGGAGCTCCAGGCCGGGCTCCAGAGTTCGACGTTCGCCAGAACGAAGTGAACGGGGTAGTTCAGCACCATGTACCCGGGCGCCTGCGACGATCGCGTCAGAATGTTTCCCTCGGACATGTCCTGGCCGTCGACGCGGTACAGAAGCTCGCCGTCCTTCTGGTTGATCCCGGAGGAGGCCTTCATCCGGATCTCTTCCGTGATCCAGCTCGTTGACCGCGGGTTAACCTTTCCCCAGAAGGCGGAGTTCTCGGTTCCCACGTACTCGACAAAGACCCGATCGATGTTGGCGGCGGTGTAGATGTTCGGCTTCCCGCCATCGGCCCAAACGCGCCACGTCTTCCAGTTCTGAGACCCGTCCGTAACGAGGAAGTTCTGCTTCGTCCGGCGGTAGATATAGGACTTCTGCCCTTCTGCCGTCCACGCGTCGTAAACGGCGCCGAGCGTCCAATTTCCGGACGAATCGCTGGACTTGGCGCCGCCGCTGCCCTTATAGCCTTCGCCAGCGGCCCAGGTCATGGACCCGATCTGATCCCACGAGGTCTTCTGTCCCAGGCTGGAAGGATCCAAACCTTTTTCGAAGTCCGCCCACACGTAGGGCGCGGCGGGTGATTTGGACCCGAACCCGGATCCCGAAATCCGGATCGTCTGGCCGTTGGACGGCGTGCCGGAAACGCCGGAGACCGACGGGGTCGCGATCGCGGCTGAGCTGTAGAGCATCGTGAAAGAAAAACCGAGCAAGAGCGACGTTGAGAGTTTCATAGAGGTCCTTTTGTCCTGAGCCTAGGGAAGAGCAATTTTCTGGCCGACTTCGAGCGCCGTGGGCGAATCGAGCAAATATTTGTTGGCCATGTAGATCGTGCGCCACATCCGTTTGTCACCGTAAATATTTTCAGCGATCTTCGTCAGGGTATCGCCCGGCTTGATCTGGTACATGCGGCGGGTCGCGGTTTTGCTGAACGAAGCGGGGTTCAGCGGCGCGCGGACAGCCGGCCGCGCGATCGAAGGCGAGGTCGGGGTGGACGGCTGTCCGCTGGGCGCCATGCCAAACCGAAGGTTCGCTGGCGCCGTTATTGGCGCCCTGGCCACCGCCCCGTCAGACGGGCCCTTTTGGCCGAAGAGTTTAATTCCGTCGCCGGTACCGCCGAAGCGGAAGGAGTAGGAAATTTTTTGCTGGGTCTTCAGACCCTGATTGACCAATCCGAATGAGTAGTCGAACGACTGGCGCGCCCAGGCGAACCCGGTTCCGATCGTCACTTCCTTGGCGCCACTTGAATGCCGGTAGCCCGCGCGGAAGGCCAACGGGCCGACAAGTGTCTCGAGGCCGAGGCCAGGACGCGTCTCGCCTTCGTTCATCAATCGCTCGACATCAATCATCAACGTCGTACCGTATTGCGGGAAAATGCTGTACGAGGCCCCGAGCCGGAAGATCCGTGGAAGGTTATCGCCCGTGCTGTCGTACTTAAGCTGGGTTCCGATGTTCTGAAGCGCGCCGCCCATGTTCAAGCGGGGCGAAGCCGAAAAGTTGAGCCCGAGGTCCGCGGCGAACGCGCTCGCCCGGGCGGTCTCAGCCAATTGGGATGTCAGATACTTGCCGGTGACGCCGATCGAGAGTGGGCCGACCGACCGGGCCATGCCGAGCGCCAAGGACAGGTCGCGTTCGGCATTCGCGGTGCGCTGGCCGCCATCGTCGCTCCGCTGGAAGTTTCCACCGTTGTAATAACCGATGGAAAGGCCAAGGCCGAGTTGCTTATAAGGACTGCCGATCAAGAATTGCCCGTACGAGTCGTCGATCAGGCCTTGCTGGTATAGGAAGGACGCTTGACCGGCCGTCAGGGTCTTGAGCATCGAAGGATTGTAGGCGAAGGCCGAAACGTCATCCACGGCGGATGTGAGCGTTTGACCAAGGGCCGAGGCCCGGGCGCCGGGAGCTTCCAGGAGGGTCAGGCCGCCAGAGGTTCCTATTCCTTTTGCATACGAACTGGATGTTCCGGCGAAGAGCAATGAGGCAGCACAGCAGAGACCTAAAACATACTTCTTCATCGAGGACCCACCTTTCTTTATTCGCACCAGGCCGGTTGTCAGGCGTCCAAACTTCCTCGTTTCGGACGCCGGGTTCTTGGGGGAGACTCCCGACCGGTGCATTTGCGGTGGAACTGGTTCTCACGTCTTCTTTCTGGATCACGCCTTTCGGCGGTGGCAGGGTTAGGAAACAGCGGAGCGGGCTATCAGCTCGACGTCGTTCGGACCAGATCCAGGTTGGAGACGGGCAGCCGATTGATGGAAAGCGAATTCACTTTTCCGTTCAACCGATTGCAAGTATGTTCAACCGCTGAAGCACGGTAAAACACTCATCCGACGACGTCAATGAAAAATGTGTGACGGGGGTGTAAAAAAGGCGGGAATCGGAGCCCAGATCGTGGGTTCTCCGACGGAGACCGGCCTTCCAAAATTAATTTTCGGATTCGGGCGGCTCGAAGACCGTCGGCAGGTCGAGATCGTCGAGATCGTCGTCAGTCGCGGCGACCACCTCGGTGGTCATTTTGGCGATTTCTTCGATTCCGGGCTCGCGCTCGACAGTTTGCTCATCGTCGTCGGCGTCGGCTTCCTTCGCGGCAAGGACCGCGTCGTCCTCATCGATCGGGGAGAGAAGCTTCTTCTTTGGCTTCACCGCCTTCTTCATTTTTTTCTGGGGCATAGGGCCTCCGGGTCTGGTCGTCGAACTTCTTAGCATCCCTTCGCCGTCGATTTCAATTATGAAGGGACGTGCACGGCAATTCCACCTCTTTCCCGCGCCTCGCTAATCACTGCAGCGATTTGAAGCTCAAGTAAAACGAGCGCCCCCGCCGGACGACGTCCAGGACCAGACCGTTCGCCGGATCCACCGCTTTCTGAATCTCTGCCAGATCCTTCAGGGATTTCACGTCCGAGCGGTTCACCGAACGGACGACGTCCCCCTCCTCAAGTCCCGCTTCCGCCGCCGCGGAGTCCGCGGGAACGTCGACGATAACCACGCCGGAGAGCGAACCATCGTTGATTCCGTAATTGGAACGCACGCGGTCCGTGAGATTGACGGCCGTCGCGCCGAGAAATTCGACCGAGTCTGACTTCATATCACCGGACGGCTTCTGAGAAAAGTTGTCCTCGCCGCCGGCTTCGTCTTTCGGAATCGTCGCGGTTTTCAGCGTCAGCCCGCGCGTTTTTCCAACGCGGATCACTGACACCCTGATCGAACGTCCGGGCGGAGTCGCGCCCACGATATCCTGTAAATCCTGCACGGTGGCGATCTTCTTGCCGTTGAACTCGGCGATGACGTCGCCGCGTTCGATACCCGCTTTCGCCGCGGGTGAATTGGGAACCACCAGGTTCACGAGCGCTCCGCGCG
>JAYTIE010000140.1:0-4349 GCA_043732015.1 Elusimicrobiota bacterium | reverse complement strand
TCCTCTTATTCATTTCTTGGCTTTAGCGGGCCGGGATGTCCGCGAGCGACGGATAGTCCGAGTAACCTTTTTCTCCGCCGCCGTAGAACGTCCGGCTGTCGGGATCGTTGAGCGGCGCGCCGGTGCGGTACCGTTCTACGAGATCCGGGTTGGAGATATAGGGCGTTCCGAAAGCGATCAGGTCCGCCTCGCGCGCGACCAGCGCCGCTTCGGCCTTCGCCTGGTTGAAGCCGTCGTTCAGCATGAGCGCGCCTCGGAAAAGCGCCCGGAAGGTCGACACGGGGATCGGGAGCCGTCCGTGTTTCACATCGTTGGCCGTTCCGGTCCGGATATGGAGATAAGAGATTGCCAGCCGGTCCAGTTCGCGCACCGCATAAGTGAATGTTTCTTCCGGGTTCTCATCGGACATGCTGTTGAACGTTCCGTTCGGCGAGAGGCGGACGCCGACCCGGTTGGCGCCCCAGACATCGATGGCGGCGCGGGTCGCTTCGATCAGGAGGCGCGCGCGGTTCTCCACCGGGCCTCCCCAGAGGTCGGCGCGGTCGTTTGTCCCGGTCTGTAGAAACTGATCGATGAGGTAACCGTTGGCGCCGTGAACTTCGACGCCGTCGAATCCGGCGTCGAGCGCGTTTTTGGCGGCGGTCCGGTATTGATCGACGATCTTGGGAACTTCAACGGAATCCAGCGCGCGGGGCGTTTCGAACGCCTCCATCTTCCCGTCTTTGGTGAAAACCTTGCCGGGGGCCGCTTTGGCGGACGACGAGACAGGCAACACACGGTTCGGCTGATACGACGAATGCGAAATTCGGCCGACATGCCAGAGTTGAAGGAAGATGCGGCCCCCGGCTTTGTGAATGGCCTCTGTCACGAGCTTCCAGCCTTCTACCTGCTCCCGGGAGTGAATGCCGGGCGTGCTCGGATAGCCCTGGCCTTCCGGCATGATCTGCGTGGCTTCGGTGATAATGAGGCCGGCGGTCGCGCGCTGACGGTAATAGGTGGCGATAAGCGGAGTGGGGACATTCCCGGCCCCCGCGCGGTTACGGGTCATGGGAGCCATCACCACGCGGTTCTTCAGTCGATACGGGCCCACCTGAATGTCAGAAAATAGGGCGGGCTGGGACATGATCAGAGGTTGATGTGTTCGGCGTTGTCCGTGAGCGTGGAAGAAATCCGGTCGAGTTGATCGGCTTCGTTGCCCTTCCCGGCCTGCCGGAGCGAGGCCGACAGCGAGACGATTTCCTTGGCCGCGGTTTCAACGGTCACCCGTTCGCGGCGAAGCCGCTGGCGAAGTGACACGATGCATTCGTTGAAGGAGTTCGCGACTTCCTGGAACTCGTCGCGTTTGCGAAGGCGGATCTGGACGTTGAGGTCTCCCTTCGCCATCTGTTCGAACGTTTTTTCAAAACGGAGAAGCGGGCCCGCAATGAAGTGGGTCATGTAAAGGGCGAATCCGAACGAAAGCGCGGTGATGAGCAGGCTTGAGTTCGCGATGATGCCGTTCAGAACACGAAGCTGTTCCATGACGGACGGATCAAGCCGCGCGCCCGAGCGAAGGATGCTGTGGATCGCGATCTTGGATTCCATCCACAGGACGAAGGTGGCCGCGCCGATGATTGCGAGAAGTCCGAAACTGAATTTGAACTGGAAGGCATGTTTGACGATGTACTGTCCGAACAGGCGGCTGTGTCTGACCCGGCCATCCTGAGTGTTAGACATCTGTGAATCAGTCACCATTACATCCTCCTAAGAGCCTGTCTCGAACAGAAGCGTAAGAAATTCTGCATGTTTTCGCCCTTGATTTAAATCTGCTTTCCTTGGGAATTCTTCAATTTGGCTTCGAAAATCGGGATCCCATTGGAGAGGTTGAACGCGTAATCCAAATTGAACCGCGCCAGCATCCCTGCGATATCGCCATGAGCCAGCCCGAATTTTTCCTCGATTCGGCTCTGCACGTCCGGATTTTGCAGGTTCCCCGAAAAATAGACGCGGCTGCCTCCACTTAGATGTCTTTCCAGGCTTTCCCGCATCTGCGTTAACGAGGTCTCACGGAACTCAAACAACCTGGACTCGATTGAGCCGCCTTTGAGCTGCGGGAAGAAATACTGCCTCAACCCCTGGATTTCTGGCACGTCGCCGTCCGCGCAGACGAAGAAATCATTCGGTTTCATGCGTTCGTTAAGCTCCAGCAACAAACGGTATCCCTCGTTGTTCGAAATGGAAGAATCGAAATAGATCGGCCCGGAGAAATTGAATGTGAACATCAAGGCGCCGGCAAGCAGAAGGGTGCGGAAGAACACGGGCGAGGCGGCCAGAGCAACCGCGGCGCCGAGAAAAAATGCGAAGACGAAATGAATTCGGAAGCCAACGTAACCGGGCGCCCAACAACAGGCGACGATCGAATTGAGAATTCCCCACAGATAAAGCGCCGTGAAGAACCGGCCGCGCTCTTTGTCGAGCGTCTTCCTTCTCAGAAACGCGCAAACCAAAAGACCTGCGACAGTCGTACCCGTCGCGATGATCAGGACCCACATTCTCGGAGTGGTGCGATAGGCCCAAAGAAACGATTCGAACCACGCACGGCCATAACCTTTCACAGCCCCGATCAAACTTAGATTCACGAGCGGCCAATCCAGTGCCTTGTCCAGGCCATAGTACCCGGCGTATCCAATGCCCCATTGCAGAAAGCCAATATTCGACGCCGGGCGAACGACGGTCAAATAGACCGCGATATAGGAAGACATTAGCAGCGTCCCAAGTACGGCGAGATAACGAACGCCCAAGTTGGAGACCATCCCGGCCGCGCCACGGTCGGTTTCGGATCGTTTGGCGACGCCGAGCCACCACGCCACTGCCAGAAAATGCAGAGCGCCCAGGGAATGGACGCCGATGTAGAGGAACGAAAGCGCCGCGAGGCAGGCCGCGTCCTTCCGGTTCAACTCCTTATCGACCGTGCGGGAGAGCGCCCAGAGCAACAGGCAGGAAAAAAACGGGATTGCGCCGACCGTATAGCCGTCGACCGCGAAATGCCAGACGAGATAGGTGCTTCCGAGAAAGAACGACACAATCCAAGCTTTCTTCGGTGCCACGAAACGGCAGACGGCCAGATAAAACAAGCCCAGGCCCGCCACCGTTAAAAGTGAGTTGAAGCGCTCGAGCGAGTAAACCGCGTACCCCGTGTAGCCGAGCAGCCGCTCGAAGCGGTACCACAGCATGCCGAGGAACGGATAAAGGAGGTGGTTGGGATGGAACCAGCGGATGGGCTCGCCCGCCTCGCAGGCGATCGCGTTCGTGAGCGCGTCAAAAATAAAATTCTGGTTGCCGCTGTATCCGTAGCAGAGCCCGAAAAACAACATGAGCGCGGTACCGATTGCGGTTTTTTGAATGCGGTCCTGTTTCATCTCCGCGGTTACCTACTCAGGTCCCGCTAGAACAAAGTGCAGGATCTCCGGGACTGCCACCTTTGCAGGGTGGCTGAGGACGAGGACCATCCGGCTGTGGCTCTCTCCGGGAACCGGCACGAGCTGAGCTTCGATGTCGGCTGCTTTCAGCTTGTCGTAAAAAACGTGCGCCTGCCGCTGCAGGCCTTTCGATTCCCCCGTCGCGTAAAGCACGAGCACCGGCGGATCGGTTTCATCGATGTGCGTGACGGGAGAGGCCATTGCCCAGGTTTCCCGGTTCTTCGTTCCGAACCGTTTCTCGTAATAGTGGATGTCTTCTGTCTTGTAGGTCTCGTCGTCCAGAAGGTCGAGCGCGGCGCCGCTGGCGGCAATGAGCCCCGAGACCGTTCCGTCTTCGATTCCCGCGGCGCGTTGGAGACCCTGATTGAGCGCGACGAGAGACGCCAGCTGCGCACCGGCCGAGTGCCCCATCAGAAAGAGCCGCTTGGGATCTGCGCCATGTTTCGCCGCGTTCGCATGTACCCATTTCACGGCCAGGGCCACGTCTTCCGCCTGCTGTTTCCAGTCCGCGCCGGGCATGAGGCGGTAGTTGATGACGGCGGTCATGATTCCATGGGAGGCGTAGAGCCGACCGATGTTGCTGTACACATCCAGTCCTCCGGCGGTAAGCGTTTTGTCGCCTGTGTCCCAGCCGCCGCCATGAACGAAGACCAGCGCCGGGCCGCCTTTTCCCTCGGGAAGATAAAGGTCGAGTTTCTGGGCGGCGTCGCCGCCGTAGGGAAGGATCTGGGACGCCGGGAGCGTCGCCCGTTTTCCGAGGATTCCCACCCCCACATGCTCGACGACGGCGCACGAGGCCACGGCGAGCGCCATGACCGGAATCAGGAACGCGCGTGACCCGTAGGGCTTCAATCTCACGCGCGGGTTCGGGTGAACGATGTCGTGATGACG
>JAYTIE010000139.1:0-30256 GCA_043732015.1 Elusimicrobiota bacterium | reverse complement strand
GACCCAGCCTGTCTTCGCCTTCAGTTCCAGTTCTGCGCCGTTGGTGTCCGCCGAGCCGAGGTTGGCCAGCGTGTCGGTCGCGAAGTTGCCGTTGGTGTCGATGCCGCCGATGCGGTTGATGAGATGTGTATGAAAGCCCGTGATTCCGACTTCAAGCCAGTCCAGGGGGACAAACTGCGTACCGGCGTCATACGACCAAGCGATTTCGGGCTTCAGGTTCGGGTTGCCGAAGAAGTCGAAACCGAGACCAAACGGATCGGGGAAGTCCTCGTACAGGTCGGTGAGCGTGGGCGAGCGGTACGAGCGCGCCGCGCTTGCCGACAGTTTCCACTTGGGATTCACGCGGTACACGGTCGCGAGACGCGGGTTGTACTGGTCGCCGAAGGCGCTGTGCTGATCGAAGCGAAGCGCAGGAAGGAGCGTGAAGCGGCCGAGCGTGATGTCCTGCTCCGCGTAGAGCGACCAGTCCGTGATGTGATGGGCGTTCTGGGCGATGGAATCGCGGGTATCGCGTTCGTAGGAGCTGCCGAGCGTAAGGCCGAAGTCCGACAGGAAACGGACGTCTCCGCCTTCAATGCGGTTCTTGAACCAGGACGCGAAGGGCCCGAAGTCGTCGCTCTGGATGTGATAGTTCTCGCGCTGCTGATAGAGCGTGGTACGAACGCTGCCGAAGCCCAGGTTCCCGGTCGTTCCGGTCACCTGGTTGCGGATGATTTCATTGTTGATCTCTTCGGTGCGGCTGATGGGGCTTTCCCGTTCGATGTCGCCGTTCCACTGGTCGCGTCCCACGCTCACGCCGCTGGGGCTGTTGAGCCGCTGGCGGGTGTAGCTCGTGCTCGCAGCAACGTTCGCGCCGTTCTGCCAGTTATACCCAAGCTTTCCCGTTCCGGTGTTCGCGTCGACATCCGAATGCTCGACATAGCCGTCCGACGTGATCCGGTTGCCGGTGACCAGCGCGTTCCAGCCGCCAACCGACGTGCCAGCGTCCGCCGAGAGAATTTCCGTGTTGTTCGAACGGCTTTCGTATCCGAGCTTCACGCCCGGGGCCGACGCGCCGCTTTTCGTGAAGATGTGCACGACGCCGCCAATCGCGTTGGCGCCGTACAGGACGCTTGAGCCGCCGCGCACGACTTCGATGTGGTCGATGTTCTCGATCGGAATGATCGCGAGATTGATTTCCTGGATCGACGTGCCACCTGCCGGCTGGTCGTCAATGATCACCTGAACCTGGTTCGAGGCGGGAACGCCGCGAATGCGGACCTTCGTGAAGGTCCCCACGTCGCCTGTCTTCTGCAGATCCAGTCCGGGGACGAGCTGCAGGGCTTCGGCCGCGTTGGCGGCGCCGCTGCGGCGAATCTCCTCGTTCGAGATGCTGGTGATGTTGGTCGGGAGTTTGGATTCAAGCGTCGGACGGCGGGTGAGCGTCATGAACTCGACGTCGTCGGCGTTGACCGGTGACTCCGCCACGGGCGTGTCCACAGGCTCCAGAGCGATTGCGGAACGAAGGCCGGGTAAAACCAATAGCAGGAACAGGGCAGTGATGCGCTTCATAATGTCTCCTCGGGATGCAGGCGGGTGGAGACATAAAAAAGCCCCCATCTCCAGCAGGAGACGGAGGCGAAGTAAATCACCTCACGCGACATTAACACCACCCAACAATAATACTCCGGATGGTGCCTGCCTTTCGGCAAGCCTCGAATGAGCGCGTGCTCCATTCCCTGGGCAGGTCTCCTGGCTCGTGAATACGTCAGCCTTGTCTTCCCACCCCCTCTCGGAGCAGTGACGTCTGTCGGCTATTTTCACTTACAGTGGCGGGACCGCTCCCGAATTCAACGGGATTCCCTATTCTCCAGGAGGACTCGCCCCGTTAGAGGCGGTCCGACTGGCACCCAAGGACTACAGGCGGTTGAATAGCAATTACCCCTATCCCGGCGCAAGCTGGTCATGGGAAGGCGAAAACAGGCTGCAATTTCGCGATGGAATCCATTGCCTTACCCAACCAAAAAGAAT
This sequence comes from Elusimicrobiota bacterium, assembly GCA_043732015.1. Classification (GTDB taxonomy): domain Bacteria; phylum Elusimicrobiota; class Elusimicrobia; order F11; family F11; genus JBBRXR01. The sequence continues at coordinate 28,246 of JAYTIE010000139.1, read as the reverse complement.
TCAATCTACCGTCGGTAAAGCCACCCGGCCCGACGGGGTTTCCCCGCCGGAATTTTTCTTGACAGGCTTAACTCATGTTTGATACTAATTGGCCACTCCGCAACGTTGCGGTTTTCCCCAGGCAGAGGCAATGAGGCCTTCTCCGATGTTTCAAATCGAGAGAAGGCTTTTTTATTTTCTGGCCTCCGAGAACCAAAACGCGACCGAAGAATTCACGCAATAGGGGATGCCATGTCTCTACTTGAAGAAGTATCGAAAGGGTTTACCACCAATGGAAGGCAGAAAGTGACCTCGAAACACCACGCAGATCTTACCGAGCTCTTTGGTTCCAACGTTTTCGGCGACCGCACGATGAAAGAGCGGCTCCCGAAGGAAATCTATCGGGCTCTCAAGGAGACGATCGAAAAGGGCAAGACCCTGACGCTCGACGTCGCCAACGTCGTCGCCAACGCCATGAAGGACTGGGCAATTGAAAAGGGCGCGACGCACTACACCCACTGGTTCCAGCCTCTCACGGGCAAGACCGCGGAAAAGCATGACTCGTTCATCGCTCCGACGGCCGACGGTCACATTATCATGGAATTCTCCGGCAAACAGCTCATCAAGGGCGAACCGGACGCTTCCTCTTTCCCGTCGGGCGGACTGCGCGCGACGTTCGAAGCCCGCGGCTACACCGCCTGGGACTGCACGTCCCCGGCCTTCCTGAAGGAAGACGCCGACGGGTACGTGACCCTCACGATCCCGACCGCCTTCTGCTCCTACACGGGAGAAGCGCTCGACAAGAAGACCCCCCTCCTCCGTTCGATGGAAGCCATCTCGAAGCAGGCCGTCCGCGTGCTTCGCGCCCTTGGTGACAACAGCGTCAAGCGCGTCACCTCGACCGTCGGCCCGGAACAGGAATACTTCCTGATCGACAAGAAATATTACGACCAGCGCATTGACCTGATCACCTCGGGCCGCACGCTGTTCGGCGCCCCGGCCCCGAAGGGCCAGGAACTGGAAGACCAGTACTTCGGCGCGATCAAGGACCGCATCTCTTCCTTCATGAAGGACCTCGACACCGAGCTCTGGAAGATGGGCGTGCTCTCCAAGACCAAGCACAATGAAGTCGCTCCGGCCCAGTTTGAAATGGCGCCGATCTTCTCGACCACCAACGTCGCCACCGACCACAACCAGCTGGTCATGGAAACGATGGGCAAGGTCGCTCTTCGTCACAACCTCGTCTGCCTCCTCCATGAGAAGCCGTTCGCCGGCGTCAACGGATCGGGCAAGCACAACAACTGGTCGCTCGCGACCGACGCGGGCCACAACCTGCTCGAGCCCGGCAACACGCCGCACGACAACGAGTCGTTCCTCGTGTTCCTGGCCGCCACGCTGAGCGCCGTCGACAAACATGCCGATAAGCTCCGCTGCGGCGCCGCCAACACCGGCAACGACCTGCGTCTCGGAGCCAACGAAGCCCCGCCGGCCATTATCTCGGCCTTCATGGGTGAAGAGCTCACGAACATCCTGGAAGCCCTCGGAAAGGGCAAAGCCGCCGAAGGAATGGGAGAACGCTTCATGACGCTCGGCGTCGACAGCCTCCCGTCCCTGCCGATGGACAACACGGACCGCAACCGGACCTCGCCGTTCGCCTTCACCGGCAACAAGTTCGAGTTCCGCATGTGCCCGTCGTCCGGTTCCATCGCGGGCCCCAACACCATCCTGAACACCGTCGTTGCCGAAGCGCTCGATGAGTTCGCCACCCGCCTCGAAAAGGCCAAGGACGTGAACAAGGAAGCGACCGCCCTCGTCCGCGAGACGGTTCAGAAGCACGGCAAGGTGATCTTCAACGGCAACGGCTACACGGAAGCCTGGGTGAAGGAAGCCAAGAAGCGCGGCCTCCCGAACATCTCCAGCACCGTCGAAGCCCTCGGTGCCATGGCGAACGACAGCGCAATTAAGCTGTTCGAAAAATACAAGGTCCTCTCCGGCGGCGAGCTTCACTCCCGCTATGAGGTTTACCTCGAGACTTACGTCAAGAACATCAACATCGAAGCGAAGGCCTCCATCGACATGGTGAAGAAGCAGTACATCCCGTCGGTGATCCAGTACCTCGGTGACCTCGGAAAGGCCACGCGCAACGCGCAGGCTGCGGGCGCCGCCGTGACGGTCCAGAAGGACCTCGCCGGCCAGATCAGCAAGCTGCTGGTCTCCGCGTACAAGAAGCTGGGCTCGCTCGAAGCCACGCTGGCGAAAGCCACGGGCATCGATCACGCGAAGCCGAAGGCCGAGTCCTTCCGCGACAAAGTGGTTCCGGCGATGAACGACCTGCGGTCGGACATCGATGCTCTGGAATTCCTGCTTCCGACCACCTCGTGGCCGGTTCCTTCGTACGCCGAGATGCTGTTCAAGCTGTAATCGACGAAACGATCAAACAGAAAAGCCCCTCTCCGGGAAACCGGAGAGGGGCTTTTTCTTTGCCCTCAGTCATTTCTGCGAAGGCGGGAATGACGAACTAGGCCTTGGCGATCTCCCTGGCAGCGCCCCGGGGGATGGCGTCGTGGAAATCGATTGTCGGGAACAGGGGAGTGCGGGACTCTAGAAACTGAAGCCGTTCGACGTCCAGCGTGTCTGACTGGATTTCGGCAGACAGCTTCTCGAAATTCGCCAGATGCTCCCGGAAACGCTTCGTGGCATAGGGCACCGTTGTTCCCGTCGTCATGATGAAGGCCCAGTCACTCGACTGCATGAGAAGCAATTCCCGCAAAAGTTGATTCAGGCCGCGGCGCAGGTCGCCCTCGGCCGAAGAAAAGCGAATAGCCAGTTCTTCCATTTTCGCTTCCGCCGCGTGCTGGTGACGATAGAGCCAGGCATTTCCACCATTCAGCCAGACAAGGTTGTGCCCCTCGGATCCCCAGGTAGACGGATTGGGGCGTTGCAGCTGGCGCACGGAGTGACGGTCCAGATAATCAACAGGGCTGATCAGCTCGATCTCCCGCTGGTCGAACGCCGTCTTCCTGATCAGGTACTCCAGGAACTGCGGGCCTTCATACCACCAGTGGCCAAAGAGTTCTGCGTCGTACGGTGACACGACAATCGGGGGATACTGCGTTTTTCCCCGCAGCCATCGGCACTGCGCCTGACGATTGAAGAGAAAATTCCCGGCGTGTTCGCCGGCGCGCTGATCGGCCAGAGCGGGATCGTAGAGAGCCTTCTCGTGCAGCTCCGTCTTCCCGGTAATGCGGTGATACTTTATACCGATGCCGCGGCGCACGCCATCCGAATGAAGATACGGTTTGATGAAGTCGTAATCGGCGTCGTACCCGAGGTCGCGGTAAAATTCGCGGTAGACCGAATCTCCCGGGTACCCTTCTTCCTTGCTCCAGACCTGCTTGCTCGATTCCGGATCACGGGCGAACGCGTTCACGCCCTCCTCGGTGATGACGGGCGCGTAGACGCCGTAAACCGGCTGAGGTTCCCCGTAAAGGATTCCATGGCTATCCATGAAAAAGTATTCGATGCCCGCATCCGCCAGAATCGGAGACACACGGGCGTCATAGCCGCATTCCGCGAGCCAGATTCCTCTCGGCTTTCGTCCAAAATGATGTTCGTGGGAGCGAACCGCCGTGTTCACCTGCGCCTGCAAAGCCGACATGCGTTCCATCAGCGGAAGAAATCCATGGGTCGCGGTGCACGTGATAATTTCGAGGTGACCGCTGTCATAAACGTCCCGGAACGCGGAGAGCATGCGCCCGTCGTAACGGCGAAGGAAATCGCGGTTCTGGGTAAATTCGGACAGGGCCTGGCGAGCGACCGGCTCAATGGGACCACCCCGGTTGCTCTTCACTTCCTTTTCCAGAAGCTCAATACGCTGATCGATGTAGAACGCAAGTCGCGAGCGCAGCAGACCGTCATCCATCATCGCGGCCAGCGGCGGCGTGACGGACATGGTCATGCGAAACGGAACGCTCTCTGAACGAAGCTGGACGAACCGCCTCAGGAGCGGGAGGTAGGTTTCGGCGGCGGCCTCGAAGTACCAGTCTTCTTCGAGGAAATCAGGATATTCGGGATGACGAATGAACGGCAGGTGCGCATGGAGAACCAGCGCCAGGTAGCCGGTGGGCCCCACTACTTGCTCTTGGCGCCCGTGGATGTCGGCAGGTTGAACGAAGACAGGCTGGCAGATGAGAAATTCGGAGTCGGCACGCCGGAGCCGGGCTGTTCCGCCGCGACGGTGACGCTTTGCGGCGGGGCTTCCTTCGGCGGCGTCCATTCCCAGGCGCTCGTTCCCCCACCCTCGCTGATGGCGTGCGTGAGGTGCTCCCAGGTCAGCGGGGCGCTTGAGGCCGCGATACGACGGCGGCTGACGACATCAATGAAAACGGCTTCCCGGTTCGAGCTGACGGCAACGCGCGGAGACCGCAGCGCCCGGGATCGGAGAAGCGGGGAGGTTTTCCCTGTTCCCTTCACGGAAACAAGTTCTAACACGTACTCGTGGTCCGGCTCGATGGTGACCCAGAAATCGCCGATGGACTCCAGAGAACGCGAGAGCAGCGTGCGCGCGCCCGTCGTGCGGTCTTCCAGCACGAGGCCGAATTCGCCGACGCCATCGGAAGCCCATTCCCAGAAAGCGAACGCTTTCCGCGGCGACTGAAGCATGAAATTGATGGTGTTGATCCGGTAGCGCTCTGGCGGAACCGGTCCCCAGCTTTCGATGAAATCCTGAACCGCGTCGCGGGTCTTGTGAAGGCGTTCGATCAGGCGCGGAAGAAGCGGCGCGGCCTTCGGCGCATTGAGCAGTTCGTTGTAGGCGTCGAGATGCGAGCGCAGGGAACGTTCGGAGGCCCAGCGGCGAAGCTTGAACGTCATCGAGTCGAGGATACCTTCCAGGCCCGTTCCGTTCTTGTGAGTCGCGGCGCGCGGCAACACACCTTCGATCAAGCCGACGCCGTCGCTGAACAACAGACCGGATTTCAGGAAGCTGACTTTGCCGAAAAATTCGATTCCTTCCGGATGGAAGAGAGAAACGGGAATGCCGAGATACATGAGAATGGCCGGGGAAAAATTGCCCTGATCTTTCAGGGAACGGACATTCAGGAAGGTCCGGGTGTCGCGAAAAATCTTGGCGGATGTTTTGTCCAGCTCGAGGAACAACGGCACAAGCGCCGATTCCCAGTCGAAGAGATGGAAAATGTCGACCGGTTTGCGAAGCTGGGTCGCGAGCGCGATGGCGGCCTTCGAGAAAACGGCGCTCATTATCGCGGGCTCGAGCGGCGGCGTTTTCACCATGAAGATTCCCGGAGAAACCGCGCCGCGGGTCAGCTTGGTGATTTCAATTTCGTAGTCCTGCGAAAGACGAACCTTGTGCGTGGTAGTGCGGGAGGAAGACAGTCTTGTTTTCGGAAGGAGCGTCGGATCGTGGGGGATGAGAATATTGAGACGGATTCCTTCTTCCGCGAGACGCGGAATGACGGAACCAGGCCGCGAGCGAACTTCCCCTTTGGTTCGGTAGAAAGATTTGCTCGTTGGGCAGACCCAAATGACATGAGGCGATTTCTTCATAAACTCCCCCCCGGAACGGGGGTCACTCAAAACTATTTCACGGAGAGTGTATGAATTATGAAGGATGGAATCCATAGAGCCTATCGCACGCGAAAAGACTTCACCGTCGACGGAATTTCAGACCCGGTCGGGTGGTCAGTTGGGCGTAAAACGGGCGCTTTGCTGGGCCGTATCCAGGGCCACCACGGGGTAGGGCATGACCACGTTTTCAGCTGAAAACCGGGCTGTGACGGCCTTAATGAACTCGTGGGTCAAAAGGCCCGTGTCCCCGTAGCTTTTGGCCCTCAAAACAACCGCAAAATCGATGCTGGACGCGCTAAATTTGTTGAAACGGACCAGAGGCGCGAAGTCCGTGACGCCGCCGGGAACCCGTTTCAGGACGTCGGCAGCCACTTCGACGGCCAGCCGTTCGACCTTGGCCAGGTCGGACGCATAATGGACGCCCATGGAGATCGTGAAGATCATGTCCGGCGATGGGTAATCGTAGTTCAGCACCCGGGCGTTCACGAGCTGCTTGTTGGGGAGGATGATCATGTTGTTGACGCCCTGGCGGATCCAGGTGGTTCGCCATCCGATCTGGTGAACGAAACCTTCTTCCCCGGATTCGAGCTTGATCAGATTCCCGATCCGGATGGGCTGGTCCACGATGAGCTGGAAGCCTGAGAAGACGTTTTCAAGCGTCGGCTGAAGCGCGAGGGCGACAGCCAGAGACCCGAGTCCGAGAGAGGCGATGATCGGCGTGATCGAGATGCCGACGCTGTCCAGCAGCATGAGGCCGCCCAGGACGAAGACGGTACCGTGGACCAAGACGCCGCCGAACGCATGCGACGAACGGAGAACTTCGAATTTCTTGGTTCCGGCTTCGAAACTTTTGATCAGGAGCCGGTCCACGAAGAGAATGATCGCGACCAGCGTGGCGAGCTTGGAAAACACGAGCGCTTCGTGTGACCAGTGCGGAGAAATCGCCGCGCCCATGAGCTTCAGCGTCGCGGCGAGACTCCAGACAAAAATCATCACCGTGATCGGCCAATTGGCCGCCTCGATGATGACGTCGTCGATGGTCGTTTCGGTCCGCGAGGTGAGGTGCCGCAGCCAGGCGAACAGGACCTTCTTTACCGTCCACCCGAAAACAATCAGGGTAACGTAGACCGCGGGAATGACCACCCGCGTCGGGAGGGTCATTCCGAAGACTTCGACGGGAGCCATGAAGAACTAACCGCCTTTGTTCTGGGGAGTCTGACGGCGTTGCTGGCCGCGGGTGAAGCCCATTTTTCCGGCCATCTTGGAGAGGAATCCTGACTGGGTCTGCGGCGCGGCCGGCTTCTTGTCGCCGCGGTCTTCAGCGGCCTTTTCTTCGGCAGCCATGACCTTGGCGGAATTCAAAGCGGCCTTTTCGCGTTCTTTGCGGTTCTTGCCTTCGTCTTTATCGAGGCAGCACTTCTTGTATTTCTTGCCTGAGCCACAGGGGCAGGCGTCATTGCGTCCAATTTCCATCTGAAAATCTCCTTTTCTGCGAAGGGATCGGGGTGACAGGACTTGAACCTGCGGCCTCCTGCTCCCAAAGCAGGCGCTCTAGCCAACTGAGCTACACCCCGAAAAATTCTACCGGAATCCTAGCAAATGACTTCGTCGTAAAGACGCTCCAGCCCGTCGGCGGAGGCCTTGATCCCGAACAAGGTGGTTGCGGCTCCCGCGTAGTCTTTCGCGCGGCGGCGGGCCTCCTCAGGACCGGCAAGAAACCCGGCCATTGCGTCGCCGAGGGCAGCGGAATTCCCGGGCGGGACGATCACGGCCGGTGATCCCTCCACCAGCTCACGCACACCCGGGATGTCAGTGGAAATATAGGGCGCGCCCGCCGACAGCGCTTCCATCGTCAGGAGCGGACAGGCTTCCCACAACGACGGCATCACAACCGCGTCCACCCACGGCATCAGCCGTCGCGCGTTCGGTACGAAACCGAGGAAAGTGAAGTATTGGGAAAGTCCCTTCTTTTCGAGAAGAGCACGATACTCACGAACAAAAGACCCATCATTCACCGCCAACACCCGAAACCCGCGGATGCCGCGCTTCTCCAGATTTCCCACCGCGTCGATGAGCGTCTCAAATCCTTTCTGCGGCATGAACCGGCCGAAGAAGCCGAACAGCACCTCACCCCCCGGTGAAACGCCGGCGCGCCAGCGGCGGCCTTCCGCTTCGTCGTTCTCCGGCGGCGGAGGAACGGCGTTCCGCAACATCCGGAGTTTCGAGGCATTGATGCCGGGAAGGTATTCGAGAATGTTGTCGCGCGCGCCTGTGCCCACTGCGTGGATCAGGGTTGCGCGGTTCAGGAAGGTGGTGAGCAGGCCGCGCTTGGCCAGCCCCGGCAAGCCGTCAAAGTGATGAGGCAGAAAAACATCGTGCGACGTGAGAAGGTGAGGCGTGCGGGTCAGGACGGTGCCGGGAACAGACGCCACCCCGGCGGTGAAGCCATGCGAGTGGACGAGGTCCGGCTTCCAGGCCCGGCAGGACGCGTGAACCTGCGCCGCCAGCTTCGGCACAGAAGAGTTCGCGGGGACTTCGATGATCTCAGGGGAGAAACGCTTCAGGTCTTCACGCAGCGCGGCGGTTTCCGCGCCGGCGACGGTGACGACCAGCAATTCATAGCGCGCGGGATCCAGCTCGCCGAACGTGTATTTGAGATAGGTCCGGATTCCCCCCACCGCGTGGCGGATGGAGATCAGGATCCGCCGGCGGCGGCCGGCTTTCGGCGCATTCATGTACCGGGCGCCCCGGACCAATAGTCTATTTCGATCTGCGACGGATCGGGCTCCGGAGTGTCCACGTTCTTCTTCAACGTGATCTGACGAAGAACCAGCGACAGGCCGCCGAAAAGGTACCACTCATAACTCGAGAATCCGAAACTGGCAAAGCTGAAGAAGATATTCATGAGCATCCAGACCTGCATCGCATCCGTCACCGCCCGCAGGAACACGTCGGGGCTGTCCCGGGATTTCAGGATCTTGATCGTTTCCTTGAAGTTCGCGAGGATCGACTTCACGAACACGAAGAAAATGATGAGACCAATGCCCCCCAGCTCCTCGAAAATCTCCGCGTACAGGTTGTGGGCAATTTTTCCGTAAGACCCGTAATTCGCGTTCGCTTCAGCCGACGTCCCGAGTCCGTGCCCGACAAACGGCTTCCGCATGCCGACTTCTATGTTTTCCTTGAACTGGGTGATACGGCCTTCCGCAGTTCCGGCGTTCTTGGTGTCACTGCTGACGAGCGAAGTATACCGGTCTTTCAAGTTGTCCGAGAGAAGCGTGAACGTCACGACGGAACCCACCACGCAGAGGATCGTCAGCACCAGCTTGTGTTTGCTCTTGAGGAAAAAGCCGATGAGGACGATGAGCATGCAGACGAACCCCGTGCGGGACGCGGTCAACATCAGCGCGTACACCAGAATCGGCGCCACGACAGCGTAGGCGACCTTGTTCTTCCAGTTTACCGAGGCGAGATAGTGGAGAAACGGGAACACCATCAGAATTACGAACGCGAGGCCATTGGGATTCACGACGTCCGAAGGCGCTCCTGAGAGCCGCTGCATCGTTTCCCAGTTCGCCATGCTGGCGACGGACCCCCAGTACCCGGTGGTCACGTGCATGAGCACGGGCTCGATCACGCGAAGCGACTGGCAGGTCAGGAATACCTTCATGAACGTCTTGAGTCGCTCTTCGGTGGTGATGAGATTCTTCGTAAAGAAATAAAAGACGACCGCTTTGAGGTAGTCCGGAAGGCCGTGGCTGAGAACGCTGCCGGGCCATTGAACGAGCGGCAGCGACAGGATGATGAACCCGAACATCACCTTGATAACCGTTTCCGTCTTTACGCCTTTCTTGACGGTTTCGTCCTCGACGGGCTCCCGAACCGGTTCTTGATCCGGCTCCTTCTCGTCCTTGGCGAAAAAAATCATCATCGAGATCAATCCCAGCAGAAGGAGATCGAGACGAAGCATTCCCAGCGGCTTGATGCGCGTGGGCATGTGCAGGAACCAGCTCACCACGAAGACGAGGTAAAGGCGGTAAGCGACGTTTTTCACCGCCCCCCCCTGCCGCTGCGCGTAAACGCCTTCCGGACACCCGCCACGGCGTTGCCAAGAAGCCCGCGATAGGCATCCAGCTGAAGTGGCATCGCCTGGATGGAGCGCCAATAGTTGGACGTCGAGCGCGACAGGTCCCTCTCGCGGAAGTACAGGCCCCGGCTGCTGAAGGTGTGTCCCCAGGCCAGGATCAACGCGGAGCGCGACACGGCGCCAGGGTTCCGTTCCAGAAACTGGCTCATGATGCGATCCGCCCACCCGAAGCGCTCTTCCTGCCGGTGCGACATCTGGCCGGAATGCCCCACGCGGTAGTCAAGAAGCGGTCCCGCGACGAAGTCAAAATGGAAATGGATCGAAGCGCGAAGCCAGAGATCCCAGTCGATGCCCATGGAAAGCGCCGAGTCCATCGCGCCCACGCGGTCGAACACGGCGCGCCGCACCACGGCGGAGGAGAACGGAATGAAATTGTCGATGAACAGCGCATCGGTGACCTGGCCGCGGCGCGGCATGCGGAGGGAATTGACGTCCTGCTTCGACAGCGGTTTTCCCTCGGCGTCCACGGGACGCATGCGACTGAACACCACGCCGACGCGAGAATCCGAAAAAAGAGGAATCTGCCGTTCTAGTTTGTCCGGACGCCAGCGGTCGTCCGCATCCAGGAAAGCGACGAAGGGCGCGGAGCCCTTCGAGATGCCGAGATTCTTGGCCGAAGCCTGGCCCTGATTGGTCTGGCGAAGGTAGGAAACCCGCGGATCGGCCGCGACGAGACGTGCGGCGACCTGTTCCGTGTCATCCGTGGAACCATCATCAACGATGAGAATTTCGATGTTCTGCCAGGTCTGTTTCAGCGCGCTCTCGACGGCGCCCGCCAGAAACGCGCCGTAGTTGTAGCAACTGACCACGACGCTGACCCGCGGTTGCGTGTCAGGCATTCAAACGAACCCCGTGGCCCTGAAGATGTTCAAGATGTGTGTTCATCAGGAAGAAATAATTGACGCTTCTCATGCCGGTGCGGTACGGCCGCAGAGAAAGTCCGTCGGAAGCGAAAGCGCCGTAGCCCAGATCCGTGAGGAGCTTGAACAGCTTTTCCGCGGACTCATCCTTGTCCGGGCTTCCGGAAACCTCGATCAAGAGAGCCGGCTTGTCCCGCTTCAGAAGTCCCAGCGCGCCCTTCATGCAGGGTAACTCGTGACCTTCCACATCCACTTTCATCAGGCGGATTATGATGTTATCCGGGATCAGGCTGTCGATGGGCGCGATCTCCACGGTGAACGCGCGGGAATTCGCATCGACCGTCTCACCGGCGCGGAGAATGTGCGCCTGATAGAAGTTCCGCCCGCCGCCCATCATCGGGACGGTCATCGTCAGATGACCGGGCTGGTCCGAGACGGCCTTGTTGAACAGGGTGACGTGATTCAGGCCGAGTCCTTTCACATTGGACGACAGCACCGCGAACGTGCTGGGAATCGGTTCCACCGAAAACACGCGGCCTCCCGGGCCCACGGCTTCGCCGAAGAAACGCGTGTACATGCCGAAGTTAGCCCCGCAGTCGATGGCGCCATCCCCGGGAGCCAGCAGGCGAACCGCGATCGAAAGATCGGTCTCTTCGGAGGATTTGAGGTTTTTGATTTTGCGCAGGAAGTGGAACTTGCGGACTTCCACCATTGCGGCTTCCGGCAGAACGGCCTCGAGCATTTCTTTGATTGCAGATTTGATGTTCATGACAACGGGTTCTATCCTTTTCGAGGTTTCCAGACCGTGATGCTTTCGCCTTTGAAAAATTTCCAGAGCGCCACCAGCGCGGCGCCATTCAGCAGACACAGATAATACGGGTATCGAAGCAGTCCGGTGACGTTCTTTTTCCGGAACACGAAGCCCGCCGCCGCGAGCGCGTAAAAAAGCGCCTGAAGACCGAACAGGACCGCGTAAGACGGCGATGCGCCGACCAGAGCCGCATTGGCGAGAATCGCAGTGATCTGAAGAACACCGACAAGATAGCGCAGCACCTTGTGAGCGAACAACTGAAATGAAAAAAGGCCCGTCTTCAGCGGATTGAAAAGCGCCCGCATGTACCAGAGCGCATGGAAGCTGCGAAGGATAACGCGAACGCGCATCCGTATTTCATCGGACGTCTCGGTCAACGTGCTTTCCATCAGCAGAGCGCCCGGCTCATAGACGACCCGAAAGCCTTTCTGCACCACGCGAAGCGGGAGAATGAAATCCGGAAGGAGATCAGCGCGCATGGGCTCGTACAGAGACCGGCGAATGGCGTCCACGCCCCCGTCCACGCCCACGACGGATCCGACGCGCGTCTCGAGGTCGCGCAGGACGTTCTCGTAACGCATGTAGGCGCTGCATCCGCTTCCGATCAGGGATCCGGTCTGATCGACATAAACCATCTTTCCGGTTACGTAACCGACGGACGCGTCGCTGAAGTTCGCGACGAGGCGGGTGACGACGTCCTTGTCGTACATCGAGTTTGCGTCCGAGAAAATCAGGATGTCACCCCGCGAGGCCGTGACGGCACGGTTCAGACCGGCGGTTTTCCCCTGCCTGGTCTCCTGAACGAGAAGATGCACGCCGCGAGCGCCAAAGCCCCGGACGATTTCTTCTGTCCGGTCGGTCGAACCATCGGAGATCACGATGATTTCGATGAGGCTGCCGGGATAATCGAGGGCGAGCTTGTTCCGGATGGTCGCCGCGATCGAAGCTTCTTCATTATGAGCGGCGATGAGGATGGAAACGGAAGGGCACTCGTCGGACTTCCTCACCCGGCGTCCGAAGAAAACGGAAACGAGAATGAGAATGGCCGGATACCCGGCGTAAGCGCCAAGGATTCCCGCGACCGAGATCCAGAACAGGACGTCCATCAGGCTTTCACAGGTGAGCCGGACACGAACAACCGCAACTCCTCAAAGCGGTCGGCCCAGTCCCGGTTCAGCGTTCGCACCAGTTCCGTTATCTGCCGGTCAAAGAAGGGCTTCGACGCGTACATCCGGCGAATCCCTTCCACGATCGAATTGGCGTCGTTCTCGACATACACAATGCTGTCTCCGAAGTAATTCCGGAGCGCCGCCTTGTTGGAAAGGACCAGGGGCTTGGTGAAAGCGAGGCCTTCGTAGGCGCCGCAAAGCAGGGTCAGATCACGGGTGGTGAGCGCCATCACCGCGTCGGCGCCGCCCAGGAGATCCAGATACGCCTGCTCGGGGAGAAAACCGGTCAATACGACGCCGCGAGGAACTTCCCACGTCTTGAAGTTCGCCGGAATCTTGCCGGTCACATAGATCGTCGTCTCCCCGCTCAGGGCTTTTCCCGCGGCCAGGACCGCTTCCACCGGCTCGTCGGCGCTGTAGGTGCAGACGTACACCACCCGTCGTTCGGCCACATTCTTCACCACCGGCGCCGGAAAAACGGGAATTCCGTCCTGAAGAACAAAGCCGCGGCCGCCGGCGTCCTCGATCACTTTCTTCAGTTCCGGGTTCGTCACAATGGTGAGATCGGCCCGGCGAATGCAGAAGAGTGAGAGTAGGCGGTAGACCTTCCCCCGGAATCCGATTCCCTCGTGAATGTGCTGCGCAAAGTAGGAATGAAGATCCTGGATGACGCGAAATCTTTTAACCGGCTTCAGCGCGCAGGCCAGCACCGTTAGAAGAAGCGATGGGTTCTGGACGATGACGGTGTCCGCCGTGGTGGACAGCAGGGTGCGAACGGAGGCCAGGAAAGGCATCAGCGGATAACAAAGCGGTCCTTTCAGGCCGCGAATCACATGGAACGGAACGCCGAGAGACTTCGACATCTCCCGCGACCGGCGGTGATTTTCCCAGCTTAACCAGACAGCCTGGCTCATGAACGGCAAACCTCCCTGTAAAGCGTGAGATAGGACTGCGCCATCGGCGCTATGCCGAATTTTTCAAGCGCCGTCTTCCGGGCCCCCGCGGCCAGCGCGGCCTGAAGGTCTTCGCTCTCGACCAGTTCGTCAATCCGCTGAGACAATCCCGGGATATCGCCCGCTTCAACCAGAAGCGCGTTGACGCCATCGGACAAAATTTCGCGCATGCCGCCGACCCGGGAGGCCAGAATGGGCAACCCAAGGTGCATGGCTTCCAGCAGTGTGTAGGGCAGTCCTTCATTGAACGACGGCATCGCCAGGCAACGGAGCTGGGTCATGAGGTCCAGAACGTCGCGGCGGAAACCCCAGAACGCCACATCGAGACCGGCGGCCCTGGCTTTCCCTTCCAGAGACGAACGGAGCGGGCCGTCTCCAAAGACATGGAGGCGGATGGCGTCCCGACTGGCGCTTTTCGCCACGGCATCAAACAAGATTGCATGGCCCTTCACGGGTGATAGCCGTCCGACCACGCCGATGTCGAATTTTCCATCGCCAAATCCGGCCGACCGCAATCCGCCCGCGGCAGAAACGGGAGAAATTCCGTTGTGGATCACCCGAGCGCCACGGCGTCCGCACCAGAGTCGGCGCTGCATGAGGTCGCTGGTTATGTAGACCACTTCTTCAAAATGGCGTTCGGTGAGAAACCGGTCCAGCGCAAGGTAGCCCTTCATTTTCAGCTGAGCGAAGCCGCGGAACGGTTCCATGGCGCCGTGTTCCGTTTTGATGGCCGGCACTCCGGCGCGCCGCGCCGCCATTCCCGCCAGAACGCTCGCCTTGTAACCGTGCGCGTGCACAACGTTCATCCGGTCCGACGTCAGACGTCGCGCGAGCCAGCCGATTTGCCGGGGATCGAACCGGCCCGTGTAGGGTGAGATGGAAACCCGCACTCCCATCAGGCGCAGCTGCTTGGCCAGCTCGCCGTCCGAGAAAAGATACACGCCCACGTCCGCGGCGCGTTCGGAGCGAACAAAGGCCGCGAAGGTGGAGATGAATCGCTCCACGCCACCATAAAGTTCGCCGGCGGAGACAATGGCGACGCGAAGTGCGCGGGAGGTTTCCGCATTGATCGAAGAATCCGGATGGATCAGTTCCATGGTGGTCATCGTGCGGCCTCCTGGTACGTTGTGGGGACGCGGCAAATGGCGAACCGGTATTTCCCGTTTTTCTCCTGAACCAGCTTGTCCCCCAGGCGAATGGACACGAGCACCGGTCCGAACACGCGGGAAATCTCGTCTCTCAGCCGGCGTTCGGTCTCCTCACTGTAGGCATTGTCCGGCACCACGTTGATGACCAGCTCGTCCGCCCGGTCCTGAACGATCTGCATCTGGGCCAGGCCGGGAATCGCGGTCAGGGTGCGTTCCACCAGGGAGACGCCGGCGACCAGCGTTCCGTCGGGCTTCACGAGAAAATCAGCGGTGCGGCCAATGACGCGTTCCCAAAGCGGGCGCTGCCGGCCGCACGGGCAGGAGCGGGATGAAGGAATCGCGACATCACCCACGGCGTAGCGGATCATCGGCATCCCACGGTTGATGAGATCGGTAATGACGACGCGGCCTTCCTCTTCCGGTGACGCCGGTGTTCCGTCCGCTCTCAGAACTTCGATGAAAAGGTGATCCGTGTTCACGTGCAGACCATGGTGCGTTTCACATTCGCTCGCGATCAGGCCCACTTCTTCGCAACCGTAGCGGTCCGTGACCGGGCAGTCGAAAACGCTTTCGATGCGGCGACGCTCATTCGGCAGAAGCACCATCGAAGTCGAAATGATGGAGCGAATCTTCAGGCGGTTGTCATGACGGGCGGCCACACGGTTGGCGAACACGAACAGGGAATGAGCGTGTCCATAGAGGACTTCGACGCCGTTCCGGATCAGGCTTTCGGCAAACTGATCCATGCTGTCAGCGCTCATTTCCACCGTGTCGAGATAGATCAGACGATCCAACAGCGCCGCCCGGACTTTGGCCTTGAAACCCTCCGCCACCGGCGGGTTTCCCCACAAGGCGCCGCGCGTCTCTCCCAGTTTCCAGCCCGACCACTTGTCGCTGCGAAGGGCCGCGGCGTTCCGGAACTGCTGGCATCTGAAATCCGAAAAAATCCGCAAAGAGACGCCAGTCGACCCGCCGGTCTTGGACTCCAGCAGTTGGCGCGCGTCGTGGTGATCCGAGATCAGGTCTTCCAGATTCTGCCGCACGTCGTCCTTCGTCAGCAGCGGAACGCGATGAAATTCTTCCATCGTCTTCGGCGCGGCGCCGCGGGCGCGATAAAACGGCGTCGTCTCGTAGGCCCATTTCAGCTGCGCAAAAAGAGCGTCGCGCTGGGCGGCCTCATTGGACGTCCATTGCGCCTTCTCGAGCCGTCGCATTTCCTTCAACTTGGGACTGCGATCCCAAAGATCCCAAAGCGGATAGAAAATGCCGCCGGACGCCGCGTTCGTTATTTTATTTAAAAGGTTCATCGGGAAAATGCCGCGCGCAGCATTGAAATAACGATGCGAGCGTTCAGCGGATTCATGCGCCAGCTTCTCAGGTAGTAGCCCAGCGCGCGCGCGCGTTCTCCGCGCTTCCGCTGCACATATCCGAGCGAGAAAAGGACTTTGGACAGATAGAAATCCAGATCCCGGGTGGCTTTAGGGGATTTCGGAATGTTCCGCTGCTTCGAATAAACCCGGAGGCGGTTCTCAAGGATATTCGCGCGGCTGACCGCCTTGCCCGTGTTCAACTGGCGGATATGAAGCGGAGAGTTGATGAACCCGATGTCAAAACGGCGCGCGACCCGGAAAAAGAAATCGATATCGTCGCTGTAGGAGAGCGTTTCGTCGAAATAACCGACATCGTCCACCACGCTCTTGCGGAACATGACGCTGGACGGCCGGATATAAGTGTCCGGGATCAGCGTCTCGTAGGCGAGCGACGAAGTGACGCGGTACCAGTTGTTCCGGAGAGGAATCTTGGGCATGGCCTGGAAATCCGTGTGGTCCGCCAGGAAGTTCGGTTCATCATCATCCGCGGTGCGATAGGTGCGGAAGTCCGAGAACACGAGCGGCATGTCACGGTAGGCATTCAGGAAATCCGCCTGCTCCGAGAGTTTCGCGGGCAACATGAGATCATCGGAATCCAGAAACGCAATATAGTCGCCGGACGCCGCGCGGAGTCCGACGTTGCGCGGACGGGCGGGACCGCCGCCATTCGAGTTCATACGGATATATTCGACGTGGCTGTCGTAACGCGTCACCACATCCTCGGTGTTGTCGGTAGAACCGTCGTCCACGATCAGGATCTCGACGTTCTTGTGCGTCTGGGCGAGAACCGACTCAATGGCCATCGGCAGGATGTCAGCCTTGTTGTAGGTCGGAATGACGACCGAAATTTTGACGTTCTTGTCGTTCATGTGAGCGCTTTGTTGCCAAAGGTATCCACGGTGGTGCCGCATCCAGCGGCTTCCGAGAGGACTTCAAACACCTTATCGATCATGCCGTCAAAAGAAAATCTCGCCCGAACCGCCGTGGCCGCGGCCGCGCCCATGCGCTCCCGGAGTTCATCGTCGCCCAGAAGCGTCACAAGATGACGCGCCAGCGCCCGGTGGTCTTCAGCCGGGAACAGAAATCCGTCCCGCCCATGCTGAATCGTTTCCGGATTTCCGCCGACAGCGGAGGCCACTGGCGGAACACCGACGGACATGGCTTCCAGCAGCGCATTCGAGAAGCCTTCCTGGAGGGACGACAGGACAAAAACGTCAAAGATCGAGAGGATCCGGCTCACATCGGACCGGCTGCCGACGCAACGGAACTTCGAATCGATGCCGGCTTCCCGCGCCATCTCCTTCACCCTGAGGAAATACGCCGTCTGCGTGTCGCCAATCACGACGAACTGGACATTGTCTCGCTGGCGCGCCACTTCGACCGCGGCCTTTACAAAGTACTCCTGGCCTTTCACGGGACGAAAATTAGCGACCATCCCGACGATCCGGTCGGTCCGGTGCAGCGAAAGCTCTGATCGAATCGCCGCATCATCCACCGTCGGCTCCAAAGGAGTAATTCCGTTGTGAACGACGGAGATTTTTTCGCGGGGCGCCCACTGCGCGCGGATCACCTCCTGGCGAACCGCTTCCGCGACGGTGATGATCCGCGTAAAGAAACGGTTCAGGACACGGTAAGCCCAGATGTGCCAGGTGGAATGCATGAAGCCCATGTCACGCCGGGAGCTGACGACCGGAACACCCGCCGACAAGGCAACCAGGCCCGCCCAGATATCCGCGTCGTGGTGGTAGGTGAGCACGACGTCGAACCGCCCCTTCTTCAACAGGCGACGGAACTGGAACGCGCTGACGGCGGCGCGCACCGAGAACAGGCTGTTGATCCGGAAATCATGGACGACGACTCCGGTGGCGCGAACCAGGTTCAAAAGCTCGCCGCACTGCATTCCCCCCACTTCCACCTGCGCGCGGCCCTGAAGACCCCGGCAGAGGTCAAGCAGGTTCTTCTCCGCACCGCCCATCGACTTCAGGTGGCTGGAAACGATGAAAACCTTCAAAGGTGCCGTCGCGTTCGACATGTCAGTCCCGGTGAAAGGAAAGAATGCGACGGTCGCCGCCATGGTCCACGGGCGACATCGAATACAACACTGTGTTCCGCATGTCGGAACTCATGATCGCGTCGTTCTGGAAATTCCAGTCCGATCCGATGAAATACGCGTTGTGCTGGGCGACCACGGTGTCATGAAAAGCCTGGGCATCCGGAACAAGGCCGGGCTCATAGACACCGCCATTTTTTTCAACGGTCCGGTAGAAATCTGGATTGCGATGGAAGTAATAGATGAATTCCCGGGGGTTCGAGGTGATGACCGTTCCGTCGAAGACCACGTTCTTGAATGTCCGGTCGATGGTTTTCCAGTCGGCGTTGACCGAATGAAACGGAATGCCGAGCGCGGTTTCGAGCCAGGGATGAACGAACAACAACGCGCAAGGCGAGAAAAGCGCCAGCGCAATCAGCTTCCGCCGGACCGGGCGGGAACCAAAATGGATGTTGAAGGAATCCCTCGCCCAGATCGCCAGCGGCGCGATGGCGAATGCCGCGATCACCGCGAAAAATGGGAAAAGACACATCAGATAGCGCTCTGACTTTCTGGCAACGAAGAATGACAGCGTGAGCGCCAGCGGAACAAACATCACGGAGAGGAACAGCCCGCGACGCCCGTGATGCCGGATGGCCGAATAGAGGCCGACGGGGAGAAGAAACGTCAACGCCGGATATTTCTCGACCAGATGATGGCGGTAGAAACCGGAACCATGCCCCATCTGAGCCTGCCAGTCGTAGATGAGGGTCGATTCACGGATCAAGCCCTCGAGGCGGGCCGGCGAATACCGGGCGGCGGCCGCCGCAATGAGGCCCAGAACAAAGAGGCCCAGCACGTACCGGGAAAGCAACCCCTGGCGAAAACCCAGGCGGCGCCACAACCCAGCGGCCATGACCACGAAATAGACTCCGAGAGGGATGGCCAGGAGAACCGTCAACGGGTGGAGCATCCAGGCGCCGAACGTGAAAAGTCCGGACACGGCAAGCCAGCGGAAATCAAAACGGAAAGATTGAAGGCCGGAACCGTTGGGAGTGCGCCAGAGATCTTCGAATCCGATCAGGAAGGCGGTCGCGGCAATGAAGAAATACATCTGATGAATTCCGAACACCCGGACTTCGCGCGAGTATTCCACGCAAAGCGGAGAGAGCCCCACGATAACGAGAAAAATGAATGCGACCGAGAATGACGTGAGACGCCGGACAATCGAAAACGAAAGCGCCAAGAAGGCGGAACTGAGGAGAGCGAACGGGAAGCGCGCGGCCCACTCGCTTTCGCCAAACACCCGAAATGCCGCCGCAACGGCCAGGGTCACCGGGCGCGCGTCGCGATAGATTCCCCACATCGGGACGTTGAAGGTGCCCCCCTCCAGCAGGGATTTGGCCGCAAAAACGTGAAACAGTTCCCCGTTCCAGAAGCCGTCCCGTCCCAGGAAAAGAAGACGCAGGAATACGGCGAGAAGAAAAACGCTCCCGGTGGCGAGCCACGCGAGAGACATCGACGGACGCGCGCTGACTTCGTCGTCCACGTCGATCTGGATGGCGATGTTCTGCATCAGTCCTCCGCCGTCTTGAGATCGGCCGGGATTTTGCCGTCCGTGGCGCGGCGGACCATCCGGGGTTTGCGAAGAGACAGACGTCCCAGCCGGTGCAGGGCGGAAATCTGGAAGAGAATCATCATGAAGGAAATCTCGATCAATGCGACCTCCAGATTCCGTATCCCGAGAACTGGATGCGCGGAGAGGCCCGGAAAAATACGGAAATCGCAATTCACACGGACATCGGACAGCGGCCAGAGAAGTGCGACGCCCTCGCTGGGTCCGCCGCAGAAATAATCGAGCGCGATATGAGAAAGAAGGCCCATCGCGACGGCACGGGCGATCCGGCCCGGAAGGGGCCTCTTCAGCACACGCATCGCCGCATAGACAAGAAAGGTCGAGAGCGCGACGAACGCGACGCTGTGTGTCACCAGGCGGTGGAAACCGAACGGCTGCCCGGCCATCAGACCCGGAATAAAATCGAGGTCCGGCGCATTGGCCGTGAAAACAAAGAGCGCCACCGTGGCCCAGTTGTGGCCCCGAAGCGAGGAGTTGTCCTTGCTGAGGGCAACGCCCATGAGACTGTGTCCAATCGGTGACGGCATGGCCTTAGATCAATCCTTTCGCGCTGTACCAGGCGGCGGTCTTCTGAAGACCCTCTTCCAACCCGACCTGCGGAACAACACCAAGATCCTTCTCGATCTTCTTCGAAGTGAATGAGCGATGCTTGCGGAACCAGTCGGCACGGCGGCGGTAAAGGGGCGCCTTCAGGCCCAGAGGAGCGCACAGGCCTTCACAGGCGATGGATGCGCCGTAGAGGAGCCAGAAAGGAAGGCGGATGTTCGGCGGCTTCGCACCGACGACGGATGAAATACGGGCCGTCAACTCATTCAGCGTGACCGCCGGGGTTCCGGCGATGATGTAAGTTTTCCCCTCCGCGTTCGGGTGCTCGCCACAGGCGATGATTCCACGGACGAGATCGTCGATGAACGTGAGGTGATACAGGGGGGCCCCGTCGCCGAACATGATGAACCGGCCCTTCTTTAGTCCGCGAAAAAGTTTCAAAAAGCGCATATCGCCGGGGCCATAGATGCCCACGGGGCGGAAGATGACGACCGGCAGGCCTTCATCGGAATATTTTTTCGCGAGCATTTCACCATCCAGTTTCGTGGCCTGATAATCGTCGCCCGGCTTAAGGGGCGCGTTCTCGTCGGCCGGCGGATGGTCGATGTGTCCGTGAACGCCCACCGTGCTGCAATGCACGACGCGTCCGGTGCCGTGACGCTTCGCGGACTCGAGCACATTCCGCGTTCCTTCCACATTCATGGCCTTCAAAGCGGTGAGCGGCAGGTTTTCGCGGTAGGCGGCGGCCAGATGGTAGACGACATCGACGCCCTTTACCGCTAGGTCGACGTCCGCCGCGCTCGTGATGTCGCCCTTGAAGATCTCATAGCTCTGCCCGTCGAAGCCCGAGGTTTCGGGATTGCGGGCGAGGATGCGCACATGGTGGCCGCGGGCTTTCAGAGCGCGCGCCAGCGCGCCCCCGGTGAAGCCGGTGGCGCCGGTAACGAGTACGCGGGATTGGGTTTTATCAGCTGAATTCATCTGGTCCTTGAACGGCGACGGCGCCGCGGGAAGAAGAAACTAGGAACGGGACAGAGGAGTCGAAATCGCTGACGCGTCCAGAACGGTTTCGATTTCGCGTCGGCGCTTTCCGGGTTCCCACCGCCAGACTTTTGCAAGAACCTCGGCCGCCGCTTCAACGGCGCGGCTCGCCGGATGTCCGAACATCGCCATTTCTGTCCGGCGGTAAACGATGTCGTCCAGAGTACAGGCCAGCTCGCGGGTTGCCGCGAACTCGATTTCGGCAGGAACCACGTTCGTTGATTCGTGCAAAGGTTTCAGGGCATCCGGCGTTTTGGCACGGGCGAGAACCTGTTCATATTCGGAACCGTAGGTCTCAACCAGGCGCTGGACGAGCGCCGCCGGGTGGCGTGCGGACTGACGGGCGACTTCCGCCACCACGTATTCCTGGAACGGTCCTGTCTTGCCGCCGTACAGCGGCTCGTTCAGCGTGGGCGAGGCAATCGCTTTCCGGTTCAGTTTCTTGAAAGCCATGTTCACGATGTCTTCAGCAACGCCCCTCGCTGTGGTGAATTTGACGGCCATGACGGAGATGAGACCGGAGATTCCGTCGCGCTTCTCATGATCCAGTACGACGTGTTTGCGAAGAAGTTCAACATCGCGGGATCCCTTCTTCGTGTGGCCCGGCAGCATGCCGGACATGACGCTCACCACATCCGACGGCGTCAATTTTGCCGACGGCAGCGCCGCGTTGATATCCGCCAGGAACCTGGAAACTTCGGAAGTGCCCGCACGGAAACGGTCCGGAGATCCCTCGTAGGGCCAATGCTGCGTTCCAATCAGTGTCATTCCACGCCACGGCACGACGAAATAAACCGGCCCGCCGGGCTTGGTGGCGGCGATCGCGTGGGCCGCGGTCAACGGACGGTTGATCATCACGTTCATCGCGGCGGAAAGACCCGGCGCGGCTTCGTCGCCTTTGGTTTCCGCGAGACGGGCAACGTCCTCGATCCACGGACCGGCAGCGTTGATGACGAGGCGAGACCACAGGTTAATGTCCTGGCCGGTAAGACGGTCACGGACGGTCGCGCCGATGATGCGATGGCCGGCGCGGATAAAACTTTTTACTTCCGTGTGGTTCAGGCATGAAGCGCCGAGATTCTGCGCGCTCATGACGAACGAGAGAACGAGACGGGACGGATTCATCATCTGGGCGTCGTACCAGACGGCCGCGCCGGTGAGGCCGTCCTGACGGATGCCGGGGGCGATGCGCGCCGCTTCTTTCGCGGACACAATCTTTCCGCCAAGAAGGGAACGCCCGGATTCGAGACCCTTGTTGCGGTCATAACCGAACATGTCGGCGGCGCCGAGCGCCATCTTCATGAAAAACGGACTCTTCAGTCCTCCACCCGAATAGAGCGGAAGAATACAAGGGAGCGGGCGAACCAGATGCGGCGCCAGACGAAGCAGACCGCTCCGCTCGCGGATGGATTCACGGACCCTTTTGAAATCCCCCTTCTGGAGATAGCGGAGGCCTCCGTGAACAATCTTAAGGCTGTTGGCCGAGGTGCCGCTTCCGAAGTCTCCGCGGTCAACAAGGACGACGTCGAGGCCCCGACGAGCGGCTTCCCAGGCGATGGCGGCGCCCTGGATACCGCCCCCGACGACGAGGACGTCAAAAACCTTGTAGGAAAGCCCGCGGAGCTGGCGGTTCATCTCATTTCTCTCCAAACGCCATGATGTGCCAGCCGAAGCGGCGCACGATGAACATGGGCAGGACATTGAAGGTGCCGACAAAAAGTCCGTTGAACAGAAGGGCTTTCAGGCCCCTGTGCAGCCGGGTCTTAACCGGGAAACGCTCGACCACGATGCGCACGCGCGGGAAAATGCGGAGCAATTTCTTGTACTCGCCGATCGAGTACTTCCGGTACACCGGCGCGTCTTCGTGTTCCAGCGGAACCTTCGTCAGGTTTCGCAGCAGGTTCAGCCACGAGATACGGTTGTAGACCATGGTGATCACCTGACCGCCGGGGCGAAGAACGCGCTTGGCTTCATTCAGCATCTGCGTCGGGTTCGCCGCATACTGAAGAACGCCGTGGACGTACACCATGTCGAAGCTGTTGTCCGCGAACGGGAGATGTTCACCGTCGAGGACGAGGAAATCCCCTTTCAGGTTGTTCTGCGAGAAATTCTTCCTGGCGAGCTCGATGCCGACCGGGGACAGGTCAACTCCGGTCACTTTCGCGCCGTTGCGCGCGAAGCGAACCGCGTCGATGCCGACGCCGCAGCCGATCTCAAGAATGGAACGGTTCCGGTAGCCGCTGAAGTCCACGACTTGCGGGAGATAGTCCAGCTTCTCGAACCGGTAAGCGTCGAGTTCCTTGAAGAACGGCTTGCTGCCGATCGGGCTCTTCGCGACCGAGAGGTCGTGGATGTGAATGTCCCAGTAATCGCGGATCTGCGCTTTCAGCGGGCTCAGTTTTTCAGGCTCATGTGTTGTCATGGGGGGGCGCATCTCTTTTCTCACCTTGAGCAATTGGCGGCGTCGGCAAAGGCCGGCTGCGCCGCGCCGCGGCTCAGATATTTTGTCTTCCAAAGCTGATAGACCATGAGGCACCACAGGCGATGGGCATGGTTTTGGGTTCCTGCGACGTGCTCGTCCATGAGACGGCTGATGGCGTCCCAACGGAAAATGCCTTCGGCCTCGATCGTCTCGCGGTTCAGGACATCACGCATCGCGTTCTGAAGCTCGCGGCGGAGCCAGTTTTTCAGCGGCATGCTGAAGCCTTCCTTGCGCCGGTTCACGATCTCGTCCGGCAGAAGCGTGGAGAAGGTCTTCTTCAGAATGGCTTTCCGGTCGGTGCCGTCGATCTTGAGATCGCCGGACATCGAGAGGGCGAGCTGCACCACTTCGCGGTCCAGGAAGGGCACGCGCACTTCCAGGGAGTTGGCCATGCTGGCCGTGTCCACTTTCACGAGAATGTCTTCAGCCATGTAGACCTTCAGATCCACGTAGCCCTGACGGTTCGTTGCGTCACCGAAGCGTTTGGCGTCGTCAAAATGCTGAAGCAGGCGCGCATGCCCCGTGCCGGCCGGAACGGTCGCGCGCACCTGGTCAGTGAAGAGCTCGCTGCGCTGCGCGTCGCTCAGGAAAGACATCCAGCGGTAGTGCTCCACGTCAGCGGGCAGCGCGTCGCCTTCCACAAATCTTTTGATCTTGTTGACCGTCCCCTTCTTCTTTTCGGTCGGCGGCAACAGGCCCGCCGCCCAGGAAACAGCGCCCCGCGCAACGCCGGGAACCCAGCGCTGATAGGAGCGCGACAGGCGATCCGCGAGGTAATGGTCGTAGCCTCCGAACAATTCGTCACCACCGTCGCCCGAAAGCGCGACTTTCACTTTCTTGCGGGTGACCTGCGAAACAAGGAACGTCGGGAAAATGGAGGTATCGCCGATCGGTTCGTCGAGATAACCGATGAAATCAGAGAGGAAATTTTTCGGATCCGGGCGCAGCACATGTTCTTCATGGTCGGTGCCGAAGCGGTTCGCGACCTGGCGAGAGAAAGCCAGTTCGTTGTAAGAAGCGTTTTCGAAGCCGATCGAGAAAGTCTTAACTCTGGGAGACATCTCGGCCATCAGGCCGACGATGATGCTCGAGTCGATGCCGCCGCTCAAGAAAGCGCCCAGCGGAACGTCCGCGATCATGTGACGCTTCACGGAGGCGCGCATCTCGCGCTCCAGCGCGGGCATCGCTTCTTCATAGGTCGCGTATCGGACCTGCGCGTCAGGCGTCCAGTAATTGACGTTCTCCACCTTGCCATTTGAAACAATCAGCAGGTGGCCCGCTTCCAGCTTGCGGATGTCTTTCGCCAGCGTCCGCGGCGCGAGAACGTACTCCAGCGTCATGAATTCGTCCAGCGCGGCCAGGTCCGTCTCGTTCGAGACTGAATCCAGGACGAACAGGCTCTTCATCTCCGACGCCAGCGCCAGCAGGTTGTTCGTGAGGTGATAATAAATGGGTTTGATACCGAGACGGTCACGGCCCACGACGAGGCGCTTGTTCTTGTCGTCCCAGAGCGCGAAGCCGAACATGCCGTTCAGCTTCTCGGCGAAACGGTCCCCCCACACTTCGTAGGCGTGCACGAGCACTTCCGTGTCGCAGCGCGTGCGGAACGTGTGGCCCGCCGCTTCCAGCTCGGCTCGGAGTTCAAGGTGATTGTAGATCTCGCCGTTCATGACGACCCAGATGGTCTCGTCTTCGTTGGCGATAGGCTGGTGGCCGCCGGACACATCGATGATGCTCAGACGCCGCATGGCGATGCCCACGGGGCCGAACTCGGCGGAGCCCGCGTCGTCGGGACCACGATGCCGGATCTGTTCGTTCATCCTGTTCAACAGGCTGAGGTCGACCTTCCGGTTATCGAGATTGAAAAGCCCGACGATTCCGCACATGGTCAGCGAGCTCCCGCGTTCGCGCCCATGCGTTCAAACAGTTCCGTCAGACGGGCGCGGTAGAGATCAGGGTTGTAGGCGGTGCGATACAGTTCGTCCGCGCCCCGAACCACCTGGCTGGAACGCTCAGGCAGATTCAGCGCCTGGAGGATTCCTTCGGCGAACGAAACGGCGTCGCATCCGGCCAGGACCGCTTCCTTGTCGGTGAGAATCTGGGTGTGCGTGGGATGACGGGTCGCCACAATCGGCTTGCCGCTCGCCAGATATTCATAGATCTTGAGAGGGCTGTTCGTTCCTTTCATGCGCGGGGAGACGAGAACGTCCGCGCGTTTCAGGAAAGCCTTGATTGCGTTCGGCGGCAGATTGCCTGTCAGCGTCACGGCACTCTTCACATTCAGGGCGGCAGCCTGGGTGCGGACATCGCTAACCTGCTGCGGCGTACCGCCGATCAGGAGGAACATGGCATCGGGACGCTTCGCCAGCACGGTCGGGATTCCCTCCACCAGCATGGGAAGTCCCTGATAGGCTTCGAAGGTGCCGGAGTAAAGGATGACTTTCTTCCCCTCGAATTTCTTCCAGTCAATGAGGTTTTCGCCGACATCGTCGCCGTCTTCGGCGAAGTCCACGCGGTCGAAAAGCGTGTTCTCGATCATCACCGACGGAACTTTCACTTTCGCCGCTTTCACAGTGTCCCGGAGATCCGGGCAAATGGTGATGATTCCGGACGCGAGCCGGAGGGACGCGTTCTCGAACGCCTCAAAAATACCGATCAAGAACCTGCTCTGGGTGAATTTGAAATTGCGGAGTTGCTGCGGCAGGCTGGAATGCATGTCGTAAATGATCTTCATGCGCCAGAAGAAGACCTTGTAGAACAGGCAGAAGAACATTCCCTCTTCATGCGCATGCACGTAGTCGTACTTGTTCGTCAGAAGCATCCAGAATCCCTTGAAGAAAAGAGGGATGTCCAGGATCAGCTTCGGGAAGGACGGGCCAATCTTGATCTTGTTGATGAACGGGACCGACGCGCTGCGATAGATCTTCACGCCCGGGATCGCGACGTCCCGTCCGATCGGGTAGGTGATGACGTCGACCTGGTATCCCATGGCCGCCAGCGTCCGCGTGCGGAAGTACACACTGAAAGGTGTGCCGCGCGACTGGAAGAAGGGCTGAGGAGCGATCATGAGAATCCGCATAAGGCTCATTCCAGGATCTTTTCGATCTGGTACGGCTTGATGCTGGAGGAATGGGTAAAAAGAATCAGTTCGCCCAGGAGTCCGATGGACGCAGACTGCACGCCCACGACCATGAGAAGCGTACCCAGAATCAGCAGCGGCCGCTGCGCGATCGATTCTCCGCCGATGTACTTAACACCGACGAGATAGAGATTGATCGCGATTCCGATCACGAGCAGTACGGTTCCCGCCGATCCAAAAAAGCGCAGCGGTTTCTCAACGAACCGGCCCATGAACAGGAGCGACAGCAGGTCCAGACCGCGGCGGACATAGATTCCGACACCGTAGAACCCATGCTGGTTGATTTCCTTGCGCTGCTTGACCTGGACTTCCGTCACGCGGAATCCCTGACGGGCCGCGAGCACGGGTAGGAAGCGGTAGTTATCTCCGTACACCGGGAGCTCCGGGACGGTCTTCCGCTTGAAAACCTTAAGCGTGCAGTTCGTGTCATGCAGCTCGATGAGCGAAACCTTGCGAACCAGCCAGTTGTAGATGCCGGTGTGCATGCTGTTCAGCGGTGAATCGATGCGGTCGACGCGCCAACCGTTGACGAAGTCCCAGCCTTCGTCGGCCTTCGCAAGCAGCTTCGAAATCTCCGCCGGTTCAACCTGAAGGAAGGAGCCGAGCGTCAGGATGAGGTTTCCGCTGGCTTGCCGGAACCCGACCATCATGGCGACGGACATCCCGTAGAAGCGCGGCATTCGGATGACGCGAACATTCTTCGCGAAGCCGTGAAGTGCTTCGATCGCGGTGTGCACGCTCGGCCCGTTTCCGTCGTCGACGAAGATGAACTCGAAGGTTCTTTTTTCGGCGTTAAGGAGATTCGCGACGTAAGCGTACATCTGGGAAGCATTCTCGAGATATTTGTCGACGTAGACGACGACTGAAACGTCCACGGTGGGACGCGCCGGCGGAGTCTGAGACTCGGGAAGTTCAAATGCTTCGGACAACATATCAGACACTCTCCTTGGTAATGGATACCGTTCTCACGGCGATGATCGTATTCGCGTCCGTCTCTCCGGTGGAGATGATGTACTCGGACAGAACGCCGGACAACAGGAAATGGAAGAACGTGGCCAGAATGAGAAATGAGCAACCGCAAACGATATTCAGGTCCGCGGAACCCTGGCCATACTGGTAGACCGCAAGACCCGCGAGCGCCGACCCCAGAATCAGGAACGGAGAGGACAGGATCCCGAACCAGTACATGGGCTTGCGGACAAACCGGGTGATGAGAAGAATCGTCAGCAGGTCCGCTACCACCAGAAAAATCCGGGACAATCCGTACTTTGACTTTCCGGTCTTGCGCGGGAAATGACTGACCGCGATCTCCGCGGTTTTCGCGCCGGCCACCGACGACGCTATCGCCGG